>CAYGAO010000063.1:0-12614 GCA_964347715.1 uncultured Acidobacteriota bacterium
GGCCCGGCACCCCCCGCACCCCGCTCCGCCCCCGCGGGGGGCCCCCCGCACCCCGACCGCCGGGCGGGGCCGGGGCCGGGCACCGGGGCGCCGCGCGGCTCAGTCCGCTGACCGCACCTGGCCGAGCCGGTGCCCCGCCGCGACGCCCACGAGCAGAACGAGTCCGGAGAGGGCGAGCAGGGGAACCGCCGCGCGGCGGGCGAGGTCCGAGCTGCCTTCGTCGTCGAACCGGAATCGGGGCATGTTCGGGAGAATCCCGGCGGTCATCTGCTCGTCGGCGAGGATGGCCGGCGCGAAGAAATCGGTCCACTCGGCGGCGAAGTCGCGCACCTGCGTCTGGAAACGGGCGAAACGCGCGTCTCCCGTGCCGGCCGCGTCGAGGAGCAGCTCCTGGGTCAGCAGGGCCGGCGAGAGGAAGCGGTAGCGGCGCACGAGGGCGATCTGGTCCGTCCGGCGCGCGTCGTGCTCCGCGGCCACCTCTTCGAGGCGGCCGTTCACGGCGACGGTGGCGGCCCAGGCGAGGGCGGCGCGCCCGGGCTCGTCGGGGGCCACCCCGGCCATCTCGGGATGGTCTTCCAGGTACCGGGCGAGCAGCTCGCTGCGCCGGTTCACGGCGTCGTTCGAGGCGTCGCGCTGGGCGGTGACCATCGCGATGCGCGACGGGAGCGGATGCAGCAGGCCCGCCGCGATGTTGATGGCCGCCGGCAGCACCGCCACCAGGACGAGCCAGGCGCTCACGAGGACGGTGGCGTTCCAGGCGGAGGACCGCCGCAGGCTGTTCACCCAGGCGGCGAGCCCGAACCAGAAGAGCACGTAGGCGATCACGGTGCCGCACCAGAGGAGCACCCGGGCGGACGAGAGGTCCCCGCCCGAGACCAGGACGCCGAGCAGCGAGACGCCGGCGGCCAGCCCCACCACCAGGAAGGCGCGGAACGCGAGCTTCGCTCCCACGACCGCGCGCACCGACACCGGCTGCGAGAGGGTGAGCGCCAGCGTCCCCTGCTCCCGCTCTTCCGAGAGGACATTGAAGCCGAGCGCGAGGACGAGCAGCGGCAGCAGGTACACGGTTACGAAGGCGAGATCGAAGCGGCCCACCATGAGGTTCAGCGGGTTCTCGACCTCGCCGTTCTGGTGGAAGGAGGACTCGTTCGTGTAGATGCTGACATCGTAGTAGTAGGGGAGGAGGTCGCTCTGGCCGACCGCGAGCGCGGTCAGGGGGCCGGGATCGAGAACCGCGGTGTGGGCGCCTCGGGGGCCGCCGAGGACATTCGGGGCGCGAGGGTCGCGGAAGGGCGAGGAGGGCTGGCCGCCGTCCGCGAGGTCTTCGAGCTCCTGCTCGAGGGCGCGCGCGCGTTCGAGGTTGCCGGCCTCGGCGCTCTCGACCGTCGCCTCCTGGAAGCGCATCCAGGCCATCCCGTTCGCCAGCGCATACACGAAGAAGAGCGCGAAGACCGCGAGCGCGAACGAGAGCGCCCGGTCGGCGGCGAGCAGGCGCCACTCGTGCTTCAGGATCGTTCGGAAGACCATGATCAGACGACCTCCGCGCGCCGGACGCCGGCGGCGACGAAGACGACCGCGGCGCCGAGCCAGAGTCCGAGCACCAGGAGCGACACGATCCGGTTGTTCAGCACCCAGCCGAGCGTCGGCGCGTCGTAGATCAGGGGCGGCGTCTCGGCCCAGAGCTCGGGTCCGGCCAGGTAGAGATCCCCGGCGCGGGAGTTCTGCGCCAGATCGCCGTTCATCGCCCGCATCAGGTCGCGGCGATAACTCTCGGCGGCGGCGGCGAAGTGCCGGTGCTGTTCGACATCCGTTCCGGCGAGTCCCATCGAGAGCGCGCGCACCGCCAGCAGCGGCGCCGCCACCGCGAGCGCCTCGTGGACCCCGACCTGACGCTCGAAGGTGTCCCAGAGGGACCCGTAGTTCCGGTCGAAGATCCGGTTCCCGAACTCCTCGCTCTCCTGGAGGTAGATCCCCACTTCGTTCACCGGCAGGTCCTCGATCCGTTCCACCCCGTGCTCCGAGAGGAGTCGCTCGGCGAGCGCGGCGCGGTCGGGGCGTTCGATGCCTTCCACGCCGGACGCCATCTCGCGCTCCACCGTCCGGGCGAACTCCACCGCGGAAGGCGTCGGATGGAACCACCGGGAGAGGTCCACCGCGAGGCGCGGCGCGACGAGTCCGTTCACCACCCAGACGCCGAGCAGGAGGACGAGCGCGGCGCGCGCCGAACGGGCCCGCGCCGAGACGGCGAGGGAGAGGGCGAGGAACGCGGTGAAGTAGGCGAGGTACACGACGGACAGGACCGCGCCCCGCGCGAAGGGAGACGCCGCCGGGCCGGGGCTCCCGACGACGAGGGCGGCCGCGCCGATGATGGCGGCCGGCACGAGGAGCAGCGCGAGGGCCAGGGCGACCCCGAGCGCCTTCCCCAGCGCCAGCCGGCCCGGGCCGATTCCCGACGCGAGGACCTGGCGCAGCGTGCCCTGATCCCGCTCGCCGGCCAGCGCGCCGAAGGTGAGCAGGATCACGAGCAGGGGCACGAGGTGCTGGAGAATCTGCGCCGCCGTCAGCGCGCCTATCCGCTGCGCTGAGGTCGCGTCCTGGGCCGGGCGCATGAGGAAGTCGTTCTGCCGATGCGCCTCGAGCCACACGGAAACGCCGGTGTAGGGATCCACCCCCTCGTCGAGGAAGGACAGCGCGAGGCGGGGCTTGAAGGCGTAGATCCCGTAGTGGGCGGCGGAGTGGGGATTCTTCTCTCCCTGCGACTCCCAGTGGTCTCTGGCGGTGGTCTGCGCGGCGTCGCGCTCCGCCTGCGACTCCACGGCCTGACCCCACCCGTGCCCGAGCGAGACCAGGAGCAGGACGCCCACGATCGCCGCGCACCAGCGAAAGCGGCCGTCCCGAACGATGTCGGTGAATTCCTTGCGCACGACATGTCGGATCATCGGTGGTCTCCTCAGTCGTGCATGTGGTCGAGGTAGATGCGCTCGAGGTCGGCGTGGCCGATCTCGTCGGTGCTCATCTCCCGTACCAGGCGGCCGCGCCGCATGATCCCGACCCGGGTGCCGGTCTCCTTGGCGCGAAACAGATCGTGCGTCGCCATCAGCACGGCGACGCCGCTTTCCCGGAGCCGCCCGAGCAGCCCGGAGAACTCGTTCGAGGCTTGGGGGTCGAGGCCGGAGGTCGGTTCGTCGAGCAGGAGCGCGTCGGCCTCCTTCGCGATCGCGATGGCGATGCCGACCTTCTGACGCATTCCCTTCGAGTAGCCGGAGACCCGCTGGCCGACGGCGGCGCGCGGCAGGCCAGCGTCCACCAGGATGTCCGTCAGGCGCTCGGTGGAAAGCCGCTCCCGCCCGCTCAGGGAGGAGAAGTACTCGAGGTTCTCGAGTCCGCTGAGGTTCTTGTAGAGCATCACCTGCTCGGGGATGTAGGCGAGGCGTCGCCGGGACTCCACGGGATCGGCGACGACATCGCGCCCCGTCACCCACACCTCGCCGGCCGAGGGTTCGAGGAACCCGAGGAAGAGGTGGATCGTGGTCGTCTTGCCAGCGCCGTTCGGGCCCAGCAGACAGTAGATCTCGGACGCTTCGACCTGGAGGTCGAGTCCGGCGACGGCTTCGAGGTCGCCGTATCGCTTGGAGAGGGCGCGCGCCTTCAGGACGGGCGCCGGGACAGGGGGCGCCGATCGGCCATCGATCGGCAGGGTTTCGGTCATGGGATAGCTGAGGGCGCCGGGAGAAGACCCGGAACGCCTCCCTCGGAGGAGGGGGTGGAACTCGACGCGCCGATGACGCGCCGAACGCAAGAGGATCGGGAACTACGGAGGTGGAGGGATCCTCAGGCCGGCGGCGCCCTGGCGCCGGCCCCTCCGGTTTCCGCGTCGGCGGGGCGGGCCGGCGCCGGCGCCGCCACGGATTCTCCGGCCCCCGAATCGGGGTCCTCGCCGACCCGGGAGTCGGAAGGCGCTTCGCCCTGGGCCTGGCACTCGACGCAGTGTTCGTCCCTGGGCTCGTCCCCATCGTGGAGATGGGGCATCGCCACCAGCGTCGCCAGCGCGATCGGGAGAACCGCGCCCGGCAGCATCGCCAGCCATTCGCGTGGCATCCTCATTGTTCTACTCCGCTGCGGGAGGGCTTGTCAACCCGCGCGGGCCTCCCGGCCCCGGGATCTCGCCGGGAGGCGTGACGCCCGGCCGGACAGCCAGGCCTTGCGGACTCCGGGGCCAGGGTCCGCGCGAGCGGGTTGGCTGGGCCGCCAGAGTGCCGGAGAAGCAGCTGCGCGCCCCCGGAGTCGTTCCCCGTTCATCCCGGATCCGCGCCCGTGGCCGGCCGGACAGGGCCATGCGGTCGGGGCCATTTCCGCTCCATCCTCGCGATCCCTCGGGGCAAGTTCGAGGATTGCTGCCGGAAGCGGCTCGATGGAGTCGCCCGGACGCGGACACTCGCGGTCGTTCTCACTTCCCGGGTCGCATCGGGCCCGGTGGCGGGAAGGGCTCTCGCGAGAAGCGGCCTCTCGAAGGAGGCGGACCGCTCGTGTTCCGCTGCGGCAGGGCATTGCGCCTGGCTCCCTTGTCCGAGGGGGTGATCGAGCAGGATGGGAAACGGTTCGTGGTGCGCAGCCAGGCCCGCGGCGTCACCAGCCGGGTGTTCCGCGACCTCGGGATGGCGCTGCCGCCCGTCCTCCGACAGGAGCAGGCGCCCACGCTCGCCCCCTGACCGCCTCCGTGCCCCCGGTGTGGCGCCACAGGCATTTCGCTACGCCATAACTCACTTTGAAATCAATGACTTACGAAAACAAACTGTCGAACTTCAGTCGAGGGTGGCGCGACGACGAGGTTCGCGACCGGATCCTCGTCCCGCGATCGGGTCCTGCCGTTCGACGAGCAGACCGCGCTGCGGAGCGGCGCGCTTCGACCGGCAGCCGCGGGACTCGGGACCGGGAACCGGGCGCGCCTCGGAGCGGCCGCGTCTCGGGATCCCGGCGCTGACTCCGGATCGGAATCCACGCGATCCGCTGACGGCGCCGCCGGGGGGCCGCCCCCGGGATCAGTGGGGCGGTTCGGGGTTCGCGACCGAGAGGAAGAGCGCCGAAGGGTGGTCCGCCCGGTGGTGGATCTCGTTCTCGGCGACGACGGTCCGGGTGTGGCGCCCGAGCGGCTCGCCGGTGTTCGGGTTCGGGTCGAAGCGCGGGTAGTTCGAACTCGAGATCTCGAGCCGGATCCGGTGCCCGGCGCGGAAGCGGTTCGCGGTCGGGAAGAGGCGAACCTCCAGCTCGACCACCTCGCCGGGGATCATCGGCGTCTGCCGCTCGCGTGACTCGCGGTAGCGGACCCGCAGGATCCCGTCGGTGATGTTCAGGTCGAACCCCTCGGGGAAGTCTTCGCTCGGGGGATGGACATCCACGAGCTTCGCGGTGAAGTCCGTGTCGGGGGCGCTCGAGGAGACGAAGAGCCGGGCGCGCACCGGGCCGATCACCTCGAGGTCCCCGGGGAGCGGCCCGGTCTCGAAGACGAGCACATCCGGGCGGTCGGCGGTCCGCCGGCCGTCCACCTCGGAGCCGAAGAAGCCGTTTTCCGAGCCGCCGCCGAGCGAGCGGAACGCGCGTTCGCGCTGGTCGTAGCCGCCCCGCTTCAGCGCGCCGGAGAACGCTCCGCCGATCGTCGGGACCGGGTGTGCCGGGTCGTAGGTGTAAGCGGTGGAGCCTTCGTCGGCAACGGGCGGCTCCGGGGCCAGCCGGCCGCCGGCGCGCAGGTGGAACGCGACCTTCTCGGTCCCTTCGGGGGGCCAGGTCCGCGCGGTGCGCCACTCGCCGCCGTGGAAGAGCCGGCCGTGCTCGTCCCGGCGTCCGTCGCCCGTGCCCATGACGAAGAAGGTCACCGGAGCGGCGGGTTCGCCCCGGCCGAAGAGGCCGGCGAAGGGTCGCCCCTTCAGGTGGTGGTCGAACCAGCGCAGGTGGAACTCGCGGGCGAAGTCCGGGATCGCCGCCGCCGCCCCGAACTCGACATCCCCGGCGAAGGAGCGGCTCGCGCCGCCGTGGGTCCAGGGTCCCATCAGCAGCATCATCGGCGCGGTCTTCAGCCGCGAGAGTTCCTGGAAGCTCCGGATCGTTCCGGGCGCGTAGGAATCGTAGAACCCGCCCACATGGAGCATCGGGATGTCCGAGGTGCTCCCGTAGTGCTCGGCCCAGTTCCGCCCGACCGCGCCGAAGTAGGCGTCGTCGTCGCCGTGGTTCTGCATCCCGAGGTAGTAGTCCTCGAAGTTGGGCGCCCCGGAGAGCGGGTTCTCACCCTTGCGGAAGGGCGTCTTCGGGAACCAGTCGGCCGGGGTCTCCGCCTCGAGCCGCGCCCGGATGCCCGGCTCGTCGGTGACCCGGGCGAGCTGCGAGTGGGCCCAGCCGAGCTGCTGGCCCAGCTCGAAGGCGCCGTGGTTCCGCACCTTGTGCGTCCAGGGGTCGGCGAGGCCTCCCATCGTGACTACCAGCGCGTCGAGGCCCGGAGGGTTCAGCTTCGCGGCGTCGGCCTGGGTGTGGGCCCCGTAGGAGGTCCCCCACATGCCCACCGAAGCCGTGGTGTAGCCGAGGCCGACGATCCACTGGATCGTGTCGTGGCCGTCGGGGGCGTCGAACTCGTGGTACTTCTGGAAGACGCCCTCGGAGAAGTAGAGCCCGCGGAGATCCTGGACCACGACGACATAGCCCCGCGCCGCGAACCAGCGCGCCTGCTCGGCGAGCCGGGGGGAGGCCTTGTCGTAGGGGGTTCGGTGGAGGAGCGTCGGGAAGCGCTCCGGGACCGGGGCGCCGTCCCGCGCCGGACGGTACACATCGGTGGCGAGCCGGACGCCGTCGCGCATCGGGAGCATCAGATTCGTCTCGACCTGCAAGGCTTCGAACGGGGCGGGCGCGGGAGCGTCCTCGCCCGCCCCGCCGCACGCAGCGAGGAGGAACAGGAGGCCGAAGCGGCGCATCGGGGGGCGGGAGCGACGAGACCGCGAGCGCCTCGATCCGGTCGAGTGCAAGGCCCCCGGGACGAGAGTCCGGACGACGCGCCGGGTGTGGTCCCGGGTCATCCCGACGGATCGCCGAAGTCGAGCGGAATCGCCTCCCTCGGTTCGGCGAACGGCCTTCCGGGCCACGCGGATTCCAGAAAGGTGATGTGCTCGTACGCATCGTCCAGGGCCACGAACTCGCCGTTCGTCTCCGCCCAGGCCCGCATCCGTCGGCTGCAGCTGCGCCGCCAGGACAACACCTCGATGCGCCATCCCCGGCCGTGCATCCGCTCCAGGTCCGCGTGGAACCCCACCCCGTCGGCGAAGCCGCGCCCGTCGCCGGTGAGCAGGACGGCGATCCCGGGGTCGCCGTCATGGTCGAGCCCGTCGCGCAGCATGCAGGTCGAAAGGACCTGATCCACATCCCGGCCGTGAAGCGCCCCCATTTCCAGCAGGCGTGCGGTCGCCCCGTCGTGCTCGAGTCGCTTCCACACCTGGCGCAGCCCGGGCGGGACGGAGCCGACGGCGACCGCCTTCTCGATCGGGCGCCCGCGCCTCGCCAGATCGAGCAGGTTCCGGAAGTGGAGGCGAACGCGGGATCGCGCGTCCCCGCCTTCGCGATCGGCGGCGACTTCCCTGGCGCCGACGAAGATGTTCGAGTTGTCCCAGTAGATGAAGGTGCGTTCCATGTCCCCTGCCCCGAAGCCGAGCCGCGGATGCTATCGCCGCCGCGCGAGCGATGTGGCCCCGACGAAGGGCGGCGGCATCCGGTGGCTCACCGCGCCGCTCCTCCGGGAACCGGATCGAGCTCCCCGAGGAGCGGCGCCAGCGAGGGCAGCCGCTCGACCTCCCCGATCCGGGCCAGGGCGGCCTCCGCCCGTTCCGCCGGGAGGACCTGTCCGGCGCACTCGCGGAACTTTCCCCGAAGCTCCTCCGGGGACGCCGGGCGCTCGGGGCCGCCCGGGTAGGTGTCCGCCGCGGCGGTGAGCACCGAGCCGTCTCTCAGGCGCACCTCGATCGCGCTCCGCATCCGGTCGTAGCCCCGGGCGTCGATCTCCGGGTCGAACCGGACCTCGACGCGCCGCATCAGCTCCTGCACCTCGGCGGAGCGGACGAAACCGGAGTGGAACTCGGAGATCCCGACGCGGCGGCGGAGGACGGCGCTCGCCAGCACGAACGGGATCGAGAACTTCGCTTCCAGGGGGGTCGTGGGGGCCAGGTAGCGGAGCGGATCCAGGATGTTCCGCCCGGCCCGGAAGACGATCCGGGCGACGGACTCGGGCGCGAGGTCGTTCGTCTCCACCAGCTCCAGCATCGCCGCGATGCTCGGGTGGCCGAGGCTGCCCGACGGATAGAGCTTCACCGAGACCCCCGGGTCGAGCAGCGTCCAGGGCGATCCGGGCGCGAGCTGGTCCTCGTCGAAACCGCCGCCGAAGACGCGGAAGAAGCCCCAGGGGGCTTCGAGGGCGGCCGCGCCCGAGGTGTAGCCGCGCCGGGCGAGATCCAGCGCGAGGATGCCGTTCTCGGCGGCGCGGCCGGCGTGGAGCGGCTTCGTCATCGTGCCGAAGCCGAGCCGGATCCCCGAGGCGAGGCTGGCCGCGATCCCGAGCGCCATCTCGGTCTTCCCGGGCTCGAGACGAAGGAGCTTCGCTCCGGCCGCCGCGGCGCCGAGCGTGCCGATCGTCGCCGTCGAGTGGAAGCCCTCCCGGTAGTGGCGCGGGTGGATCGCCTCGGCGATCCGGCACTCCACCTCGAACCCGACGAGGAACGCTTCGAGGAAGCGGGCGCCGCTCGCGTTCTCGCGTTCGGCGAGCGCGAGGGTGGCGGCGAGCGGAGCCACCGTGGGATGGGTCAGCAGCCCGAAGATCCGGTCTGGCAGGCGCGAGAGCTGGGTGTCGTCGAAGTCCAGCGCGTGGCCGGCGGTCCCGTTCGCTCGCGCCGCGAGCGGCGCGGGGGCCCGCTCCGTGGTTCCCAGGATCGCCGCCTGCGGCCGCCCCCCGGTCTCCCCGATCTGCTCCCGGACGATCTGCGAACAGGATTCGGTGGACCCGGCGAGGATCACCCCGACCCCGTCGGTGACGCACCGGCGACCCTCGGCGAGGAGTTCCGCGGGAAGGTCCCCGATCCCCGTCCGGGCGATGAAGTCGCAGACGACGCGCGTCGCGCTCACCTCGTCCCTCGCGCCTCCCGCCCGCGCCGCAGGATACCAGACGCGCCGCCGACCGCCAGGCGGCGGCGGAGCGCCGGGGCGGCGAAGCTCGCCGCCGCCGCCACGAGCAGGACCAGCGCGATCGGGTTCTCGAAGAAGACCGCCGGCGATCCCGAGGAGAGCGTCAGCGCCCGGCGCCAGTTCGTCTCGATCATCGGGCCGAGGACGAGCCCGAGCACCGCCGGGGCGAGCGGATACCCGCGCCGCAGCATCAGGAAGCCGACGATGCCGAAGCCGAGCGCGAACCAGGCGTCGGCGAGGTTCCCCCGGAGCGCGAGCGCGCCGATCAGCGAGATGCCGACGACGAGCGGCATGAGCACCGACGGGCGCAGGCGAGCCACCCGGACCCAGAGCGGGATCCCGAGCCTCCCGACGAGGAGCATGAGCGCGACCGCCACGAAGAAGCCGGCGAAGAGGGTGTGGACGAGTGGCGCCCGTTCGATCAGGAGCAGCGGCCCCGGAGACACGCCCTGGAGCGTCAGCCCGCCGAGGAGCACCGCCGCACTCGCCGAGCCGGGGATCCCGAGCGCGAGCAGCGGGATCATCGCCGCGCCGACGCAGGCGTTGTTCGCCGCTTCGGGGGCGGCGATCCCGGCGGGCTCGCCGGCGCCGAAGCGCTCCGGGTTCCGCGAGAAACGCCTTTCTTCGTTCCAGGCGACCATCGAGGCGATCGTCGCGCCCGCTCCCGGGATCGCTCCGACGAGGCCGCCGATCGCCGAGCCGCGCAGGATCGGACGCCAGAGCCCGAAGAGTTCCCGCAGTCCGGGCAGCGCCCGGTCGAGCCGCTCCCGCGCCGGTGGGGGCGGGCGGGCGCCGGCCACCGCCCGGAGCGCCTCGGCGATCGCGAAGAAGCCGATCAGCATCGGGACCAGCCCGAGCCCGTCGAGGAGCGTCGCGCTCCCGAGGGTGAGCCGGGGCGCCCCGGTCAGCACATCGAGCCCGACCACCGACGCGAGCAGCCCGAACAGGGCGCTCGCGCTTCCGCGCAGCGGATCGTCGGCGACGAGGTTCGCGACGATCGCGAGGCCGAAGGCGCCGAGCGCGAACATCTCCGGGGGGCCGAAGGCGAGCGCCGCGCGCGAGAGCGGCCCGAGCGCGGCCACGAGGAGCAGCGTTCCCAGGATCCCGCCGCTCATCGAGGCGAAGAGCGAGATCCCGAACGCCCGGCCGGCTTCGCCCCGCTTCGTCAGCGGGTAGCCGTCGAGCGTGGTGGCGAGCGCGGGGGAGCTGCCGGGAACGCCGATCGCGATCGCGGTGATCGAGCCGCCGTACTCCGCCGCCATGTAGATCGAGATCATCATGAGCAGCGCCGGGGCGGGTTCGAGCGCGAAGGTCACCGGGAGGACGAGCGCGAGCCCGACGGTGGAGCTGAGTCCCGGCACCGCGCCGGCGAAGACCCCGAGCACGCTCCCGGCGAGGAGGAGGCCCAGATTCGGCGGTTCGAGCGCGACCAGGAGCCCGTCGAGGAAGGGAGGCACTCCGTTCCCTAGCAGGCTGTGGAGAAAGTCCCTCGCGCGCCGACGCGGCGCGAAGCGCCGCCGGGGAGGGTTCTCCCTCCCCGCGAAAGCGGGCGGAACGGATCGCGCCAGCGATTCGGGCCGCCATCCGGTGGGGAAAGCGCCCCGCCTCCGCCCGGACGATGGGGTTCCCCATCGCTTCGAGGACGGATTCCCTGGTGGGGCGCCTTGTCCACAGGCTGTCAGGGGAGCGCCACTCCGAGAAGGCGGGCGAAGAGGAGCCAGGCGCCGGCGGCGAACGCGAGCGGAATCCCGACCAGCAGCCGGGGCGAGCGCTCGCCCGCGAGCCACATGAGGCCCGCGGTCAGCGGCGGAAGCGCGACCGGCGCGCCGAGCACCGGCAGCGCCACCAGGAAGCAGCCGATCCAGAGCGCCGCCGCGACCGTCCGGAGTCCCCCGGCCTCGCGCTCGGCGCCGGCGGGCGAGGGGCGCAGCAGGACTCCGGGCGCAGCCACGATCAGGAGGGCCGCGATCAGGCCGGGAAAGAGCGCCGGGCCGGGAACTCCCTCGGCGAGCGAGGGCGGATAGCCCGCCGTGTCGAGCAGCGCCAGCGCCCCGAGGAGAGCGAGGACGGCGGCTTCGAGGAGCCGGGGCCGCACGCGCCGCCTTCAGCGTCCGTTCCCGACGGCGAGCCCGAGGCTCTCGAGGAGCGCGCGGCTGGCGGTCACCTCGGCGGCGAGCCAGGCGCCGAAGGCTGCGGAGCTCTCCATCACCGCGTACTCCAGCGCCGCGCGCTCCATGTACTCCCGGAAGCCGGGATCGTGGATCGTGGCCAGCAGCCGCGCCCGCAGGTCCGCCCGGACCTCGGGCCGGAGCCCCGGCGGGCCGACGACGCCGCGCCAGTGGACCGGAGCGAGCTCGTGCCCCGCGTCGGCGTAGGTCGGCGCGTCGGGGAGCGCCCCGATCGGGAGCGCGGTCGCGAGAACGCGCATCGCGCCGGCGCGGAGGTGTTCCCGCACGATGTCGTAGTTCGTGTGCGCGGCGTCGGTGTGGCCGCCGAGCGCCGCCACGACCGCATCCGCCGAGCCCTCGTAGGCGATCCAGCGCACATCGGGGTCGCCCGCGGCGGCGCGGAGCCGGGCGAAGCCGAGCGAGTGCGCCGAAGCCGCGCCGAACCCGGAAACGGACACCGCGCCGGGGCGGCGCCGCGCCGCGGCGAAGAGGTCGCCGAGCGAGGCGAACGGGCTGTCCGACCGCACCGCGATCAGGAACGGATCGAGCTGGATGCGCAGGATCGGGGTGAAGTCGCCGGGGGCGAACGGGATCCTCCCGGTGGCCATGTTCACCGTCCCGCTCGCGGTGAAAACGCCGAGCCGGTGCGGATCGCCGGCGCGCCCCTGCAGATACTGCATCCCGGCGGCGCCGGCCCCGCCCTGCCGGGTCACCACCCGGACCGGCTGCCCCTCGAAATGCGGCGGCGCGGCGGCGGCGAGCGCCCGCGCGAGGAGGTCGGTCGGGCCGCCCGGAGTCGCCCAGGAGACGATCTCGATCGGACGGCCCGGAAACGGCGCCTCGCCGGCAGGCCCGCACGACGCGACGAGCCCGCCGAGCAGCAGGACGCCGGGGAACCGGGCGCGCCCCGAGGGGGGAGAGGGTTCGCCGCCCCCCGGAGGGCCGCTCACATACCCGAGAGGCGGCCGGCGATCCGGTAGCACCGGTAGATCACATGCCAGCTGATCGCCACGATCAGGAGCCACGCCACCCAGTACCAGTCGCCCGGGATGCCGAAGTTCCCGCCGAAGAAGGGGAACGCGTGCTCGTTCGCCATCGCCCAGAGGAGCGGCAGCGACATGTAGGTGTTGTGCTTCGAGCGGAGCCCGGCGAGGGCCGGGTCGGCGGCGGCGGGGGCCTTGCCCGCCTTCACCGCCGCGATGATGCGCTGCTGCGCCGGCCAGATGCGGAACCACACGT
>CAYGAO010000064.1:0-12532 GCA_964347715.1 uncultured Acidobacteriota bacterium
CGGAGCGGTCTGGTCCACGCGGTGCAGCGGGCGGCCCGGCAGGCGCAGCCGACCTATCGGCCCGTGGAAAAAGTCCCCCGCATCCGCACCGCTCCGGGAACGGAACCGGAATCCACCCCGATTCGGGGATGCGGGGCACTCTTCCCGCGGGCCGGTGCGTCGAATCGATTCCGCGATTCGCCCCACCGTCTTTCGCGGGAAGGGGGGACCCTCCCCGGTGGCGCTGCGCGTCGCGTCTGTACCCGGGGGACTTTCACCACAGCCTGCTAGACAGATGCGTTCCGCCGAAGGCTCGGACGGTTCCGGTAGCGGGCGCGCCGCTCGTTCGACGACGGAATCCGGAGCGCCTTCCGATACTTCGCCACCGTCCGCCGGGCGATCATGATCCCGGCGCGGTCGAGGAGCCTGACGATCTGATCGTCGGTGAGCGGCCGCTCCGGATCCTCGCGCTCCACGATGCGCTTCAGCCGCTCCCGCACCGCCTCCGAGGACACCTGGCGGCCGTCCCGGAGCGCCAGCGCGCTGTGGAAGAAACGGCGGAAGGGAATCACCCCGCGCGGAGTCTGGAAGTGCTTGTCGTTCACCACCCGCGAGACCGTGGACTCGGCGCGCCCGATGTCCTGCGCCACATCCTGCAGCACGAGGGGCCGGATGCGGTGGATCCCCTCGTTCAGGAACGCCTCCTGCTTCTTCACGATGTCCTCGGCGACGAGGCGCACGGTCTCCTGGCGCTGCTGGACGGACCGCTGGAACCCCTTGGCGCGGATCCACGCCTCGCGGGCGAACGCCTGCTCCTCCGGCGTGTGCCTGCCGGGGGTCTTCATGACTTCGCGGTAGGCCGGGCTCGCCCGCAGTTTCGGGATTCCGTCGTTCATCTCGACGCGCCACTTTCCGTTGAAGAAGTACACGCGCGCGTCCGGAACCACGACCTGCTCGGTCCCCGAGGCGTACTGGCTCCCCGGACGAACATCCAGCTCGCCGAGCTGCCGGATCCAGCGCATCACGCACCGGTGGTCCACCTTCATCGCCCGGGCGAGCTCCCGGAAACGCTCGCGGTTCACGAGATCGAGATGCTCCCGGACGATCGTCGCGAGCGGGCCCGATTCCTCCCCCCGCGCCTCCAGCTGGACCAGGAGGCATTCCTCCAGATCCAGCGCGGCGACGCCCGGCGGATCGAAGCGGAGGATCCGGGCGCGCATCTCCTCGACTTCCGCCTCGCTCGCTCCCAGGGAGGCCGCGATCTCGGCCACGGTGGCGTCGAGGTAGCCGCGTTCGTCGAGGTTGCCGATGATCGCCGCGCCGATGTCCCGCTCGCGCTCGCTCCGAACCGAGACCCCGAGCTGCTCGGTCAGATGCTGGGCGAGGGTGCGGCCGGCGGCGAGGGTGCGCTCGAGGCTCGGCGGCTCCTCGCCGTGCGCGAGTCCGCCGGTGTTCTCCTGGTTGTGGGTGAAGAAGTCCTCGGGTTCGATCTCCTCCATCGGGTCGGGGTCGCTCTCGGCGGCGGACTCCCCGGCCTCCTCGCCTTCGGCCCCCGGGTCGTCGCTCCCCTCGATCTCGTCGTCCGGGGACTCCTCCTCTCCCTCGGCGACCTCCTCGAGCGCCGGGTTCTGGACGAGCTCCTCCTCCACCCGCAACTGGAGGTCCACCAGCGGCAGCGACAGGAGCTCGATCGTCTGGCGCACCTGCGGGGTGAGCGTGAGGCGCTGGCGCTGCCGCACCCCGACCTGCAGCGCGGTTCTCGGCCCCGTTCCCCGGCTCACCGCCAATCGAAGTCCTCGCCCAGGTAGGCGCGACGCACCTCGGGGCTCGCCACGAGCTCCTCGGGTGCGCCCTCGAAGAGGATCCGCCCGTTCTCGATGATGTAGGCGCGGTCCGTCACCCGCAGCGTCTCGCGAACGCTGTGATCCGTGATCAGCAGGCCGAGGCCCTGGTCGCGCAGCCGCCCGACGATCCGCTGGAGGTCCGAGACCGCGATCGGATCGATCGCCGCGAAGGGCTCGTCGAGCAGCAGGAACGCCGGCTCGGGAGCGAGCGCGCGGGCGATCTCGGCGCGGCGACGCTCGCCACCCGAGAGCGCGTCGCCGAGGTTCTTCCTCCGGTCGGCGAGGCCGAACTCCGAGAGCAGCGTCTCCACGCGCTCCCGTCGCGCCGCCCGCTTCATCCCCGGCAACTGCTCGAGGATCACCAGCAGGTTCTCCTCGACGGTCAGCCCGCGGAAGATGGAGGGCTCCTGCGGCAGATACCCGATCCCGGAGCGGGCCCGCTGGTGCATGGCGAACCCGGTCAGATCCCGATCGTCGAGCGCCACGGTTCCGCTCTCCGGCTGGGCCAGCCCCACGATCATGTGGAACGTGGTCGTCTTCCCGGCGCCGTTCGGCCCGAGCAGGCCGACCACCTCCCCGCTGCGGACCCGGACCCCCACCTCGTCCACGACCCGGCGCGCGCCGTAGCTCTTCACGAGGCCCTCGCAGGCGAGCACCCGCCCCGCGGCGCCGTTCTCCGCCGGCGCGCCGTCGGCAAGCGCCGGTTCGGGAAGTCTCACCGCGGTCGGCGACGAACGCCGGCGCGCCGGGCGCCGACCGAATCGGCTTCGATCCGAACGGTGGTGACCGCTCGTCGCGCGCGCGTGGAGGCGATTTCCGAACGGTCCTCGTCGAAGGCGAGGTCGAGATAGCCCCCTCTCGAGAGCCGCCCCCCGACCTCGAGCACCGCGGGAGAACCCCACGCCTCGAGGCGGTCGGCCCCTGGTTCGAAGCGGATCCGCGAGCCCCGCACCCGGTCGCTCCCGCGCTCGAAGCGGGCGGAGCGGAGCCCGACCACCGCCTCGATCTCGCCGGAATCGAGCAATTCGGCTTCGATCCGACCGGCGGTGACCAGCCGCGGCTCGCCGGGTTCGGGCTGCTGCTCGAGCCGGGGCGCGCCTTCGTAGGCGAGCCGCGCCGCGCCCCGCTCCCAGGAAAACCGCTCCGAGGCGGCATCGAAGACGACGGTCCGGGGCGCCGGCGGGCCGCTCGCGCCCGAATCGCCAGGGGCGCCGCCCGAGGCCGCCGGTTCGAACTCGAGCGAGGTGGCCACTCCGCCGGTGGCGTGGAGCGTCCCGGCCCCGGCGTCCACCTCGAGCGCCTCGGCCGAGAGCCGGTTCCGCCCGAAGAGGAGGCGGACCCCGCCCCCGAAGGCGCCGCGCCCGGCCCCGCTGACGAGCGTGGCGCTTCGCGCGCTCAGTCCCGCCCCCGCGAAATCTCCCGGCAGCCATCCGAGACGGTCGGGAAGGAATCGCGCGGTGACGCTCCCCTCGGCTTCGATGCGGCTCGCCTCCCCGACGACCAGCCGCACCTCTTCGGCCTCGAGTTCGGCGAGCGAGGAATCCGTGATCCGGGGCGCTCCGCCGAGCTGCAGCGTGTCCTCGCCGTTCCAGTCGGCGACCTCCGCCGTCGCCCGGGCGCGGCCGTAGCGGGCCTCGACCGCGCCCCGGTAGCTGGCCCCGGCCTGCTGCCCGTCCCCGTCGTCGAAGTCCATCTCCATCTCCTGCGCCCGGATCCGGACCCGGGACCCCGCTCCCTCCACTTCGAGCCGCGAAGTCACCTCGCCAGAGATCCGGAACCGTTCGGGGCGGCCCGCGGCGTCGAGATCGAGCCGCGCCCGCTGCCCGCGGAGCTCGACGGACCCGTCCCGGAGCACCGGACGGTCGAGGACCCGGACCACCCGCGGAATCCGCCCGTCGTCGAGTTCGATCTCGAGATCGCTCCCCCGGAGCGTCACCTCGGCGGCGTCCGGATCGGTGATTCGCAGCGCCGACCCGAATCCGGCCTCGAGCGAACGCATCCGGCCCGCTTCGCGGTGGGCGGTGACCGTTCGCCGCGAGGTGAGGGCGAACCTCTCCGAAGCGATCTCGACCTCGCCGAAGAGGCTCGTGACCTCGGTATTCCGATCGAAGCTCGCCCGCCCGGCCACGACGGAGAACCCGTCCGGCTCCGTCGGCTCGGCGACCACTCCGGTGAGCGTCACCTTCCCCAGATCCACCTGGAACCGCAGCGAGGCCGCGACGCCGACGAAATCGTCGCTCACGAACTGCACCGGGTCCGGGAACCACAGCCGGTCCGGCCCGCGCCGGAACACGAGCCGCGGGCCGGCGAGCTCGAGTCCATCGAGGCTGAGGAGCGCGTTCCCGAGGAATTCGAGCGACTCGCTGCGGGCGTCGAGGAGCAATTCGTCGGCGGCCACGAGCGCGTCCCGGTCGCCGTACACCCGGAGCAGGCGCACTTCGACCCCGAGGAAGCGCTGGGCGCCGTCGCTCGGGCCCACCGCCTCGTCGGCGCGCACCTGGAAGAACGGCCGTCCGCGTTCGTCGAACTGGGTGAACTCGATCGCCCGCGACACGACCTCTTCGGGCTCCTCGGGCACCGAGGTCGCCGCGCGGGTCGGATCGCCGGAGCGTTTCTCGAACCCTTCCCGGAGACGGACGAACACGAGCGCGGTGAAACCGACGAAGGCCGCGACGCTCAGGAGTCGGGCGACCCGGCGCCCGGCGCCCCGCCCGCGCACCCGGCTTCGTCGGACGCGGGGCGCGGGCGTTTCCGGGGCTAGGCGCAGGGGCGCGGAAGTCATCGCGGGCGGGGCCGGGACCCGAGGGAGTCGCCGTGGCCCGGCCCCCGGGCCGGGCGCCCCTCGCCGGCCCCGGCGGAGTCGTCCGCACCCGTCTGGCGCCGGGGAGCCTCCTCGAGGCCCGAGTTCCCCATCGCCCGGAACTTCTGGTAGCGCGCCCGTCGCCGCTCCTCGGGAGTCATCCGGGCCAGCTCCCGAAGCGCGAGCCGGAGCCGCTCGCCCAGGATCGCCGCGGCCCCCTCGGGGTCGGCGTGAGCGCCCCCCGCCGGTTCGGGCACGATCTCGTCGATCAGCCCGTGCTTCAGGTGCTCGGGCGCGGTCAGCCGCATCCGGACCGCCGCCTCCTCGGTGGCCGCCTGGGCCCGTTCCGGGTCCTTCCAGAGGATCGCCGCGCATCCTTCCGGAGAGATCACCGAGTAGATCGCGTTCTCGAGCATCAGGATCCGGTCCCCGACCGCGATTCCGAGCGCCCCGCCACTGCCTCCCTCGCCGATGACCGCGACCACGATCGGCGCCTCGAGCCGCGCCATCTCCCGGAGGTTCGAGGCGATCGCCTCGGCCTGCCCCCGCTCCTCGGCCTCGATACCGGGAAACGCCCCGGGGGTGTCCACGAACGCGATCACCGGCTTCGAGAACTTCTCGGCGAGCCGCATCAGCCGGAGCGCCTTGCGGTAGCCCTCGGGCCGGGGCATCCCGTAGTTCCGCCGGATCCGCTCCATGGTGTCCCGGCCCTTCTGCTGGCCGATCACCATCACCGCCTCGCCCTGGAGCCACGCCGGGCCGCCGACGACGGCCGGATCGTCGCCGTAGCGGCGGTCCCCGTGGATCTCGGTGAAGCCGGTGAAGATGTGCTTCACATGGTCGAGCGTGTAGGGCCGCTCGGGATGGCGGGCGACGCGCACGCGCTGCCACGGCGTCAACCCGGAATAGATGCGGCGGCGGCGGCGGAGCAGCTCCCGTTCGAGGCCGGCGATCTCGGCGCGGTGGCTGTCCGGGTATCCGGTGAGCGCCTCGATCCGCTGGACGATCGCCCGGATGTCCCCCTCGAAGTCGAGGAATTCGCGCTGCATGGCCGGAAGCATAGTGAGCGCGGCGGCGCGACCGCAAATCCCGTACCACCGGTGGGAGGGCACCCTCGAGGGGGTCCTCCGGGCCGGGTCAGAGCGCGAAGGCCGGAGGCGGTCTCCCGTCGAGCAGGAAGGCGCCCGGCCCGAGCAGTCCCTCGGCGTCGCGAGCGAGGTCGCGGCTCGGGCGGACCCGGGTCGAGGTCGCCAGCAGGGATACGGACCCCTGATCGTGGAGGCGGAGGAAGAGCGGCGCCTCGCCCGAATGCCGGTCGAGCAGGGTCCGGAGGTCCTCCTCGCGGTCGTGCGGATCGGTGACCACGAGATCCACCCGTTTCGCGCTGGCGAAGGGGGCCTCCGCCGCGAGCGCGACCCGTTCGGCGACGACTTCGGCGTCGCCGGTGCGCCCGGCGGCGTCCACCTTGCTGCGCCCCCGCACCAGCACCGCCGGCTCGTCCTCGAGCGGCGGGCAGCCGAGCCAGACATCGGGGAACACGACCACCGCGATCGTTCCCGAATCGTCCTCGAGGTCGAAGTTCGCCATCGGGCGTCCGTCGCGGGTGTTCCGCTTGCGCAGCTCCCGCACGAGGCCGACGAGGACCACCTCGGCGCCGTCGGACGACCTCCGCGCCTCCCCCACGGTGCCGTTCACCACGCCGGAGAGCCCGGCGCGGAATTCGGTCGCCGGATGGCCCTTCCAGTAGAACCCGAGCGCTTCCCGCTCGCGGCGGAGCCGCTCGGCATCGCTCCAGGCCGGCTCGTCGCCGAACGAGTCGGTGGCGGGGCGCTCCACGCCGCCGAAGAGCGACCTCACCCCTTCCGCGCGGCGGCTGCGGGCGCGGTTCGCCCCCTCGAGGGCGGCCGGCGCCGCGGCGAACACCCGCGATCGCGTCACCCCGAGGAAGTCGAACGCTCCCGCCGCGACCAGCGCCTCGAGCACGCCGCGGTTCAGCGCCCCGGGCTCCACCGCCTCGAGCAGTTCGCGAAGCGACGCGAAGCCTCCGGAGCGCCGCCGGGCCGCCTCGATCGCCCGCGCCGCGCCGTCCCCCACGTTCTTCACCGCCGCGAGCCCGTAGCGGACTCCCCCTCCCTCGACGGTGGCCTCGGCTCCGCTTCGCCGCGCGTCGGGCGGCAGGACCTCGATCCCGGCGTCCAGCGCCCGGGCGCGGGTCCGGGCGATCCGCACATCCTTGTCGTTCGACCGCTGCTGCGCGGTGAGCTGCGAGGCGAGGAAGTGGAGCGGGAAGTTCGCCTTGAGCCACCCCGCGACATACGCCACCAGCGCGTAGCCGACCGCGTGCGAACGGTTGAAGCCGTACCCGGCGAACTTGGCGATCTGCTGGAAGGTCTCCTCGGCGACGCGACGCGGCAGCCCCCGGGCGACCGCGCCCTCGACGAACCGGCCCTCCTCGCTCTGCATCACCGCGGGGTCCTTCTTGCCCATCGCCTTGCGGAGGATGTCCGCCTGCCCGAGGGAATACCCCGCGAGCTGCTGCGCCGCGAGCATCACCTGCTCCTGATAGACGATCAGGCCGCGGGTGTCCGGGAAGAGCGCCCGCACCCGCCGGTCGAGCTTGCCCGACATCCCGGCGTCGCGCTTGGCGGCGACGAAGTCGGCAGTCATCCCGCTCTCGAGCGGGCCGGGGCGATAGAGCGCGTTCAGCGCGGCGAGATCCTCGAGGCTCTCGGGGCCGTAGCTCACGAGGAGCTCCCGCATCCCGTGGCTCTCGAACTGGAAGATGCCGTCGGTGTCCGCCCGGGCGAAGAGATCGAAGGTCCCCGGATCGGGAGCGAGGTTCTCGAAACGGCCGGAACGGATGTGGGCGACCGCGGCCTTCTGGTCCCCGCTCGCTCCCGCCTCCGGGTCCTCCTCGATCCGGCGGGCGCAGTCCTCGATCTGCGTCAGCGCCCGGAGGCCGAGGAAATCCATCTTGAAGAGTCCGACCGCCTCGCAGTCCTTCATGTCGTACTGCGTCCGGCGGCGGACCGGCCCTTCCCCCGCCTCGGCTCCCCCGGCGCCGCGGGCGTCCACATCGCGGTAGAGCGGCAGGATGTCCTCGAGCGGCGCCGGCGCGATCACCACCCCGGCGGCGTGGGTGCCGATCGCCCGCGGCAGCCCCTCGAGGCGCGTGGCCAGCTCGAACAGGCGGGCGGTCTGCGGTTCCCGCCGCGCTTCCTGCAGGCGGGGCTCGCGTTCGAGCGCAGCGGAGAGGCTCGACCCCTCCGGAATCAGCTTCGCGAGCCGGTCCACCAGCGGCGCGGGCAGCTCGAGCATCCGGCCCACATCGCGCACGACCAGGCGCGCCTGCATCGTCCCGAGGGTCATGATCTGAGCGACCCGGTCGCTGCCGTAGGTCTCGCTCACATAGTCGAGCACCTCGGCGCGGCGGATCTCGCAGAAGTCCACATCGATGTCCGGGGGGCTCACCCGGTCCGGGTTCAGGAAGCGCTCGAAGAGCAGGCCGTGGGCGAGGGGATCGATGTCCGTGATCCCGAGCGCGTAGGCGACGAGGCTCCCCGCGGCCGAGCCGCGGCCGGGGCCCACGGGGATGCGACTGTCCCGGGCGAAGCGGACGAAGTCCTGGACGATCAGGAAATAGGTCGAATAGCCGGTGCGACGGATCACCTCGAGCTCCATCCGCAGCCGGTCCTCGTAGTCCGACCGCGCCGGGCGGGAGCCGTGGACGGCGGGTTCCTCGAGCCGCCGTTCGAGCCCGGCGCGGGCGCTCTCCGCGAAGTGTTCGTCGAGCGTCCTGCCGGCGGGCGCCTCGAAGTGGGGCAGCAGATCCTCGTTCCCGACGAGGTCGAAGTCCTCGATCGCTTCGGCGATCTCGACGGTGTTCCGGTACGCCTCGGGGCAGCTCTCGAACACCGTCTCCATCTGCGCCGAGGTCTTGAAGAAGAACTGGTCCGAATCGAACTTCAGGCGTTTCGGAGCGGACGCCACCGTGTTCGTGCTGATGCAGAGACGCAGATCGTGAGCCCCCGCATCCTCGGGGGACGCATAGTGCGAATCGTTCGTTCCCACGAGCGGAATCCCGGTCTTGCCCGAGACCTCGAGGAGGCCATCCCGAATCCGTCGCTCGAGCCCGACGAGGCGCTCGCATTCGGCGTCGTGGCCGCCGCTCGTCGGGGTGTGGTCCATCATCTCGAGGTAGTAGTTCCCCGCGCCGAAGATCTCCCGGTACTTCCCGGCGGTCGCGACCGGATCCCCGCCGCTCGCGATCTCGCGGGGCACGATCCCCTTGGGACAGGCCGAGAGCGCGATCAGCCCTTCGTGGTGGGCCTCGAGCAGGCCGAGGTCCACCCGGGGTTTCGCGTGGAACCCGCGCTGGTGGGCGATCGAGCTGAGCCGCATCAGGTTCCGGTAGCCGGCCCGGTTCTTCGCGAGCAGCACCAGGTGCTGGTTCTCGGAGTCCGGGTTCTTGTCGCGGTGGTCCCCCGGCGCCACATAGGCCTCGCAGCCGAGGATGGGCTTCACTCCCGCCTCGCGGGCCGCCCGGTGGAACTTGAGCGCCCCGAAGAGGTTGCCGTGGTCCGTGATCGCGATCGCCGGCATCCCGTCCCGCTCGGCGATCCCGACGATCTCGTGGATCCGGCTGAAGCCGTCGAGCAGCGAGTACTCGGTGTGGGTGTGGAGGTGGACGAAGGGGCGTTGCGAGCTCCGCGCCTCCCCCGTCACCCGTTCACTCCCACTCGATCGTCGAAGGCGGTTTCGAGGTGATGTCGAGCACGACCCGGTTCACTCCGCGCACCTCGCCGGTGATCCGGTTCGAGACGCGGGCGAGGAGTCCGGACGGGAGCGGCGCCCAGTCGGCGGTCATTCCGTCGAGGCTCTCGACCACGCGGAGCGCGATCACCCGCTCGTAGGTCCGGGCGTCGCCCATGACCCCGACGGTGCGGAGCGGCAGGAGGACCGAGAACGCCTGCCAGACCCGGTCGTAGTAGCCGGCGGCGCGGATCTCCTCCTCGAGGATCGCGTCCGCCTTCCGCAGCAGTGACAGACTCGCTTCCTCGACCGGCCCGAGGATCCGCACCGCGAGCCCGGGGCCCGGGAAGGGGTGGCGCCCGACGAGATCCTCGGGCGCCCCGAGTTCCCGCCCGAGGATCCGCACCTCGTCCTTGAAGAGCTCGCGCAGCGGCTCGACGAGCGCGAGCTGCATGCGCTCCGGCAGCCCGCCCACGTTGTGGTGGCTCTTGATCACTGCCGAGGGCCCCTTCACCGGCGCGCTCTCGATGACATCGGGGTAGAGCGTCCCCTGGGCGAGGAACCGGACCCCGGGAATCTCGCGCGCCGCCTCCTCGAAGACCCGGATGAACTCGCGCCCGATGATCTTCCGCTTTCGTTCGGGATCGAGGGCGCCGGCGAGGCGGTCCAGGAAGCGCGCCGAAGCGTCCACGACCCGGAGCGGGATGCCCAGGCCGTCCTCGAAGGCGCGGCGGACCCGCGACGCCTCGTCCTGCCGCAACAGGCCGTTGTCCACGAAGATGCAATGGAGCCGGTCCGGGACGGCGCGGTGGAGCAGCATCGCGGTCACCGTCGAGTCCACGCCCCCGGAAGCCCCGCAGACCACCCGCGAATCGCCCACCTCGGCGCGGATCGCCTCCACCGCGCGCTCGGCGTGCGACTTCGGCGACCAGCCGCCGGTGGCGCCGCAGATCCCGAAGGCGAAGTTCCGCAGGATATCGAGCCCGTGCTCGGTGTGGACGACCTCGGGATGGAACTGCACCCCGTAGAGGTTTCGCTCCGGGCTCTCGAACGCCGCGATCGCCGCGGGAGCGGTCCCCGCGGTCCGTCGGAATCCGGCGGGGAGCGCGTGGACCCGGTCTCCGTGGCTCGCCCAGACGCGGAAGCGCGGCGGCACTCCCGAGAACAGGCGGCCATCGCCGGTCTGCTCGAGTTCCACCGGGCCGTAGGAACCCCCTGGCGCCGGGCGGACATCGCCGCCGCTCGCGCGGGCGAGGAGCTGCATTCCGTAGCACACGCCGAGGAGCGGCGCCCGGGACCCGGCGAGGGACCCGAAGAGTCCGGGCGGCGGCGCCGGGGCATCCTCGCCATAGACGCTCTCGGGTCCCCCGGAGAGCACGACTCCGAGCGGATTCCGGCCCCAGACCGCCTCGGCGCTCGTGGTGCAGGGGAGGATCTCGCAGAAGACGCCGAGTTCCCGAAGCCGCCGGGCGATCAGCTGGGTGTACTGCGAGCCGAAGTCGAGGACGACGATCGTCTCGCGGGGCGCGGTCTCCCGTCGGGCGAGCCTGCCGGCGCGGTCGGGAGCCGGCTCGGGAAGGACTTCCTCGGCCCCGGGCATCTCCGCCGGTCCCGCCGGGCGCCGGGCAGCGGGCATGCTTTCGGTGGGGACGCCCATCCGCCGGGACTCTACCAACGGGATCCGTCGGCCCGAACGCCGAACTCCGCGGCCGGGGCGCCGGCTCGCGCCCCGGCCGGTCCGAAGATCGCGAGGCGGCCGTCGCGGAGCCCGAGGAAGAGGCGTCGCGCGAACGGCCGGCCCACCGGCGAGAGCGAGCGCACCGCGCCGACCACCTCGGCGCCCGCATCCACGGACCGTCCGATCTGGAGCCCGGTCGCCGGTTCGAACTCGAGGAGATGCCCGTCCCGGGTCACCACCAGCAGCGCCTCCCCGAACCGGATCGGCGGCGCCGCGGGCCGTCCCGGGAGCGCCGCGCGCCAGCGTTCTCCGCCGCCCCGCGCGTCGTAGCAGTAGAGCGAATTCGCCTCCGTGGCCACATAGAGCCGGCCACGGCTCTCGAGCGGCGGGTGCCAGAGGCCCTCGGCGAGGCGCCAGCGCCAGCGTTCCCGGCCCGACTCGAGGTCGAGCGCCTGGAGATCTCCCCCGAGGTCGCCGAACACGGCGAGCCGCGCCGAGGGAAGGACGAGCGCCGGGCCGGGCACCGGATCGGCATCTCCCCCGCGCCACCGCACCCCCCCGACGACCCTCTCGGCCACGGTGCCGATCGCGGCCACGCCGCCGCTTCCGAGCGAGACGAGGACGAGCGAAGGCAGCGGCGGCGCGGCGGTGGGAGTCCGGGCGGGGGGAGCCTTGCGGCCGGCGGTGGGGACCGGGACCACCGCGGCGGCCCCCTCGTCCGGGAGGCGCGCTTCGAGGACCCGCCGCCCGGTCGCCACCGCGAAGCCGTGGAGGTGGCCCCCGGAGACGAAATAGAGGACGCCGTTCGAGAGCGCCGCCGGCGTGCTCCCGAGCCGGGCCGCTCCCCCGGCCTCCCGCGGAGGCGGGTTTCGCGCCGCGCCCCGGTCCGGTACGAGCCCGGTGGCGAAAGTCTCCTCTCGAGTCCCGTCGGCGGACCGCACCGAGAAATCGCCGCTCTCGTCGAGGGTCGCGACCCGCCCGTCGTGCCCGGCGAGGAAGACCGCCCGTTCCTCGGGCGCCCCCCAGAGCGCCCGCTCGCCGTCGGGCGCGTACGCGAAGACCGCGCCGTCCGCAGTGCGGGCGAAGAAGCCGGACCGCGCGAGAGCCAACCCGACGACGGGGCTGCCGCTGCTCGGGGCCGGGCTCGCGAGCACCCGGCCCGGCAGGATGCCTTGAGGCGGGGTGGGGGCGGGGCGGACGACCTCCGCTTCCTCTCCCGTATCGCCCGCCGCATCGGGCTCCGTCGGCTCCGGACTCGTCGGCTCGGGAGCGGGCGCCGGCTCGGCGGTGGTCCCCGCAGTCGGCGGCGGGTCGGGGGAAGGCTCCGTCTCCGAAGCGGGCGCATCTTCCTGCGGGATCTCCGTCTCCGAAAGCGGCGGCTCCGCGGACGGTTGCTCGACCGGTGGCGGCTCGGTTGGTGGTTGCTCGCCTGGTGGTTGCTCGGTTGGCGGTTGCCCGGCTGGTGGTTGCTCGGTTGGC
>CAYGAO010000065.1:0-12374 GCA_964347715.1 uncultured Acidobacteriota bacterium
GACGGCCGACATCAATTGTCAGATGGGCCGATGGGCCGACTTTCTCCACAGGCTGATAGAACCGGTTCCCCTCGATCTCGTTCCGATGCCGATGATGCTTCCCGTTGTAGCGGCGTAGCCGGAACGCCTTGTTCGATCCACCGGGAAAGACCGCCAGACCGGCCGAGAAGTCGAGCAGGGCGAGCCTGGACCGCCGCAGGATGAGGCGGAACCGGTTGCCGCCCTCTCCGGTCAGGTCCGGATTCCTTTCCTCGTGCCCACGCTTCGGTCGGAGCGAGGTTCGTTTTCGCCAATCCCGGGGGAGCGGCTTCCGCTCGATGACCAGATCGCGGATCTCGGCGTCGGTGAATGTCGCCGCCATCGCCTACTCCAGCACCACCCGCACCCGGCGCGGATCGAGGCCTCGGGTCTTTCGGTCCAGGCAGGCGTCGAAACGCTCCCTGAGCTGGTCGGGCCTCGCCGGGGAACCTCCGGCGAGGAGGGCGGCGCGCAGTTCCCCGGTGGCGAGCACGACCTTCGAGAGGCCGGAAAGCACTTCCCGCGCGCTGTCCACGAACCCGTCTTCCAGCGGCCGGGGGAGGCGCCCCGAGACGAGGAAGTCGGCGAGCTGCTCCCTGCGGTCCGGGGTCAGCAGCTCCATCGGCGCCCGGGCGGCAGGGTCGCGGAGGTTTTCGAGGAGCGTGTCCGTCCACTGCTTCAGCAGATCGTCCAGCTCGCGGTCGAGCGCGTCCAGCGTCTCGGCGGCGGACGCCGGCCGGGTCTCTTCGCTCGCGGGACGAAAGCCGCAGTGGGGGCACTCGGGCGCCCGGTCGAGGTCGGTCTCGGTGAGCGAGAAGCAGGTGCGGAGGTCGGCGAGCCGGGTCCGGTAGTCGTCGAGCTGCTGCGCCGGCATCAGCTCGATCTCCGCCAGCCGGCGGATCTCCCCCAGTCGTTCGCCGCTCAGAAGGTTCGCCTTCCGCTGGTCGTCGTTCGCGCCGAGCCTCGCGCGGGAGTGGAGGGCGGTATAGACCTCGCCGTAGCTCCGCTTCAGGGCGGCCAGCTCCCTGCGGGCCTCGCCACGCAATGCGCCCGCCGCCGACCGTTCCGTGGCGCGAATTCGGGCGAAGAGGCGCTCTCGCGTCTCCCGCAGCCGGGCCGACCACGGATGATCGGCCGGCAGAACGTTCTCGGCTCCGGAGAACCACGAAGTCAGCCCTCCGAGATCGGTGGCCAGTCCGCGGAGCGCTTCGATTTCCTCGAGCGCTTCGAGGCCTGCCCGCTGCGCCTCGACCGCCGCCCGGGCGTGGCGGAAGTTCTTGAGCCTGCCCGGGGTGGTGAACGGCTGGAGCGACTCGAGGAAGGACCGGATCGCTTCCAGCGGCGCGGCCAGGCGCTCCCGGTCCCGATCGTCGAGCAGGTCGCGGCCCCAGAAGGGAATCCCTTCCCGCAGTGCCCGGCGGGCCGGGAGCAGGCGCTCCAGCAGGGCCGCCGCCGCCCGGTGGAGCGCCGGCACCGGCTCCTCTTTCCCCTGCGTCGCCAGCCGCGCCAGTCCCGGCGCCAGATCGAGCAGCCCGTAGAGCGCGGCGAGCGCCGGAAGGTCCCAGTCCTTCGGGCGTTCGAGGTGCTTGAAGTCGATCAGGGTCTCCAGCGGCTGGGCGGCGAGGATCGAGACCCCGGTCGCGTCGAACTTGCGGCCGGGGACGGCGAGCACGGCCGAGCCGGCGTGGACCAGGCTCGCCAGCAGCACCACGACCCATTCCGGTTCCAGCCGGTGTCTGCCGGGGGCCATGAACTCGACATCGCGATCCGTCCGGATCACCTCCGACCGGTCGAGGACCTGGCCCGGTCCCTTCTCTTCCAGGAGGTCCAGGATGAAGGAGGCGTAGCGGGAACGGGACGGATCGAGGCGGTCGCCGTCGAGCAGCTCCAGCGCGTCGAGCACCACGGCGGCGGCCCGGGTCTGCTTTCCTCCGGCGATCCGGCGGAGCGCGTCCCGAGCCGCCGACTGCCGGCCGTCGCGGGTGGAGTACGCCCCGAAGGTCGGGTACTCCGGCGCCTCGTTCTCGAAGTGCGGGGCGAGCGCCCGGGAAGCGGCGGCGTTCACGAGATCCCGGACATTCGTCCTCTGGGACATCCGGGGAACCCCGCCCTTCAGCCACGCGGCGAGATTCCGGCGGCGGCCCTGGTGGATCACCTCGAACGCGGTGGTCATGTTCTGCCGGAGCCAGCCGGAGAGCGCCCGGAGAAAACCCTGCGCCTTCTCCTCGTAAACCCGCTTCGGGTGCCCCGAGGACACCGACGCCAGACCGAGCGCCGCCGCGCAGCTCTTCAGCGTGTCGTCGAACTCCCGGTCGCGCTTCGCCAGCCGGAAGAACACCTCGTCCGGCTTCTTCTCGTCCCGGTAGCGCGGCGGGTCGTGGGGCTGGATGAAGTAGAGGTAGAAGTCGCGCGGCGGGGCGGCGGTGGAACGCTCGTTCGGCGCGCCGAAGAAGAGATACCCGAGCCGCGACGCGCGGCGCGCGCGCCATTCGAGCTCGTGCTCCCAGATGCGGTAACCGGTGACATGGGTGTCGTCCACGCATTCCATCACCCGTTTCAGGGCCTCGTAGTACCACCGATCGAGCTGCTGGTCGTCGAGGCTCTCGGCGCGCCTTTCGATCAGGGCGTCGTAGTCTTCGGTCTTCTTCAGATCGAGGTAGTACTGCCCGTTGTCGGGGTTCGACGAAATGAACTGCCCGCTGACGGTGCGGTGGATTTCGCGCAACACCGTCTCGACCGCGGTGAGCAGGTCGTCCGCCGGTTCGCCGCCGAGGCTCCCGATGCCCTGCTGGTGGAGGCACAGGGAATCCCGGAGTTCCCTGGCGGTGGCCCCCAGCGGGGAATGCACATCGCCGTGGGTCAGCCGGTGGATCGCGAGGCCGCGGATCACCCGGAGCGCCATCGGGGTGTACGCGGGGCGGGTGAACGCGCGCTCGATGCGGGATTCCAGCACCCGTTCGCACTCGATGACATCCCGGACATCCGGCGTGGCGCGGAACGACGGGTTCTCGCAGAGCGTCTTCCAGTAGCTGTCGTAGGCGATGAGCCCGGGATGGTCGGCCGGAAGTTCCTGATCGAGCATTCCGGCCATCGCCTGGGAAAGCGCCTTCAGCACCTCGCGTTTCTCGATCACCGTGATCCGCTCGAAGGTGGTGAGGAAGTCGGGATGGACCGGGAACAGCGGGACGAACTCCTTCTCCAGGCGCTCGTTCATGTGTTCGTGGAAGGGGGCGAAAGGCCGGAGGTGCTCCGTGATCTGCGCCTTCTGTTTCGGGGTCTTCGCCAGCAGGCGGTGCGACACGACATGCCGGACATCCCGCTGGGCGATCAGAACCTGTTCGAATCGGTCCTTCACCCGACGGATGCTGTCGGCCGAGTGGGCGAAGCGCGGGCTGTCGAAGATCGCTTCCTGGACGCCCGCCAGGAACCGGAACCGGATGTCCTTCGAGACCTCGCCGATCTCCCGCAGGAAGTTCAGATCCAGGACGAGCGCCTGGTCCTTCCGGCTGCGCAGGTAGTCGAGGAGCTCGTCCACCACCAGCAGCAGCCCATGATCCGGGAATTTCCGGTGGAAGGCCGCCATCAGGCGCTCGAAGGCGCGCTTGTGGTTCGGAATGCGGTCGGCGGCGGGAAAGCGGAAGGCGATGCCCCAGCCTTCGAGCGCCTGTTCGAGCCGGGTGCAGACGAAGTCCCGGAAGCCCATCGTGGTGGCGCCGAGTTCGGTGCGCACTACCTGGAACTTCCCCGCGATGGCGCGGGCCGCCTCGGCGACTTCCGCGTTCCCGATTTCGTCGAGGAGGTCGGCGCGCTCGGCGATCGCCGAGACCATGGACATGAGGTGGGACTTGCCGGTGCCGTAATTGCCGACGACGAGAAGCCCCCGGTTGTCCGCCGGCCGGTCGAACCGCAGCTGCGGGATCAACAGGTCGGCGATCCGCTCCGCCATGTCGTCACTGACCACATAGGTGGCGACGAGTTTCCGCGCCGCCTCCTCCGCGTCCGCGTCGCGCAGCTGGACGACCGTCTGGATCGGGTCGAACCGGATCAGCTCTCGGTACTTCATGGTCGGTGATCGTCGCGGGCCACCCCCGGAGAGATCAGTTCGATCCCCTCCGGCGGGAATATCCCGTGCTCCCGGTGTCCCGGCTCGGCCCAGGCCAGGTTCGGGCCTTCGAGCCGTCCC
The DNA here is from genome assembly GCA_964347715.1 of uncultured Acidobacteriota bacterium. Classification (GTDB taxonomy): domain Bacteria; phylum Acidobacteriota; class Vicinamibacteria; order Marinacidobacterales; family Marinacidobacteraceae; genus CAYGAO01. The sequence goes on from CAYGAO010000065.1 coordinate 4,202, forward strand.
GGCCAGGCGGCGACGATGACGCGCCGACGCGACGCATTCCGCAGCAGCCGGAGCGGATCCTGCTGCAGTTCCGGGGTGAACAGCAGCTCGATATGGTCGAGGAAGAGCGGCGCGGCGCCCGCGCCGGCGATGTCGTCGAGCCAATCCGGACAGGAGAGGACGCGGCGGGACGCCGGGAGATCCAGCAGATGGCGGGACAGCTCCAGGCTGAGGTTCACCCGCTCGACGCCGCATCGCCCGGCGGCCGTTGCCAGCGCCGCCGTCCGGTCGCTTTCCGGAGAGACCACCAGGATCAGTCTGCAGTAGAGCCGGGAGGCAGGTTCGATCCGGACGAGGACCGCTTCCGCGAGGGAGTCCGCCATCCGCCTGCTGCTCGTCTCCATCAGCCTGTGGACCAGGTCGTTTCGGGCGAGCGCCAACGGGTTGCGAGGGAACGCCGGCGCCGTTCGATCTGGAAAACTCGCATCGGTCTCCCGGCACGCTCACCCACCGGGTGAGCTCTCGCCGGACGCGAGGCTATACGAAAAATCCCGGCTTCTCTCGACGAACTGGCCCCGACCCCCCGTGGACTCTTCTCGACAAGAGTCGTAATTGTGATACTCCGTCGTTGCCAACTGTCCCGGCCGGAGGAAGCCAATTGCCCGAGAAGGACTGCATCTCCGAGAATCTGGTCCGGCTGCGGCTGGATCGGGGCCTGACCCAGGCGGCCCTGGCCGAGCGCGCCGGCATGTCCCGCGTGGCGGTGGGCAGGATCGAGCGGGGCGCCGCGCAGCCCCGGGGAGCGACGCTCACCGCCCTGGCGAGGGCGCTCGACGCCCGCTTCGGGGATCTGGTCACGCCGGTCCGGCCGCTGCGGAGCGTCCGCTTTCGCGCCCACGCCCGGATGCGCGGCCGGGAGCAGATCCTGGCGGAGGTCTCGAGGTGGCTGGAGGCCTACGCCTGGCTGGAGGCCGATCTGGAGGCGCGGCTCGAGTTTCCGTTTCCGCGCCGCGAGGGCGCCGAGGGCCCGAAGGAAATGGCGCGAGCCGCCCGGAAAGCCGCCGGGCTCGATGCTCGCGAGCCGGTGCGCGACATCTGCGGGCTGCTCGAGGGGCACGGAACGAAGGTGCTGCGGATGGACAAGCGGCGCGACTCCTTCTTCGGCCTCAGCGTCCTCGAGGAGGATGGCGGCCCGGCGGTGGTGGTGAACACCTGGGACCGGATCTCCGTGGAGCGATGGATATTCACCGCCGCGCACGAGCTGGGGCACATCCTGCTCCACCCGCTCGAGTTCGTCCGGGACGCCACCGCCCTTCCGACCGACGCAGAACACGAAGCGGACGCCTTCGCCAGCGAGTTCCTGATGCCGGAGGCGGCCTTCGGACCTGCCTGGGACCGGACCCGGGGACATGCGCTGCTGGTGCGCGCGCTCAAGGTGAAGCGCATCTTTCGCGTGAGCTACCGGACGGTGCTCTACCGGCTGGTCGAGACCGGACGGGCGAGCCGGAAGGTCTGGGCCGCCTGGCAGATGCAGTACCAGCGGCGCTACGGCCGAACCCTGGGGAAAGCGGACGAACCCGAAGCTCTGGCGAGAAGCGAGTTCGCCTGGAACTGGAACCGCGCCGGCGAACCGGCGGGACTCTCCGAGCACGACTTCGTCGAAGATCGCTTGTGGGCGCTCGTGCGCCAGGCGCTGGAAACGGAGCGGATCTCGATGGGGCGCGGCGCCGAGATCCTCGGCATCCACCTGGAGGACTTGCGGGAGTGGGTAGGTGAGTGGGCCGGATAGCGGCCACATCCGCCCCCGAACGCTGCCTGCCGACGCCAGCGTCGTGATCGATTACCGCGACGCCGAGCTGTCGATCCTCGCCCTCGTCACCCGGCATCTGGAGCCGCTCGCGATCCTCGCTCCGGTCCTGGAGGAGGTGCGCGGAATGACCGAGGAGGACTGCGCGAGCCTCGGTATCGAAGTAGTCGAGGCGACATCGGATCAGGCGCGGCGGGCCGACGAGACCTTGCGGCCCCTCTCGGTCAACGACCGGCTCTGCCTCCTCGTGTGCCGCGAAAGGGACTGGACCTGCGTTACGAACGACCGAAGACTTCAGACGCTCTGCCGGGCGAGCGGCGTGCGGACGAGGTTCGGACTCCGGCTGATGGTGGATCTGGTGAGAGCGGACATCATCCAGCGAAGTCGCGCGGAGGCGGTCGCGCGGCGAATCCAGTCCCGGAACCCGCTGCACATCCACGATGGCGTGATCGAAGGGTTTCTCGCCGCTCTGGATTCCGCTCTCCACGGATGAGGGTCCCGCCGCACCGTTAGCAGGCTGTGGTGAAAGTCCCCCGGGTACAGACGCGGCGCGCAGCGCCGCCGGGGAGGGTTCCCCCTCCCCGCGAAAGACGGTGGGGCGAATCGCGGAAGCGATTCGACCTACCTGCCCGTGGGAAGAGTGCCCCGCATCCCCGAATCGGGGTGGATTCCGGTTTCCTTTCCGGAGCGGTGCGGATGCGGGGGACTTTTTCCACGGGCTGTCAGATGCCGGCGGAGCGGATTGCGGCGTTCGAGGAATGGCTGGCCGCGCGCTGGCGGCGCCTCTTCGGAAGGACGCTGCCGAGGAGCTGGCCGCGGGTGGGATTCGGGCAGTGGCCCCAATCCGACCGAGCCCACCGCAGATCGGGTCCAGCTCGGTGTCCAGAGGGTGGAAGGCGCCGGGCCGGCGCCGGGTGTGCCCGGGACGTGGGCGCACCCGCTGATCGAGGCCGAGCTCCTGCCGCCCGGGCAGAATCCGAGGGCAACATGGCGCTTTCGGAGAGAGCTCGCCGAATCCGGGAAGAGATGCGGAAGAGGCGCCCCGCACGGTGGGCCTTCGAGGAGCGCGCCAAACGGTGGGCGGACCCGTCGTTCCTCGGGCCACGGGGCAGCCCAACCCAGGTCCCGCCCCCGCGACCAACCCCCCGGGGAGTGAGCCGGAGCCGGGTACGGGGGCTCCGGCACATCCGCGCCGGAGACCTGATCCACGAACGCCGGAACTGCCGGCGGCCCCCGCGCCAGCGCCAGGCACTGGAGGCGATGATGGTGGATGTCGGGTTCGCCGGGGGTTGCTCGCGCGCGAGACAGAGGCCGGTCCCACGTCCCGGCTGGCGCTGGTGCGCGAAACGGAAAGCCGTCTCCGGGTCCCGACCCGCGCGCGGATGGCGCCGCCCCCCGGCGGCGTCGCGGGTGATCGCCGCTATTCCAGAAAGCCGTTCGCGCGCATCCAGGCGTCGTCGAACACCTTGGAGAGGTAGCGGCTCCCCGAGTCCGGGGCGAGGATCACGACGAGCGCTCCCGGCGGGACGGACGCCGCCGCTTCGAGCGCCGCGACGACGGCAGTCCCCGCCGAGCCGCCGACGAAGAGCCCCTCCTCGCGCGCGAGCCGCCGGGCCATCGCGAAGGAGTCCCGGTCGCCGACCCGGATCACCTCGTCCACGAACGAGAAGTCGATCGTCGAGGGGATGAAGTCCTCGCCGATCCCCTCGACCTGGTAGCTCTCGACGGCGCCGAGCCGTCCGGTCCGGAAGTACTCGGCGTAGAGCGAGCCGACCGGATCGGCGCCGACGACGCGGATCTCGGGCTTCTGTTCCTTGAGGTAGCGGCCGGTCCCGGTGATCGTGCCCCCGGTGCCGAGCCCGCAGACGAGCGTGTGGAGTTCCGGCCCGGTCTGCTCCCAGAGCTCCGGCCCGGTCGTTCGGTAGTGCGTCTCGGGGTTCACCGGGTTGTGGTACTGGTTCGCGTACACCGCTCCCTCCGTCTCCTCGACGAGGCGCCGCGCCACCCGGTAGTAGCTCCGGGGGTCCTCGGGCGCGACCGCGGTCGGGGTCACCACGACCTCGGCGCCGAGCGCCCGGAGCGCCCGGATCTTCTCGTCGCTCATCTTGTCGGGCATCACGAAGATCGACCGGTAACCGCGGACCGCCGCGACGAGCGCGAGCCCCATCCCGGTGTTCCCCGAGGTCGCCTCGACGATCGTCCCCCCGGGCCGCAGCGCCCCGCTCTGCTCGGCGTCCTCGACGATCGCCACCGCGACCCGGTCCTTCACCGAACCGCCCGGGTTGAAGGACTCCATCTTGACCGCGAGCCGCCCCGGGAGTCCCCGCCCGATTCGCGAGAGCCCCACGAGCGGGGTGTTCCCGACCGTCTCCAGGATCGTCCCGAAGATCTTCGGCGGGCTCACGAACCGCCTCCCGCGAGCCAGTGCGGGTCGAGCACCTCGCCGGCGAGCGCTCCCGTCGCCTCCTCGTCCTCGATCGCGAACACGCCGCCGACGAGCGCGTGCACGATCCCCTCGGCGAGCTGGTGGGGATCCTCCCAGGTGGCCCGGTCGCCGAAGCGCTCGAGATCCACGACCAGCAGGTCCGCGATCCGCCCCGGAGCGATCTGCCCCCGGTCCGGCATCCGGAAGACGGTCGCCGGCAGGCTCGTCATTCCCCGCACCGCCTCGGCGAGCGTCAGCACCCCCCGCTCCCGAACATAACGCGAGATCCGGCGGGGGAACGCCCCGTAGAACCGCGGGTGCGGGCGCCCCTCGTCACGGGGTACGAGTCCCCCGTCGGAAGAACCCATCGTCCACTCGCGGGTCATGATGTGGGCGATGTCCTCTTCGGACATGTTGAAGGAGATGAGGCCGGCGCCGCCGGCGTCGAGGAGCCGGAGCGCCGCATCCACCGGCTCGACCGACCATTCCGCCGCGAGTTCGTGGAGCCGGCGTCCCTCGAGCGATGGATCCGCCCGGTGCCGGGAGAGCAGCAGCGTATCCGCTCCGCCGCGCCGCCCGATCGCGGTCAGCATGTCCGCGCGGAGCCGGGCGCGCTCCGCCGGGTTCTGGAGCCGCTCGGCGAGCGGCGACGGCATGCCCGGCATCGTTTCGCCGGCGAGCGCCCAGCGGGGCACGAGCGCCCCGACGATGCTCGTCCCCGAAGCGTGGTAGGGATACTGGTCGGCGAAGACCTCGACCCCTCGGGCGCGGGCCGCCTCGATCACCCCGGCGGCCTCCCGCGAGAGCCCCCACACCGAGGGGCCGAGCGCCTTGAAGTGGGTCACCACGCCGCGGATCCCGTGCGCCTCGGCCACCTCGATCACTTCCTCGACCGCGGCGACGAGGCCGATGCCGTAGTCGCCCTCGTCGCGGATGTGGCTCGAGAAGGCCCCCCAGGGCGCGATCTCGGCGGCGAGGCTCACGACCTCGTCGTTCGCCGCGTAGCTGCCGGGGGCGTAGTAGAGCCCGCCGGTCATCCCGAAGGCGCCCGCCTCCATCCCGGCGCGGACCAGCCCCGCCATCTCCTCGAGTTCCTCGGGGGTCGGCGGCCGGTCCTCCAGGCCCAGCACCGCCCGGCGCACCGCCCCGTGGCCGATCATGAGCGCCACATGGACGCCGATGCCGCCCGCTTCCAGCTGGCGCCGCTGCGCCCGCAGGTCCACTTCGCCGCCGCCGTCCGGGTTCACCATGACGGTGGTGATTCCCTGCCGCAGGAGCGGCTCGCCGCCGCGCAGCGCGGCGTCGGCGAGCCCGGGGCCGGCGTGCGAATGCGGGTCGATGAAACCGGGCATCAGGACGAGACCGGAGGCGTCCACGGTGCGGGCCGCCGGGGAAACCGCGGCCCCCGGGATCACCCCGACCCGCGTGATCCGGTCCCCGACGACGAGCACATCGCCCCGGAACCAGGGATTCCCGGTACCGTCGAGAACCTGGCCGCCCCGGAACACGACCGACGCGGGTTCCGGCCCGGGGGGCGGTTCGCCGCAGGCGGCGGCCAGGAGGGCGAGAACGGGAAACGAGGATCGGCAACAGCGCATCACGGCGCGATCCTAAGCCCCGGGGCCCCCTATACTGCCCACAGAGAGGGAGACACCATGGTCAGCGCGGAGGCGGCGGCCAGGGAGCCGCCCCGGAGTTCCGGGTTCCAGCCCCCGTTCCGGCGCACGAAGATCATCGCCACGCTCGGCCCGGCCACCGGGGATGTCGAGGCCGTCGAGACGCTCGTCGCCGCCGGCATGGACGCGGCGCGCCTGAACTGCGCCCACGAGAGCGCCTCGAGCCTCGGCGCGCGCGTCCGCCAGGTCCGCACCGCGTCCCGGAAGATCGGACGCGCCGTGGCGACGATCGCCGACCTCGCCGGGCCGAAGATGCGGACCGGAGAGGTCCCCCCCGAAGGCGTCGAGCTGAAGCCCGGATCGCGCCTCGTGCTGACGCCGAAGAGCGTGCCGGGAACCTCCGCGGCCGTCTCGACGACCTACGCCCAGCTCGCCCGGGATGTCCGCCCCGGCGACCTGATCCTGCTCGACGACGGTCTCCTGAAGCTGCGCGTCGTCGGGACGAAGGGCGAGGATGTCGAGACCGAGGTGGCGGTCGGCGGCGCCCTGCGCTCGCGGAAGGGGCTGAACCTCCCGGGCGTCCCGCTCTCGGGGCCTTCGCTCACCGTGGAGGACCGGATCGCGCTGAAGGCGGCGGTCGCCGCCGGGGTGGACTACCTCGCGGTCTCCTTCGTCCGGCGGGCCCGCGATGTCGAGTCGGTGCGGAATCTCCTCGCCCAGCTCGAACGCCCGGAACTACCGATCATCGCGAAGATCGAACGGCCCGAAGCGCTCGAGAACCTCGACGAGATCCTCGATGTCTCCGACGGGGTCATGGTCGCCCGCGGCGACCTCGGCGTCGAGACCTCCTCCGAGCGCGTCCCGATCATCCAGAAGCTCCTGACGCGCCGGGCGAACTCGCGGGGGAAGATCGCGATCACCGCGACCCAGATGCTCGATTCGATGATCTCGCACCCGATGCCGACGCGGGCCGAGGCCTCCGATGTGGCCAACGCGATCCTCGACGGGAGCGACGCGGTGATGCTCTCCGGCGAGACCTCGGTCGGGAGCTACCCGGTGGAATCCGTGCGCACGCTCGACCGGCTCGCCTCCTATACCGAGGAACACGCCGACTTCGGCGAGCAGCAGCACTACCAGGCGCTCATCGATCGCAGCCGCGTCGAGCACGCGGTCGCCGCCGCCGCGCGCGAGGCGGCGGCGGCGATCAACGCCGCCTGCATCGTCGCGTTCACCGACTCGGGCGCCACCGTGCGCCAGGTGAGCCGGATGCGCCCGCCCTGCGGGATCTTCGGGTTCACCACCTCGGATCGCGTCTATCGGCGCCTCGCGCTCCGCTGGGGCGTCCGCCCGATGCGCAACCGGCGCTTCCGCACCACGGACGCGATGCTGAAGAGCGCGCTCGATTCGCTTCGCAGCGAGCGCTTCGTCGCCGCCGGCGACCGCGCAGTGCTCGTCTGCGGCACGACGCAACTCAGCGGCGCGACGAACATGATGAAGGTCGAGACCTTCTGAACCGCGCGCCGGTTCGCAGCGGCGTCGGACCGGGCTCCGCGGCGAATCCCGACGCCGAGGACCGGCGATTCCCGCAGAAGGCGTCGTCGATGCCGGCGTCGCGGATGAGGTTGATGATGTCGAAGTGGGCCAGCAGATACCCGGCGAACGCCGCGCCGTAGGCGAGGATGGCGCCGAGGAACAGGAGGAAGAGGGCGCGACTCCGTCCGGGTCGCGCCGAGTCGCGCCAGCGACGAGCGAGCCCCGATATCACGGTGCGAAGATCGAACCGGCTCCCGATGGCGTACGGCGCCGTCGGATCTCGGCGACGGTCCGGGTTACCGCTCTCCGTCCCGGTGAAGCGCCCCGACCGTCACGCTCGACCAGCCGTCCAGGGGTCGATCACCTCGACCCCGATGCCCTCGAAATGCCGAACACTGCCCGTCGCCACCGACATACCGCGACTCCGAGCGATCGCCGCCACCCGACGATCTGCCCACGGGACCGTCCGACCCGCCCGGCGACGCGCTGCGACGATGTCCGCATACTCCCGGGCAGCGGCGCGGTCGAACGGCAGAATCCGGTCGCGAAAACCCACCAACAGAACGGACTCGACGATCCGGGTCAGGTCCTCTCGCCGCCGGCCGGATGGCAGGATCGAGATACCGGCGCGCAACTCCGCTTCACCGACCGCCGAGAAATGTATGTCTGTCTTGTCGCGAAAATCGAGCCATCGCCGAACCACCCGGTTCGGCGACTGACGCAGGAATTCGGAGACGACATAGCAGCCTGTGGATAAAACGCCCCGCATGAGAATCCGTCCTCGGAGAGATGAGGAACCCCGTCGTCCGGGCG
>CAYGAO010000066.1:0-12338 GCA_964347715.1 uncultured Acidobacteriota bacterium
CAGGTTCTCCGGCGGCATCACCCTCGCGGTCCGCGCCGGGACCGCCGGGCTCCATCCGGAACGCGCGCTCCCCCGAGAGGCGCGAATCTCGTAGGCGTAGGCGGTGTCCGTCGTCAGGCTCCCGTCGGTGTAACTCGTTCCGTCGCCCGCCGCGATCACCGCGCCGCCGTCCCGCCGCAGCTCGTAGCCCTCCGCCTCCGCCACCGCGTCCCAGGCGAGGCTCACCGCGGTTGCCGTCTGTCCGGCGACCGTCAGGTTCGCCGGGGTCCCGAGCGCGGCGGTGGTCACGCTCAGCGCCGGCGCGCTCCACTCCGAGGGGCGGCCCTCCGCCAGGACCGTCTGGATCTGGTATCGGTAGGTCGTCGCCGGGTCGAGATCCTCGTCCACGGCGCTGGTCGTCTCCACGGTGAAGCTCTCCCAGTCGCTCTCCCCGCCGGCCGCCCGGCGGATGCGGTAGCGGTCCGCGCCGCTCACCGCGTCCCAGCCCAGGGCCACCGTGGTCGCCGTCGCCCCGGTGGAGCGGAAGTTCGCCGGCGGCTCCGGGACCGGGAGGCTCCCGGTGGTCGCGCTCACCGAGGCGGTCCAGTCCGAGGTCCGGAACCCGGCCACCGACCGCAACTGAAAGGCATGACGCGTCTCCGCCGTCAGGCCGCCGACCAGGTACTCCGTCCCCGACCCGGCGTTCAAAGGCGCCTCCCAGGAACCGCCGTCCTCGCTGTGGCGGATCTCGTAACGGTCCGTCCTGGACACCGCGTCCCAGGTAACCCGGACCGAGTTCGCCGACTCCGCCATCGCCGCCGGGTTCTCCGGGGGCTGCACTTCGGTGCTGGTGCTCGCCGGCGCCGTCCACTCCGACTTCCCGGTCCCGGCCACCGAACGCACCCGATAGGAATACACCATGTTCCCGATCAGCCCGGTATCGTCGAAGCCGGTTTCCGCGCCCGCATCCACCGTCGCTCCCCACGGGCCGCCGCGCCGGCTCCGCTGGAGCTCGTAGCGGTCCGCCCCGGCGACGAACTTCCAGGCTACCGCGATCTCCCTCCAGGAGACCGCCACGGCGCTCAGCCGGGTCGGTGGGTTCACTTCGGCCGGCGTGGTGGCGCTCACCGAGGCGGTCCAGTCCGAGGCCCGACTCCCGGCCACCGTCCGCAGCTGGAATTCGTGGCGCGTCTCCGCCGCCAGACCGTCGACCAGGTACTCGGTCCCCGCTCCGGCGTTCACCGGCGAACCCCACGACCCGCCGTCTTCACGGCGACGGAGGTCGTAACGGTCCGCTCCCGGAACCAGGTCCCAGGTCACCCGGACCGAGCTCGCCGATTCCGCGGTCGCCGCCAGGTTCTCCGGGGGCCGCACCTCGGTCGTGGCGCTCACCGAGACGGTCCAGCCCGAGGTCCGGCTCCCGTCCACCGTCCGCACCCTGAATCGGTACTGGGTGTTCGCAGCGAGCCCGGTGGAGCTGTAGGAGGTCCCGGCGCCCGCATCCACCGTCTCTCCCCACGAACCGCCCGACTCCATCATCTGGATGTCGTAGCTGTCCGCCCTCGAGACCGCATTCCAGGTCACCTCGACCTCGCTCCAGGAGACCGCCGTGGCGGTCAGCCCGGTGGGGCGGCTCACCGGCGGTGGGGTCGGCCGAGGGGGCAAGGTGGTCGCGTCGTCCGGCGCGCTCCAATCCGAGGTCCTGCTCCCGACGATAGCGCGGGCCTCGAACTCGTAACGGGTATTGCTCTGCAGCCCGCTGGCGCGGTACGAGGTCGCGCTGCCCACGTCCACCGCCGCTCCCCAGGAACCGTTTTCGCGCTGCCGCCGGATTTCGTAGCTGTCCGCCCCCGGGACAGCATTCCACCTGACCCGGATCGCGCTCGGGGAGAGCGCGGTGGCGCGTAGCCCGGTGGGGCGGGGCACTTTCGTGGTCGCGCTTGCCGGCGGCGAGGTCCAGCCCGAGGTCTCGCTCCCATCTATTGTTCTGACCTCGAATGTGTAAAGCGTGTTGCTGCGCAGCCCGCTGGCGCGATACGAGGTCGTTCTGCCCACATTCACCGCCGCTCCCCAGGAACCGCCCTCCTGCTGCTTCCGGACTTCGTAGCCGTCGGCCCCCGACACCGCATCCCAGGTCACGCGGATCTCGCTCGAGGAGATCTCGGTGGCGCTCAGCCCGGTCGGGGGGCTCACTCCGTCCGGTGTCGTCGCCTCATCCTCATCAAGGACAGTACCGCCATCGTTCGTGGCTCGGACCCGGTAGGCGTAGGTCGTCTCGGGCGACAGCCCGGTGTCCTGGTAAGTCGTGCCGGTCTGGCTTCCGACGATTTCCTCGTAACTGCCGGAACCTTCTTTCCGCCAAACGGAGTAGGTCGGTTCGCACCCGGACGGCAGGCTGTCCAGCGTCCAGCTCAAGGAGATACTGCTCGGCGAGGTTGCGCTGGCGGTCAGGACGAGCCCCGACGGCGCGGGGCAGAGGGTCTTCGCCGGAGCGATGTCCGAGCTCTCACCGTCGTCGCCATGCGCTGTGACCCTGTAGATGTAGTTCGTGTTTGCACTCAGACCACTGTCCGTATGATAGGTCTCCGCTTGCCTCGAAACGATCGGAATATAGCTGCCTGTTGTCTTGCGTGTCACCGAGTAGGTGAAAACGCAACCCGGGGGAGGCTCTGAGGAAAACGACCACTCCACACGGATTGCGCTCATCGAAACCGGATCGGCGGTAACCTCCAGAGGAGGTGGGAAGCACTCCTCAACAGGAAGAGTGGTCGCGAAGGCGGAAGCCGAATCATCGCCTGTTTCGAAGTCGATCACCAAGCTGTATTCGTAGTGGGTATTTTGCTCCAGTCCGGTGTCCAATATCGACCCGTTGCGGCCAGACGCGGGTAGTGAGACCCAGGCCCCGGACGGTGTCGCCCGGCGACGGAGACGGATCTCCAGGCTGCGCTGGTTGGTTCCATGGACGATGTAGCTCTCGATCCCCCAACTCACCCGCACGGAAGTGGGCGACACCGGAGTCGCCGAAAATCGGGTGATCCGATAGTGGACTTCAACGTCCCGAGGCTCGGTCGAGCCGGGCTGAGCTTCGTTCGGCAGCGGCTCGGAACCGGCCCTCTCCTCGCCCGGTTCCACCTCCTGTCCGGCTGTTTCCGGCGCCACAGAAGCGGCAACCGTTCCGCCCGGCTCCGAACGCACATCCGTCGGAGACGGTCCCTGGAGCGTCGAGGACGGGGGCGACGGAGCCGGCGACGCCACGAGGGGCCGTGACGCCGTCGGACTCGCTGGCGCGGGGAGCGAGTCCCCGTCGCATGCCGAGATCGCCAACGTGGCGAGTGCGACCGCGAGCGTCGCTCGCTTCGAAAGAATCCTGAACATCATGCGGGCCGTCCCTTCCGCAGCCGCGCGTGAATCCGCAGCCGCACGTGAACGTTGCGACCGGAGTCGCAGGTCACGAACCTTCCTCGTGGACAGCGCACTCGGTCGTGGAGCAACGGACGAACTTCCCGTAACCGGGCCCGCCACATACCTGCAGTTCAAGGCGTGGAGGCTCCGATCCCCGAGCGATGCTGCCATTCCACCATTGCGCTTTCATCCGATGGCGTACCCGGTCGCCCAGCGACTCGACCCGCCAGGCGTTGAGCGTCCGCGTCCGATGGTAACTCGGGGGCAGATCGAAGTCGGAAAGGTCCCACCTGTAGTCCCCGGGCTCGATCCACTTGATCCACCCGATTACAGATTCCGACGCAGGCGCCACGACCTCGATCTCCAAGGCATAGATGGAAAGGGGGTCGAGGGGCCCGCCATTGATCAACTCGCTTGGCGACTCCCCCACCCGAACCTCCACCTCGGAGCAGGGATACGGTTCGTCCGTGATCACGACTTCGATCTCCGCATCGCGCACCCGGATGGTCTGGTCCGAACGGTCCCACACCACCGGGCGCAGGACCAGCGTCTCCGCTCCCTCCGCCGTCCCGTCGCTCAGGGCCCGCAGTCCAAGTTCCACCGCGCCCTCCCCATCACTTCCATACAGTGGCACCATGGTCCGCTCCATCAACAGGATGTCCTCCGCCGACGCCGTCCCGTACGACGCCTCCAGCCCGATCGTTGCGTCTTCGCCATACAGTGGCAGTAGCCCCGACGGCTGCGACACCAGGTAACGGACCGGAACCGCCACCGTTTCTCCCTCGACGATCTCCAGGGAACGACGATCCGGCCCGGCAGCCACCGGAACCGCGGACGCTTCCGGCACCGCGTCGGCCGGAACCGCCGGCGCTTCCGGCACCCCGTCCCCGCAGCCCGCCAGCGCCACGATCGCCAGGATCCAGCCTCGCCACCTCATTCGTTCACCTCCGGCCGCTCGACCGGAATCACGAGCGGACCGGTGCGCTCGCCCGCGCGCACGACCACCGACGACCTCGAGAGCGTATCGTAGATGTGCGTTTCCGGATCCAGGTGTCGCAGCGAACGGAAGAAGCGCGATCCCTTTCGGACGGCGAGGTCGAAGACCCAGAAGACGTACCGGCCCGGGACCAGACCCCGGATATGGAAGGCGCCGTGCCGACCGGTGTGGACGCCCACGCCGGCCCCGACCTGTCCGGTTTCCGGGGCGACTCGGGAAGCCAGGACATACACGGCCTGCGCCGGTTCACCGCCCGCGAACACCGCCCCCCAGATGCTCCCCGTCTCCTCCAGCCAACCCGCCCGCGGGCGCAGCACCGACACCGCCACCCGCTCATCCAGGTTCGGGCTGACTGGGCCGCCGAGTACGCCACCCTGGAGCAGCCCGGTCCAACCCCAGATTGATTCGGGTTCGGGGTCCACCCCGATGTCCCGAAGCCAACCGGCCGCTCTCCTGTCGTGGGGAGAGCCGGCCGAATGGTCGAGACCCAGGCAATGTCCGAGCTCGTGCCCCAAGATGGAAAAGAATTGCCTCATGGTAAAGGACGCACCGGGTCGGATCAACCTGACTTCGCACCCCGTGATCAACCGCCGCCCGAACCAATCGACCGTATTCCACAGGCGGGCAGACCCTCCCTCGGAACGGCCCGGTGAACTGCGTTCGGCGGCGACCACGATGCCGGGATAATTCGACAATTCCGCATGGGGCGCGACCCGGTCGAGCTCCCAGCGGATGTCGGCGCTCTCGATGTCGCTCCACAGTGAAAGGGCGTGATCCACCGCGCGCGCGACATCCTCGATGTCGCGGAACAACTCGTGGGTAGGTTCATCGAACCCCCAGTACCCGTCTTCGGCCACGGCGACCGACAGGGTCGCGCCGGGGGGCCAAGTCTCGGCTCTCCAGCGGCCTGGCCACAGATGATCCGGATGGGCCGACATGTCATTCGAGGGTGCGTACCAAAGGTACTGGTGGCCATCGCCAGATACCGCGCCCAGCACCGCGAGCAGGGCCGCCACCAACATCCTCCTGACCCCGGGTCTCCCGACCTTCGCGAATTCCCCCACCGGCGCGCCTCGCACCGACTCTATCACGAGGCCGTGGCGAGGAGGTGGGTCCCGGGTCCTGCCGGACAGCCGGTCCGGGGGAGGCCGGCACCCGCGCCGGACCTCAGCCGCCCGGCTCCGCCACCATCGAATCGCTCCACTCCGTGGTCAGCGTCCGCCCCCGCGCATCCCGCGCGGACCCCCGCACCCGATACCCGTCCTCCCGGCCCGCCACCACCTCGGAATCGGTGAGCGCGGTCGCCGACCTCGTGTCCACGCGCGTCCAGCTCCCGCTGTCCGCCGGGCTCCGCCGCCGCACCTCGTACTCCACCACCCCCGCCCCGCGCTCCCTTCGAGGGCCCCCGCCGCCGTGGTCGCATACACCAGATTCGTCCACACCGAACGGCAAGCCTGCCCCGACAGCCGGTAGATCGTCCGGCCCTGATACTCGTGCTCCGTCAGCGGTTCCAGACCCCTGTCGCGGGCGCCCGCGCCGCCGCCCGAGCAGGCGTCCGACCAGTCCCCGGTCCCCCGCTCCCGGCGCCGGATCCGGTAGCTCAGGTTCCCGCCCGGAACCTTCTCCCGGCGGAGCGCCAGCACCGTCGCGGACACGGCCTTCGCAGCGAGGCCCCCCGGCGCGGCCACCGCCGCGCTCGTCCACGCACCCAGCAGTCCGGGGCCGGCTGGCGAGGCGGGTCGAAGCGCGACGACCCGGCCGGGATCGCCGGCGACGCGAACGCCGGCCGCCGGTCGGGGACCGGCTGTCCCATCGGGATACGCGGCCGCTCGCACGGCCCCCGACCCCTTCCACGGGATGCCCGGCCGGTGGAACCCGGACGGATTGCGCCACCGCCCGAACGCCACCGGCCTCGTCCGCCGGCCGCCTGAGACGCGCGCGGAAGGGGGCCGCGCGCGACGCGCTGTCGGAGCGGGTCTCAGCCGTTCCAGAGGACGAAGAAGATGATCAGCGCGGTGACGAAGGCGTAGATCACGAGCGACTCGATCAGCACCAGGCCGAGGAGCAGCGAGAAGCGGATCTGCGGCGCGGCGCCGGGGTTCCGGGCGAGGCCCTCGCACGCGCCGACCACCGCGCGACCCTGCGACAACGCGCCGAAGGTGGCGGCGATCGCGATCGCCCCGGCAGCCGAGATGAGCGCCCACTTCGTGACCATCGGATCCCAGGCGCCCTGGGCGAAGACCGGGGAAGCGGCGAGAACGGCGGCGACGGCGAACAGCGATGTCCGGAGCTTGTTGGACACGGGGGGTTTCTCCTTCGTTCGAGGGGGTGGAGGATCAGTGTTCCTCGGCGACGACCGCGCCGCCGAGATAGATGACGGTGAGCATGGTGAAGACGAACGCCTGCAGCGTGCTCCCGAAGACGCCGAAGAGCATCATCGGGACGGGGATCACGAGAGGCACGAGGAACGCGAACACGATGACGACCAGCTCCTCGCCGAAGATGTTTCCGAAGAGCCGGACCGAGAGCGAGAGGATGCGGCTCAGGTGGCTGATGATCTCGATCGGCAGCATCACGACCGCGAGATACGGGCTCGGCCCGAGGAAGTGGGCGAAGTACTTCTTCGCGCCGTACTCCCGGATGCCCTGGAGGTTGTAGTAGAAGAACGCGACGAGCGCGCAGCCGACCGGCATGTTGATGCTCACCGTCGGCGACGAGAAGAACGGCACCAGGCCGAGCAGGTTGCTGAGCAGGATGAACACCGCGAGCGTGCCGACGAGCCCGAGGAACGGGCGCCCCTTCGGGCCGACGTTGTCCCGGAGCAGCCCGAGCAGGACGCCGACGAGGCCTTCGAGGACCAGCTGGAGCCGGCCCGGATTCTCGACCGAGATGCGGCGACGGAAGCGGATCGCGAAGACGGAGAGCGCCGTTGCGGCGAAGACCGCCATCACCAGGTGATCCGGCGGATGGACATGGAACCACGCCTCGATCCAGTGCGAGAGGGCCGAGAGGTGGTGGATTTCCATGAGCAACGGGGGGACCTTGCGGGTTCAGGCCGGGCGGGATGGGGCGCTGCCTCCAACCTCGGGGGCGACCTCGGGAGAGTTCGGGGAAGGAGGCGTACCGGGGCGTTCCGGGGGTGCGCGAAAGGCCCCCCGGCCCGCGCCACCCAGTTCCAGCAGGACGGCCAGCAGCGGCGCGCCCAACCCGCACACGACGCCGATGACATCGGCGTTCCAGAGGCGAATTATGACGACCAGGAACGCCCCGAGCAAGAGGTAGCGGCCTCCGGTGAACACCGCGAGGAGGATCGCCGAACGGGCCGAACGCACCGCCGTGAGGCCGCCGACGAGCCGGCGGAGGAACACCAGGTTCATCGTCGTGATCGCCGACCCGCCGAGCACCGAGAGCCCGATCGCCGGGCCGAGGCTCAGGCCGATCAGGCCGGCCGCCGCGCCGAACGCGAGCGCCCGCCGGACGAGCCTCGCCTCCGGGCCGGAGGGTGGCGTTTCGGTCACGGGCCCCGGTCCCCGGAGTTCCCCGGCGGATCACTCTCGCTCCAGGAGACGGCGGCCCGGAGCACCCCGCGGAGGCCCGCCACGATGCCGAAGCCGATCCCGAGCAGGAAGAGCCAGGGCGCCGTCCCGAGCCAGCGGTCGAGGAGGAGACCCGCGGCCCCGCCGATCACGATCGCCAGCGGGATCGAGAAACCGAGGCTCAGGAGCGTCATCGTCCGGGCGCGGGCGGCGACCGGCGGTTCCCGGCCCGGTGGCGGCTCCCGGCTCATCGGTGTCTCCCCGGAGGCGGACGACTCTCCGGGGCGGCGCCCGCCCGCAGCGAACGGGCGGGAACCGGCTCAGCAGGCTGCGGAGAAAGTCCCTCGTGCGCCGGCGCGGCGCAAAGCGCCGCCGGGGAGGGTCCTCCCTCCCCGCGAAAGCGGGCGGAACGGATCGCACAAGCGATTCGGGCCGCCATCCGGTGGGGAAAGCGCCCCGCATCCGCCCGGACGAGGGGGTTCCCCATCTCTTCGAGGACGGATTCCCATGCGGGGCGCTCTATCCACCGGCTGTCAGTCGTCGCTCGGGACGGAAGGCCCGTCCGAGACCTCGGGTGATTCCGGCGGCAAGGCCTCGCGCGACCCGGCCACCTCCGCACCGCCCGGAGCGACCCGCTCGACGATCGCGGCGACCGGGACCGCGAGCTTGTCGAGGAACGGCTTCGGATAGACGCCGATGAAGATGCAGAGCGCCACGATCGGGATGAGCGTCGCGTTCTCACGGCTCGTCACATCCTTCAGCGCGCGGTTCTCGTCCCGGTCGAGCTTCCCGAACATGAGCCGCTGGTAGAGCCAGAGGAGGTAGGCGGCGCCGAGCACGATCCCGGACACCGCGAACGCCGCGTACACCCAGTCCACGAGGAAGATCCCCTGCAGGATCAGGAACTCGCCGATGAAGCCGTTCAGCATCGGGAGCCCCATCGAGGCGAGCGCGATGATCAGGAACATCGCCGCGTACTTCGGCACGACCCCGGCGATCCCGCCGTAGGCGGCGATCTCGCGGGTGTGGCGCTGCTCGTACATGATGCCGACGAGCAGAAAGAGCCCCCCGGTGGAGAGGCCGTGGTTGATCATCTGGAGGATGCCGCCCTCCAGACCGTATGTGTTCAGCGCGAACACGCCGAGCATCACGAAGCCGAGGTGGCTGACCGAGCTGTAGGCGACGAGGCTCTTCCAGTCCTTCTGGACGAGCGCAACCAGAGCCCCGTAGATGATCCCGATGATCGCCAGCGTGGCCACCCACCACACCGCCTCGCGGCTCGCCTCGGGCAGGAGCGGGATCGAGAAGCGCACGAACCCGTAGGTCCCCATCTTCAGCAGGACGCCGGCGAGGATCACCGACCCCGCGGTGGGCGCCTCCACATGCGCGTCGGGAAGCCAGGTGTGGAAGGGGAACATCGGGACCTTGATCGCGAACCCGACGAAGAAGGCGAGGAAGACCCAGAACTGCAGTCCGGAGGCGTAGGAGGTCTCCATGAGCCGCAGCAGGTCGAAGGTGTACTCGCCGGTGGCGCCGTGGTGGGCGAAGTAGAGCGCGAGGATGCCGAGGAGCATCAGCACGCTGCCGACGAGCGTGTAGAGGAAGAACTTGATCGCCGCGTAGAGCTTGCGCGGCCCTCCCCAGACCCCGATCAGGAAGTACATCGGGACGAGCATCACTTCCCAGAACACATAGAACAGGAAGAAGTCGAGCGCGACGAAGACGCCGAGCATCCCGGTCTGGAGCAGCAGCAGGAAGATGTAGTACTGCTTGACGCGCTCGGTGACCGCCTTCCACGACGAGAGGATCGCGATGAAGCCGAGCAGGGTCGTCATCAGGACCAGCAGCAGGCTGATCCCGTCGAGGCCGAGGTTGTATTCCACTCCGATGCTCGGGATCCACTCGTAGCGCTCGCCGAACTGGAACTGCGGCCCGGCCGCGTCGAACGCGAACCAGAGCGGCAGCGAGAGCAGGAACCCGATCAGCGCCGCGCCGTTCGCGATCAGGCGAACCCGGTTCTCGTCCGTCTTCCTGACGAAGAAGAGGATGAACAGCGCCGCGATCGCCGGAAAGAAGACGACGAGCGAGAGGATCGGGAAGTCGAAGGGGTTGTTCTCGAACATTCAGTTGTCCCCGGTGCGGGCCGCTCCGCCGCCGGTCAGGCCCGGAGGTAGAGGGCCCCGGCGATCAGGACCACGGCGAACAGCATCAGCAGGGCGTAGTTCTGGAAGAGCCCGGTCTGCACCCGGCGCAGCCGGGCGGAGGCGCCGCCGAGGATCTCGGCGATGAGGTTCACCGCGCGGTCCACGAGGTTCTGGTCGCTGAGGTCGGAGAGATCGCCCGACAGCCGCGTGGCCGACGCGGCGCCGTTCACCGCTCCGTCCACGACCCGCTGATCGAAGCGGTAGAGGCTCTCCCCGCCCCGCAGCGTCCCCCGGACCAGGGTGGCGTCGTAGATCTCGTCCACGAAGTACTTGTTTTGGAGGAGGCGGTAGGCGCGGGCGCCGGAGAGCGCCGCGTCGCAGGTCGGGTCCGCCGAGTAGCGGCGCCAGGCGAACCGGATCCCGAGGAGCGCGAGACCCACGGAGACCGCCATGAAGGCGTACTCCACCGCCGCCGATCCGTGGTGCGCGACGGCGGCGGCGTGGCCGCCGGCGTGGATCGCCGGCTCGAGGAAGTGCTCGATCCGGTTCGAACCGCCGAGCACCGCCGGAACCCCCACGAACCCCGCGACCACGGATCCGCCGGCGAGCACGAGGAGCGGGGTGGTCATCGAGGAGGGCGACTCGTGGAGCTTCGGCTCGAGCGCGGCGCCGCCGCGGAAGTCCCCGAAGAAGGTCATCCGCACCTGCCGGGTCATGTAGAACGCGGTCATCGCCGCCGCGGCGGCGCCGAAGACCCAGAGCAGCGTCACATGCCCGCCGTCGGTGGCCTTCCAGAGGATCTCGTCCTTGCTGAAGAACCCGGCGAGCGGGGGGATGCCGGCGATCGCGGCGGCGGCGATCATGAAGGTCCAGCCGGTGCGGGGCAGGTGGCGGAGCAGCCCGCCCATGTTCCGCATGTCCTGCATCTCGGTGTAGGAGCGGCGCCCGCCGGCGGCGTGCTCGGCGTGCTCCATCGCGTGGATGACGCTCCCCGAACCGAGGAAGAGGCACGCCTTGAAGAAGGCGTGGGTCATCAGGTGGAAGATCGCCGCCGCGAAGGCGCCGACTCCCGCGCCGAGGAACATGTACCCGAGCTGGGACACCGTCGAGTAGGCGAGGACCCGCTTGATGTCGTTCTGGAAGAGCGCGATCGAGGCGGCGAAGAGCGCGGTCACCGCGCCCACCGTGGCCACCAGCGCCATCGCCGCCGGAGCGTGCGAGAAGAGCACCCCGGTGCGGGCGACCATGTAGACCCCGGCGGTCACCATCGTCGCCGCGTGGATCAGCGCCGACACCGGGGTGGGGCCCTCCATCGCGTCGGGCAGCCAGATGTAGAGCGGGATCTGCGCCGACTTGCCGGCGGCGCCGACGAAGAGCAGGACCGCGATCGCCGTGAGCACCCCGCCGCTCTCCCCCTGCGACGAGATCTCGCCCATGACCCCGTAGAAGTCGAGGGTGCCGAAGGTGGCGAAGGTGAGCATCACCGCGAGGATGAACCCGGCGTCGCCGATCCGGTTCACCACGAACGCCTTCTTCCCCGCCTGCGCCGCCGCCCGCCGCTCGAACCAGAAGCCGATCAGCAGGTAGGAGCACAGGCCCACCCCTTCCCAGCCGATGAACATCAGCAGCAGGTTCGACCCGAGCACCAGGTTCAGCATGAAGAAGGTGAACAGGTTCAGGTAGGCGAAGAAGCGGGCGGATCCGGCGTCGGCGCTCATGTAGCCGACGGAATAGATGTGGATCAGGAGCCCGATCCCGGTGACGACCAGCGTCATCACCATCGAGAGCGAATCGAGCCGGTAGGCCCACTCCACCCCCATGCTGGGGATCCAGGAGAAGAGCGACAGCTCGACCCGGGCGGCGGCGCCGCCCTCGGCGAGGAAGACCGAGACGAAGAAGCCGAGCGCGATCAGGAACGATCCCGCGACGCTCGCGCAGGCGACGGCGGCGCTGCCCCGCTTCCCGAGACGCCCGCCGAAGAGCCCGTTCGCGGCGGCGCCGAGGCCGGGAAGCGCCGGGATGAGCCAGAGCAGGGAATTCAAGGCAGTCGGGCTATGGGTTCCGGGTCCGGCGAGGCGGGGCGGGGCGAAAAGTACCGGATCGCGCCCGGTCAGTCAACGCGCCGGGCGGGCGGGAGCGGGCCCGGGACCGGCGCCGCCGCTCAGCAGCCGATGGACAAGACGCCCCGCATGGGAATCCGTCCTCGAAGAGCCGGGGACCCCCGCCGTCCGGGCGGATGCGGGGCGCTTTCCCCACCGGATGGCGGCCCGAATCGCTGGC
>CAYGAO010000067.1:0-12090 GCA_964347715.1 uncultured Acidobacteriota bacterium
CCAGCGATTCGGGCCGCCATCCGGTGGGGGAAGCGCCCCGCATCGGCCCGGACGACGGGGTTCCCCATCTCTTCGAGGACGGGTTCCCATGCAGGGCGTCTTGTCCACAGGATGCTGAGCCTCCCCGCGAGCGGCGCCGCGCCGCCGGGGTTCGGGTCGCCGGCGCCCGCCTCCGAGCGTCCGCTCCCGCTCCCGGTCCTCCTGATCGGCGCCGGGCTCTCGCTCTTCCACCTCTGGCAGGCGCTTTCCGGCTCGCTCGGAGCCACCTGGCTCCGCCCCATCCACCTGACCTGGATCCTCGCGCTCGCCTTCCTCGCGGGCCCGCGCGGCGAGCTGCCGAAGGGCCGGGGCAGGACCCTCGACCTCGTCCTCGCCGGCGCCTCGCTCGCCGCGGGCCTGCTCGTGATCGGTTTCGATCGCCAGAGCATCGAGCACATCCTCCACGGACTCGCCCCCCTCGACCTCGCCGCCGGGACGCTGCTGCTCGCCCTCGTCCTCGAAGCGACCCGCCGGCGGGTCGGGGCGGTGATGGGCGTGGTGGTCGCCGTCTTCCTCGCCTACAACGCCTTCGGCGCCTCACTGCCCGGATTCCTCGCCCACCGGGGATTCGAGCTCGAGCGGATCGTGCGGTTCGAGGTCTTCACCGGCGCCGGACTCTTCGGGCTCCCGCTCGGGGTGGCGAGCAGCACGGTGTTCGTCTTCGTGCTCTTCGGGGCGCTCCTCGGATCCACCGGTGGTGGCCGCTTCTTCATCGCGCTCGCGTTCGCCGCCGCCGGGCGCTCGCGCGGCGGCCCGGCCAAGGCGGCGGTCCTCGCCTCGGCGGCGCTCGGTTCCGTCTCGGGGTCGGCGATCGCGAACACGGTGACCACGGGGGCGCTGACGATCCCGATGATGAGGCGGCTCGGGTTCTCGAAGGAGGAGTCGGGAGGGATCGAGGCGGCCGCCTCGACCGGCGGCCAGCTGATGCCGCCCATCATGGGCGCGGGGGCGTTCCTGATGGCGGAGCTGACGAACACCCCGTATCCCCGGATCGTCCTCGTCTCCCTGCTCCCCGCGGTCCTCTTCTTCGCCGGCACGCTGCTCTTCGTCCACGGCCTCGCCGCCCGCCGGGGCATCCGGGCGGTCGAGGCGGGGCCGCCGCTGCTCCGCGCGCTCGCCGAGGGGGCGCACTTCCTCGTGGCGATCGGCGCCGTGGTCGCGCTCCTCGTCCTGAACTTCTCGCCGCCGCTCGTGGGCGCCGCCGGCTGCTTCGCGGTGGTGGGGGCGGGCGCGCTGCGCCGCCGCACCCGGGTCGGGCCGCGGCGCCTGATCGAGGGGCTCGCGCGCGGCGCGGTCACCGCGGTCCCGGTGTCGCTCGCCTGCGCCGCCGCCGGGGTCGTCGTCGGGGTGATCGGCCAGACCGGAGTGGGGCTGCAGTTCGCCGAGCTGCTCCTCGGGGCGGCGCGCGGCGCCCTGCTGCCGGCGCTCGGGCTCTCCGCGGTGGTGGCGCTGGTGCTCGGAATGGGCCTGCCGGTGACGGCGGCCTACATCGTGGTGGCGGTCGTCGGCGCGCCGGCGCTGATCGAGCTCGGGATGCCGCTGCTCACCGCTCACCTCATCCTGTTCTGGCTCTCCCAGACCTCGAATGTGACCCCGCCGATCGCGCTCGCCGCCTTCGCCGGCGCGGGGGTGGCCGGGGGCCGACCGATGGCGACCGCGTTCGAGTCGGTGCGCCTCGCGCTCGGCCTCTTTCTGGTGCCCCTGCTCATGGCCCATACGCCGCTGCTCCCGGCAGCGGGGGCGCCGCTCGGCCTGCCGCAGCTCCTCGCCTTTCTCGGCGGGCTGATGGCGATGGCCGCGGCGGCGCTCGCGCTCTACGGTCACGGACGGCGACGGTCCGGCCCGTTCGAGCGGGTCGCGCTCGCGGCCGGGGCCGCGCTCCTCCTGTTCCCCGACCCGTCGCTGCGCCTTGGCGGCGCGGCGCTCGCGGCAGTCGGTTTCCTGCCGCAGCTCCGGCGACGCGGACGAACCGGGTGAGCGGCGCCGCGATCAGAGGAGCCGCGCCCGCCAGAGGTATTGGAGCGAGGTGACCGCGGTCAGCGCGACCATCGCCCCGAGCAGCAGCGTGGTGACGAGCTGCGGGAGCTCGAAGGCGTTCGCCAGGAGGATCCAGAGGATCCCGACGACATTCGTGGCGGTGGCCCACTTGCCGAGCCGGCTCGGCCGGAACTCGCGCCGCTCGACCGCGACGTTGTAGGCGCCGGCGACGAACAGGATCGTCGCGTCGCGGGCGAGGACCAGGATCGCGACCCAGGCCGGGATGCGCACCGCGAGCCCCTCGATCGGGACCGCGAGGGTGACCACCGCCGACGCGATCAGGACCTTGTCCGCGATCGGGTCGAGGAGCGCCCCCAGCTGGCTGTGCTCGCGCCGGCGACGGGCGATGACGCCGTCGAGGGCGTCGCTGAGCCCGGCGAGGACGAGCACCGCGATCGCGGCGCCGATGCGCCCGTAGAGGATCGTGGCGACGAGCACCGGGGCGAGCAGCAGCCGCAGGACGGTGAGCTGGTTCGCGAGCGTCATCGCTGGTCGTTCGCCGGTTCCGCGTCGGCGCGGGGGTCCGGAGGGGTCACGAACCGGGAGTCCGGGTCAGGGCCGGGTCAGGGCCGGGTCAGGGAAAGATGCCGAGTTCCTCGTAGGAACGACGGATCTTCTCGAGCGCCACGACGAAGGCCGCGACCCGGAGGGAGTGCCCCTTCCCGAGGCGCTCCCGCGCCTCCCGGATCTGGTCCCAGGCGAGGGTCATCTTCTCCTCGAGCCCGCTGACGACGAGCTCCTTCTCGTCGGACTGGGTCACGAGGCCCGCGCGCGCCTCCGGGCTCAACCGCTTTCCGGCGAGCGTCTCCGCGGCGTTCAGGAGGGCGTTCGTGTTCGCGATCTCGAGCCGTTTCTCGAGCAGCCCGAAGCGCATGTGGGAGAGATTCCGGGCCCACTCGAAATAGGACACGATCACTCCGCCCGCGTTCAGATAGACATCGGGGATCACCGGGATCCCGCGCTCGCGGAGAACCCGGTCCCCGGCGGGGGTCGTGGGGCCGTTCGCGGCCTCGGCGACCAGCTTCGCCCGCACCCGGGGCGCGGTGCGCGCGTCGATCACGTTCTCGACCGCGGCCGGAATCAGGACATCGCACTCGACCCCGAGCACCGCCTCGGGGGGGAGTTCTTCCTCGGCTGCGGGGAAGCCGCGGATCGTGCCCTGCTCGCGGCGCCACTCGGCGAGGTCGGCGACCCCGATGCCGTCGCCCGCGCGCCGGACGATCGTCGCGTCCCACTCCCCGACGGCCACGATCTTCGCCCCCCGGCGGACCAGGATGTCGGCGGTGTGGAAGCCCACCTTGCCGAAGCCCTGGATCGCGACCAGCTTGCCGTCGAGGCCCCGAGCGAGACCGGTCCCCGGGAAGTCGTCGACGAACTCGAGGCCGCGAGCGAGGCCGAGCACGACGCCGCGCCCGGTCGCATCGGCGCGCCCCCGCACCCCGCCCTGGGTCACCGGCTTCCCCGTGACGCAGGCGAAGTTGTCGATGCCGCCCGGATGCATCGCGTCGTAGGTGTCGGCGATCCAGGCCATCTCGCGCTCGCCGGTCCCGAGGTCGGGGGCCGGGACATTCACTCCGGGGCCGATGAAGTTCTTCCGGATCAGCTCGGCGGTGTAGCGGCGGGTGATCCGCTCGATCTGTTCGGGGCGGTAGCGGCGCGGGTCGAAGGCCACGCCGCCCTTCGAGCCGCCGAACGGCACGTTCACGATCGCGCACTTGTAGGTCATGAGCGCCGCGAGCGCGCTGATCTCCTGCTGGCTGACGAGCGGGCTGAAGCGGATGCCGCCCTTCAGCGGGTGGCGGTGGTGGCTGTGCTCGGCGCGCCAGGCGGAGAACACCTCGACGCGGTTGTCGAACTCGACCGGGAACCGGGTGTAGAGGATCGAGTCGGTGACGCAGATCTGCTCGAGGAGCCCCTGCGGCAGATCGAGCGCCCGCCCCGCCTCGTGGACGAGCGCGTGGACGCTCCGCTCGAGGTTGCGATCCTCCGCGCCGCCGTTCTTCGTCATCCTTCGGGATCGTAGAACAGCCCGGCCCGGCCCGGTTCCGCCTCGTTCGGCCGGGCGAGGCCGAAGAACCGGGTCAGCTCCGCTTCGCAGGCGCCGGGGTCCACGAGACAGGAGCGTCCGTGCCCGGCCGCCTCGATCCGGAGGAACCGGCTGTCCGGGAGCCCGTTCGCCCGGAACACCGCCTCCTGGTCCCTCGCGGGGGCCTGCTCGTCTCTTCCGCCGGCGATCACGAGCACGGGGACGCCGCGCGCTCCGAGCTGCGCCGCGAGCGCCTCCACATCGAGATCCCGGGGCCGGAAGCGTCCGGCGAGGCCCATGCCGAACAGGACCAGTTCGCGCGTCGGGAAGGCCGGCAGCCCGAAGAAGAGCTGCGCGTAGCGGCCCACGACCGCGCCAGCGGTGCGGAAGGTGGAGTCGAGGACGACTCCCGCCGGCGGCTCGGCGAGGCGCGCCCCGGCTCCGGCGGCGGCGGCGCCTCCCATGGAGATGCCGAGCAGGAACATCCGGTCTCCCGGGAACCGCTCCCCGAGGAGATCGGCCGCGGCCAGGATATCGAGCGCCTCGCGCGCTCCGAGCGTCGTTCGCTCGCCGCCGCTCCCGCCGTGCCGCCGGAGGTCCAGCGAGAGCACCCGGCAGCCGTTCTCCGCGAGCCAGACCGCCCGCTCGAGGAGTTCGAGGCGGGAGCGGAAGAGGCCGTGGGCGAGGACCGCGGAGCAGCCCGCCGGGCGCCGCGCCGGGAGGAACCACGAGGAGATCCGGACGCCGTCGGCGGTCTCGAGGAAGACGGTGCGGTAGGAGACGCGGTGGTCCGCCGGCGACCTCCGGTCGGCGAGGTCCTGCGGGCGGGTCCGGGCGACGCGGGCCACGAGCACCCCCGCGGCGACGGGGAACAGCAGCGCGGCGAGGAGCCCGGCGGCGAGCCCGCCGAGGAGCACGGGCCGCAGCCACCTTCTCCGGGAACTCATGAGCGGGCGCCACGACCGGGAACGACGCGGTGCGGGCGCGGGTTCACGGGCCCGCACCGGGCTCGGGAAGCCTGGCGATCAGCACCGCGGCGAGCGCTCCGAACGCGGCCATCGCCCCGCAGACGGCGTCGAACCCGAGGGGATAGAACGCGCCGCCGAGCGCGGCGGCGGCCGCGATCCCGACCTGGGAGAAGGTGTTCGAGAAGGCGAGAAAGGCGGCGCGCCGCGCCGGGGCGACGAGTTCGGTGCGGAGCGCGGTGAAGGCCGCGATCCGGGCGACGGCGAAACAGCCGAACGCGAGGAGCGCCGCGATCAGGAACGGCCCGGAGAGCGCCGGCAGGACCAGCGTCAGTGCGATCACCACGAGCGAGGCGGCGAGCGCGAACCGGCGCTTGCCGAAGCGGTCGGCGAGCGGTCCCGCGAGCGGCTGGACGAGCAGGATCGCTGCGCCGAAGGCCCCGTAGAGGAGCCCCACCCGCTCGACCGGGAAGCCGCGGGTCTCCTGCAGCCAGCCGGAAGCGTAGGTGGTGACGCCGACGAGGCTCCCGGACATGAAGAAGGCGGCGAAGGCGGCGTTCCGGTGGGGCGGATGGCGCAGGAAGTCCCGGTGAGCCAGGAGCCGCCGCCCGAGCGAGGTCTCGCCAGGGGCCGGCGCCCGCCGCTCCGGGAGCGCTGCGAGCATCAGGATCGTGGCCCCGGCGAACGCCCCGAGCCCGAGATAGACCACCCGGTAGCCGAGTGCTCCCGCGGCGAAGGCCGCGGCCACCTGCCCGAGCGCGGCGATCCCGAGCGCTCCTCCCATGAGGAGCGCCATGACCCGGCCCCGCCGCGCGTAGGGGACGAGGTCGGCCACCCAGGCGGCCGCGAGCGCGGAGATGGCGCCGCCGGCGGCGCCAGCGGCGATCCGGGCGGCGAAGAACACGCGGTAGCTCGGGGAGAGCGCCACCGCTCCGGCGGCGAAGAGGAGGAGGCCCCCCGCGAGCAGCAGGTAGCGGCGGCGCCCCCGCAGGTCGGAGAGCGGGCCCACCACCAGCGCCGCGAGCGAGGCCGCGACGGCATAACCCGAGACCGCGAGCCCCACCTCGGGGACGGAGGCGCCGAGGCCGGTCGCCAGGGAGGCGATCAGCGGGGTGACGACCTGCTGGTCGAGGAGGCCGAGAGCGAGCACCCCGCCGAGCGCGGCGCCCGTCCGGCCGCGCCACGGGGCCGGGGGGGAAGCGGCCCGGGCGCCGCCTCGCCGGGGGGCCGCGAACGGAGGCAGGGAGCGCGAGCGAGATCCCGACGGTGGATGCGGGAGAGAGTCCAGGGGCAGCGGAAACGAAAGCGGGAACGCGTTCCTGGGGCTATATTCTGCCGCCGCCGCCATGTCGGTTCTGGAGAGACTCGCTTCCCCGTTGAAGAGCCGGGACGCCCGGGTGCGCCTCCGCGCGGTCCAGAAACACCCGCCGGGCGACGCCGAGACGCTCGCGGAGCTCGCCCGCAGCGATCCGGACGCCCGCGTCCGGAAGGAGGCGGTCCGTCGCCTGGAGGCGCCGCGGACGCTCCTCGAGCTCCGGGAGACGGCGGGGGACGACGCGGCCCGCCGGCTCGCCCGGAGCCGCAGCGAGTCGCTGCTCGTCAAGATCGCCGCCGACGACCGGGATCCCGGCGAATCGGAGCGGGCGCTCGCGCTGCTCTCCCCGCTCCGCGCGGTCGCCGAGGTCGCCTGCCGGGCCCACTTCGAGTCCGTGCGCGAGGAGGCGGCCCGCCGCCTCGCCACGAGCGCGGACGGGGAGGCCGATCGGGAAGCGGCGCTCGCCGTGGTCGCCGGGCGCGGAGGAGATCCCTCGCTCCGGGGGCGGGCGCTCGCCGCGATCCGGAGCGACTCCGGGCTGTTCCTGGTAGCGACCACCGCGGGAGCGCGCGAGACCGCGCGGGCCGCCGTGCGCCGCATCGAGGATCCCGAGATGCTCCTGCGCATCGTCGGGAGCGGTGCTCCGAAGAGCGTGCGCAACCTGGCGGACCGGCGGGCGCGAGAACGGCTGCCGGGGGACCATCCGCTGGCGGTGCGAGAACGCGAGGCGGCGCTCTCCGGGTGTCTGGACCGGATCGCGGAAGCGTCGGTCGCGAGCGGCGAGCGGGAACGGCTCGTCGTCGAAGCGGAGGCGCTCGTTTCCTCGGGCCCGGTGGACCCGGACCTCCGGGAACGGTTCGAATCGCTTCGGGGAGGCCCGGACGGGGAGGAATCGGGGGACGGGGGCTCGCGCGCCGAGGCGGCGCGGCGCCTCCTCGCGCCGGTGAAGCCGGAGCCTTCGTCGCCCGAAACGGCGCGTCGCCCGGCGAGCCTGTCTCCCGAGGCCGGGGAGCTGCTCGCCCGGCTCGAGGACGAAGGCGTCGAGCTCGGCGCCGCCGAGGTGGAAGCAGCCGAGCGCGAGGCGGAGCGGCTGCTCGCCGACCATGAAACCGGCTCCCCGTCGCGGGTCCGGCTGCGCGCGGCGATCGAGCGGGCGCGAAAGCGGGCCCTCGCGCGAAAGGAGCAGCGGATCCACGAGTTCGAGCTCGCCGAACTGGCTGACCAGGCGGTTTCGCTCGCGGACTCGCTCGGGGAGAAACCGTCGAGAATCCAGCTGGCGAAGGAGCGGCGCGAGTGGTCCCGGCTCACGCGCCGCTTCGAGCGGTTCGGCGCTCCCGACGGGGACGACGCCGAACGCTTCCGGAGCGCGGCCGCCCGCGTGGAGGCGTCGCTCGCGCAGGCCGAGAGCGTCCGCGAGCAGCAGGCCGCGCGCTCCCGGGAGCGGGTCCCGGCGCTCGCGGGGCGTCTCGAGGCGCTCGAGACCCGGGACCCGCGCCCCCGCGCCGCGGCCGCGGCGGCGCTGCGGGATATCGGCGCGCTCCGCGGCGACGCCGATGGTTGGCGGAGCGTCGGGCCTGCCGGACAGGCTCGCTTCCAGCGCCTGCAGGCGGCGCTCCTGCCGCGGCTCCGCGAGGCGCGCGAGATCCGCGAGTGGCGCCGCTGGTCGAATCTCGAAGAGCAGCCGGCGCTGATCCGGAAGGCGCGGGCGCTGCTCGAGGTCTCCGATCTCCGCCGGGTGGACCGGGAGCTCGTCGCGCTCGAACGCGCCTGGCACGAGGTGCGGCACGCCGACCGGGACCGCGGCCAGGAGTTGTGGGAGGAATGGGAGCAGGTCCGAGGCCAGCTGCTCGAGCGGCTGGCGCCGTTCCGCGAGGCGGCCGAACGCGCACTCGAGGAGAAGCTCGGACGCCTCGCCGGGCTCGTGGAGCAGGCCGAACAGATCGCCGCCGCCGCCGATTCCGGCCAGGTGGCGGCGATGCAGGCGCTGATGGCCGAGTGGCGCGAGGGGGCGCGGGGCCTCGGGAAGAAGTCCGACCCGCTCTGGAAGCGGTTTCGCGCGGCGAACGACGGCTACTTCGCCGGAATCAAGGCGGCCCGGAAGCAGTGGCTCGCCGAGCTGAGCGCGAACATCCCGGTTCGCGAAGCGCTGATCGTCCGGGCGAAGGAGATTCCGGAGACCTCGGCGGTGGAGGCGGTGCGCGGCGCGGTGCGCGAGCTGATGAGCGAGTGGAAGGCGGCGCCGCCGGTGCCGAGGAAGCACGGCGACCGCCTCTGGGAGGAGTTCCGGGGCGCCTGCGACGCGGCGCGAGACCGCGCCCGCGACCTCGCCGCGGCGGGGGGCGAGGTCTCCGGGGAGCGAGGCGAGGCGCGCCCGGAGAGCGAGGCCGAGATCGCCCTGCGAGACGCCATCGCCGCCGTCGCGGCGCTCCCGGCGGGCGAACGGGCCGTTGCCGCCGAGCCGGTGTGGCAGGACTACCGGCGCCTGCCCGCGGCCGGGGCCCGGACGCGGGCGCTCGGCGCGGCGCTCGGCGCGTGCCTCCGCAAGGCGTTCCGCGAGGCGCCGGAGAGTTTTCCCGGCACGCGTTTCGATCAGGAGGCGCTGGCCGAACGGCTCGCGGCGCTCCTGCGGAAGGTCGAGGCGCTGGATCGGCGCGAACCGAAGCCGGTGGCGGCAGACGGCGCGGCGGCGTTCGTGGAGCGTCTGCGGGGCACGCTGGGGGTGGGCCGCGCGGCCGAGCCGGGGGCCGAGCTCCGGGACGCGGCGCGCGCGGCGCGGGGGTTCGTCGAGCGGGCGCGGGCGGCCGGCCCCGCGCTCGCAGCGCCGGCGGCGCGGAATCTCGCGCGGATCGAAGAAATCGCGAGGCGGGTCATCGAGCGCGCCCCCGCGCCCCCGGACGGCGGCGACGGGCGCGGCGCCCGGCGGCGCGGGGGTGGCCGGGGTTTCCGGAACGACGAGGGACGACCGGACGAGCGGCGACGCGCCGAGAGGGGAGGGCGGGCGTCCGCGGCCGGCCGTTCTCGCGCCGGTCGTTCCCCGGCCCACTGACCCGGCGGATCAGCGAGGCGTCGGCGACGGCGCTTCGGGCCGGTCCCGGGGTGGATCGAGCGGCGCGCTCCGGCCCAGGCGGAGCGCGTTGCCGACGACGGCGAGCGACGACAACGCCATCGCCGCCGCGGCGGCCTCGGGGGAGGGGAGGATTCCGGTCGAGGGGTAGAGCACCCCGGCGGCGATGGGGATCGCCGCGATGTTGTACGCGAACGCCCAGAACAGGTTCTGGCGGATGATCCGGACCGAGCGGCGGGCGAGGCGAACGGCGACGCTCACGAGGCGGAGATCGGCCCGCACGAGCGTGACCGCCGCCGCTTCCCGGGCGACATCGGCGCCCTCGGCGAACGCGATGCCGACATCGGCGCGCGCGAGTGCCGGAGCGTCGTTGATCCCGTCGCCGACCATGGCCACCGGGCCGTGCTCCGCGCGCAGGCGGTCGATCGCCGCCAGTTTCTGATCGGGGAGGAGCCCCCCCGCGGACCGCCGGATCCCGATCTCGGCGGCGACGGCCGCGACCGCATCGGGCTCGTCGCCGGAGAGGAGGGCTACGGGGAGGGCGTCCGCGGCGAGTCGGCGGACGAGCTCCGCCGCCTCCGGTCGCGGACGGTCGCGGAAGCCGACGCTCCCGAGCCACGCCTCGTCGAGGACGACCTGGAGCCGCCCCGAGGCCCCGGTTCGCCCCGGGTGGGCTCCGGGCTCGATCCCCCGTTCGCGCACGAGCCGTTCGCTGCCGACGAAGACCCGGCCGCCTCCGGCGAGGGTGGCGGCGACTCCCCGGCCCGGGAGCGCCTCGAAGCGGTCGGGGCGCTCCGGGACGACGCCCTCGCGGCGGGCGTGGGCGACGAGCGCAACCGCCAGCGGGTGTTCGGACCCGCGTTCCGCCGCCGCCGCCGCCTCGATCAGCTCTCTCGCGCTCCGCCCCGCCGCGGGCGCCACGGAGACGACCTCGGGCTTCCCCTCGGTCACGGTCCCGGTCTTGTCGAGCCCGACGGCGCGGACGGCGGCGAGGGCTTCGAGCGCCGCTCCCGAGCGGAAGAGGATGCCGAGCCGGGCGCTCTTTCCGGTCGCCGCGAGCACGGCGATCGGCGCCGCGAGGCCGATCGCGCAGGGGCAGGAGACGACGAGCACCGCCACGCCGCGCGCGAGTGCGAACGGGACGCCGCCCCCGGCGAGGAGCCAGGCGCCGAGCGTGACCGCCGCCACCGCCATGACCGCGGGCACGAATACTCCCGCCACCCGGTCGGCGGCGCGCTGGATCGGGATCTTCCCGGCCTGCGCCCGCTCGACCGAGGCGGCGATGCGCGCGAGGGTGCTCGCTGCCGCCGCGCGGGTCACCTCGACCTCGACGACCCCGGTCAGGTTCAGCGCGCCGGCGAGGACCGGATCCGATCCCGTCCGCTCGACCGGGACGCTCTCGCCGCTGACGAGCGATTCGTCCATCGCGGCGCCGCCGCGCACGATCCTCCCGTCGAGCGGGACCCGTTCGCCGGGCCGGACCTCGATTCGCTCGCCGACCGCGACCTCCTCGACCCCGACCTGGGCCTCGTGTCCGTCCCGGAGCACCCGCGCCCGCTCGGGAGCCAGCGCGAGGAGCTCGGCGAGCGCGTTCGCGGCCCGCCCCCGGGCGCGCTCCTCGAGCGCGCGGCCGAGGGCGACGATCGCGACGATCAGCGCGGCGGTATCGAAGAAGAGCGGACCGCCGCCGGCGAGGAGCTGCGCCAGCGAGGCGGCGAAGGCGGTACCGGCGCCGAGCCCGATCAGGCTGTCCATCCCGAAGACGCGGCGCCGCAGCGCCGACCAGAGCGCACTCAGGTATCTCCCGCCGAACACCGCGAGTACCGGCGTGGCGAGGAGGAACTGGAGCATCCGCCCGAGCCCGCTCCCGCCGGTCCCGCTCATCGCCACCGCCATCGCCGCGAAGGCGAGGAGGAGCGCCGCCCCGACGGCCCAGACACCGGTAGCGAGCGACCCGGCCCGCCGGATGGCGCCGTGGTCGCGCCCCGGGACCCCGGGCGAACTCCGGCAGGAAGCGGGCCGTTCGCCGGGATCGAGCCGGTAGGGGCCCGCCGATTCCACGGCGCCCGCGATCTCGGCCACGAGTGTCTCGTCGGAGGAGCGGCCGCGCGCGAGCCGCGCCGAGAGGCCCGAAGTCCCGAGGTTCACCTCGGCGCTCTCGACCCCGTCGACCCCGGAGACCGCCTTCTCGATGCTTGTGACGCACCCGGCACAGTGCATCCCGAGGACCCGGGCCTCGAAGCGGTCGCGACGCTCGGGATCCATGGGCGCCTTTCGAGTATAGGCCGGTGAGCGAGGTCCCCGGCCCTGCGTCCCGGCGGCGCCGCTCGGCCCCTCGTTCGCCACCTCCAGCAGGCTGTGGGGAAAGTCCTTCGCGCGCCGATGCGGCGCGAGGCGCCGCCGGGGAGGGGAGCGGGGAGGGTCCTCCCTCCCCGCGAAAGAGGGCGGAGCGGATCGCGCGAGCGATTCGGGCCGCCATCCTGTGGGGGAAGCGCCCCGCCTCCGCGCGGAGGATGGGGTTCCCCATCGCTTCGAGGACGGATTCCCGCGCGGGGCGCTTTCTCCACAGGCTGCCTGATGGCTGTGGGGAAAGTCCCTCGCGCGCCGGCGCGGCGCGCAGCGCCGCCGGGGAGGGGTGCGGGGA
>CAYGAO010000068.1:0-12064 GCA_964347715.1 uncultured Acidobacteriota bacterium
CTTTCTCCACAGCCTGTCAGAGGCGCAGGCGCCGGACGACCTGGCCGTTGTTCTCCCAGGGCGTGGCCCGGTAGCGCGACGCCTCCGCCCCGGTGGGCTGGAGGCCGCTCGCGTCGCGCGCCCGCGAGACGAGTTCGTGAGGGCCGGGCGGCGGTTCCGGCCAGCGGTGGGCGAACCGCCGGAACCCGAAGCGATGTCGCGTGGTTTCGAGCTCGGTGGGCCGGAACGGGGCGGCGTCCACCCGGAGCTCGACCCCGGCGATGTCCGTCGTCCCGTCGTTCCACGCGAGCCCCACGGCGCGGAGATCGGGCCCACCGGTGGTCTCGACGCGGGTCACGAGCGACTTCAGCCGCATCCGCCCGATCGCGCTCGCGGTGTGGAGGACTCCTGCCGGGGTCTCGACGCCGCGCACGGTCACATAGTCCTTCGCCTGGTACCAACCGGCGAAACGCGCCGGCCAGACCTCGATCCGCTCGACCCACTTCACCTGGGAGACGCCGTACCAGCCGGGCACGATGAGGCGCAGCGGCCCGCCGTGCCTCGGCGGCAGGGGAGCGCCGTTCATCGTGTCCGCGAGGAGGACCTCCGGCGCGAGCGCGTCGGCGAGCGGGAGGCTGCGGGCGAAGCGACCGGGATAGACGTTGCCGCGCAGGCGCTCGGCGGCGCGATCGGCGCCGAAGAAGACCACCTCCCGGTCCGCCGGGCCGACGAGCCCCTCGAGCAGCGGGGCGAGCGAGACGCCGCCCCAGCGCGCCGCGCCGACCAGCCCGTGCATCCCGACGCCGCCGTTCCCGCAGCACTCGAAGACGACGACCTCTTCCCGCCGGGGAAGCGAGGCGAGTTCGGCGAGGCCGAGCCACCGGTCCGGCGGGGCGCCGCTTCGACCGAGCCCCAGCCGAAACGCCCCGGGTTCGATCTCGGGGACCTCGGCGTGGTTCAGGACGAAGAACTCGTCGTTCGGGACCACCTCGCCGGTGATGCGGGAGAGATCCGTGAACTTCGCCCGCGTTCCCGGCGGCAGCGGCTCGACATCCGCCCAGGGCAGCGGGTGGCCGCGCGGTGCGGCCGCTCCGGAGCCGAGGAGGGCGCCGGCTCCGAGCTGGAGGAGCGCGTCACGCCGTTTCAAGGAGCTGTCGGCAGGTCGCTTCGCGCCGCCGGACGCGCCGCCCGAAGCGGGGGCCGCGAACGACCCCCGCTCCGGCGGAGGACTTCAGCAGCCGGTGGACGAGGCGCCCCGCATGGGAATCCGTCCTCGAAGAGATGGGGAACCCCGTCGTCCGGGCGGATGCGGGGCGTGTTCCCCACGGAACCCGAATCGCTTGCGCGATCCGTTCCGCCCGCTTTCGCGGGGAGGGAGGCCCCTCCCCGGCGGCGCTTCGCGCCGCGTCGGCGCGCGAGGGACTTTCTCCACAGCCGGTCAGAAGTGGACCCGCAGCGCGAAGCGCACGATGCGCGGCGAGAGGAAGTTCGACACCGAGCCATAGTTGGCGCCGCTCGAGGTGTTGATCGCCGTGATCGTGTTCTGGTTCGTGATGTTGAAGAAGTTGACCTCCGGTGCGATCCGGAAACGCCCGGCGATGAAGTCGCGGAAGAGCGCCAGGTCGAAGGTCGTCACATCGTCGAGTCGTTCGCTGCCGACGGGGGCGGCGAGGATCGTGGCCCCGCCCTGGTTCAGGCCGCTGGCGAAGAAGGTCCGCGCGACCGGCGCCCCGGTCTGGTAGCGCATGACCCCCGAGGCGCGGAAGCCCCAGGGGGCGTGCCAGGTGCCGATGGCCTTGAACTGGTGGGTCCGGTCGTAGAACGACTTGCCCTGGGCGTTCACCTGGGAGTTCGGGTTCGTGAAGATGCCGGGGTTCGTGTTCTCCCACTGGCCGCCCCGGGTCCAGGTGTCGGTGTCGTTCCAGGAGTAGGAGACGAGGGCCTGCCAGTCGTTCGAGAACCGCTTCTGGGCGATGACCTCGACGCCCTGGTAGCTCGTCTCGAACTTGTCCACGGTGGCGATCTGGCGCTCGCTCGACCCGAGGGTGTCCTCGTTCTGGTTGAAGATCGTGACCATGCCGCCGTCGTCGGCGGTCCCGGCGGCGCCGTCGGGCCCCGGATCCTGGACCTGGACCGGCGTGTAGGCGGAATCGGGGACGGCGAGGTTCACGATGTCGGACTTGTCGTCGCTGGTGCGCCGGGAGAAGGTCGCCTGGATCCAGATGTCGCCGGGGAACTCCCGTTCGAGGCTCGCGGTCAGCTCGTCCGTGTACTCGTGCTTCAGGTCGGGGCTGATCGTGTTCACGGCGGCGGCGGCGCCGAACTGATCGAAGATCAGGGTCCCCTGCTCGCCGTTCTGGAACTGCCGGTCCCCGTTCAGGTCGTTCCACTCGTAGCGGTTCGCGAGGGATCCGTTCTGGTTCACGAAGTTCGCGAACCCGGTCGAGAACTGGTGGTAGTAGCGGCCCCAGCTCGCCTTGAAGGCGCTCTGGCCGCCCTCCTCGAGGCCGACCACCAGACCGAGCCGCGGGGCGAAGCTCGCGAGGTCGAGCAATCCGGTCCGTTCGGGAAAGTCGCGCGGACATCCGATGGCGGCGGTGCAGTGGGTCCCGTCCGGGCTGTTCTGCTCGGGGAGCCAGCCGTGGTAGCGATCCCAGCGCAGGCCGAGCTTCAGGGTGAAGCGACCGGTGGTGACGATGTCGTCGATGTAGGCCGAAGTCTGGTCGAGCGTCTGGCCGTCGTGCCGCGGGGTGTTGTTCAGGTCCACCTGGAACGGTTCGCCGTTGTTGAAGCGCAGGAACACATCGCCGATCGAGGTGGTCTCGTTGCGGATGGGGTTGTGGGAATACTCGACCCCCACCTTGACCTCGTGGTCCGCGCCCAAGAGCTCCTCGGCGAACCAGGTGAGGTCGCTCTTGTACGAGTAGCGCTTGCGCCGTCGCTCCACACTGAAGTTGCGGGCGTTCACGAAGGTGCCGAGTCCGAGATCCTGCCCGGCCTGGAGCCCGGCGGCCTGCGCTTCTTCCGAGTGGTAGGTCGGGAACCACACGTTCAGGTGCGAGAAACGGGTGTCGAGGAGGGCGTTCTGGCTCAGCGTCGAGGTCCAGGTCGCCTGGACGATGCGGAAGGTGTCGTCCTCGATCCAGGTCGCCTCGGGCGGGCGGTTCGAGGCGAGCCCCCGCCGCGGCTTCCAGTAGGTCATCTCGTGCCACTCGAGGCTGACCTTGTTCGTCTCGGTCAGGTCCGTATCGCTCTTGATCACGAACTGGCGCATGTCCGTGTCCTCGGTGACCGATTCGACGCCGGACACATACCGGTGCACCCGTTCGTCGCGGAACGAGAAGAAGAAGGTCGAGCGGTCGCGGACCACCGGGCCGCCGACCTGGAAGGTGGCGTCCGAGAGGTAGTCGAACGCCGAAGCGGTGGCGCCCTGGGCCTCGATCTCGCTCGTGAAGTTGTCGAACTGGGTGGCGTCGTTCTGGTAGTGGAACCCGGCGGCCCCGGCGAACTCGTTGCCCCCGGTCTTCGTGACCATGTTCAGGTAGAGCCCGGGGGCGTTCACCGAAGCCGGATGCGACCCGGTCTCGACCTGCACCTCCTCGAAGCTGTCGTAGTCGTAGTAGTAGCCGCTCGCCCCGAGCGCGGAGGGGCAGGTGACGTTCACGCCGTTCAGGTAGTAGCTGTTCTGGCCCCACGAGGTGCCCCGGGCGGAGAAGACCGCCTGGAGCCCCGTCTCGCTGCCCCCGACATCGAGCCGGTTCGTGGTGACGCCGGGCGCCTGGTGTTCGAGCAGCGACCACACATCGCGCGCGCTCGGCACCTCCTCCAGCAGGCTCTCGTCGAAGGTGGCGCCGATGACGGTGCTCTTCGTGTCGAGCAGCGGCGACTCCCCGACGACCGTCACCGTCTCCTCGAGCGTCGAGAGCTCGAGCTGGATGTCGAGGCTCGTGGTGCGGCCGATGTCCACGCGGACTCCCTCGTTGATCCGCGTCTGGAAGCCGCCGAGTTCGAAGCGCAGCGTGTAGATGCCGGGCGGAACGGCGAGGAACCGGTAGCTGCCGGTCGCGGTCGAGACGGAGACCTCGCTGCCGCCGGTATCGCCGGTCAGGGTCACCGAGACTCCCGGCAGGACCTGCCCGGTGCCGTCCACGATGGCCCCCTCGAGGGTGCCGGTTCGGGTCTGGGCGAAAGCGACCGGGGCCGCGAGCCCGACCGTCCAGAGAGCGAGAAGGAGACCTCGCAGCTGCGTTTTCCTCATGGGGCGCCTCCGGCTCCGGATGCGGGAACCTGGTGAGAGTGGCGGAACGTCTTCCCTGCCGACCGGGGGCGATCGTCCGTCCGGTCCCGAAGATTGCACACCGACGAAGCAGTTGCAACCGGGACCTCCGGCGGTCGGTCGCAAGGTTGCGCTTCACCCGGCCCGAAAACGACTCCGGGGGGCTCGGGAGCCGGAGCCCCGGCGGCGCTTCGCGCCGCGTCGGCGCGCGAGGGACTTTCTCCACAGCCTGCTAGCGCCGGGCGCGGGCGCAGGAGAACAGGGCGCGCTGCGCCCCGGTCCAGTCGCCCGAGCCGTCGCCGTGCTGGATCAGCATCCTGCCGTCCCGGTACATCCCGAGGTCCAGCGTGAACTCCTTGGCGTTCGACTGGCGACCGCTGTGGTCCCAGCCGGCGGGAATCTCCGGATCGTGGAAGCGGTACACCCCCGTCCGCCCGTAGGCGATCCGGTTCGACCAGACATCCATGCCCGGGATCAGTCCGGCGAGGCGCCCGTGCTCGAGGCGGAGCCGGGTCTCCATCTCGAGGATGCCCGGGATGTGCGCGCGCCGGGAGACCCCGCCGGGCCGGGGGGTCTCGGTGATCGAGATCGGAACCCGGCGCACCACCCGGTAGCGCTGGGGCGCCCCCGGGGCGAGGCTCGCGAAGAGGCCCAGGATCGCGCGTCGCGCCGCCTCGCCGAGCGTCTCGTCGAGGTAGAGCGCGACCCACGACTCGGGGCCGAGCGCCACGAACTCGGCCCCGCTCAGGTCCACCTCGCCGTAGCGCCCCGAGATCAGCCTCGTCGCGGTGGTGGCGTGGCAGGGCGGGTGCGACGGCGGGGCGTTCGAGCGGCAGGGGCACGGCGTGTCGCAGGGGCAGGCGGTGAAGGCGTGTCCGGTGATCTCCCAGTCGGGAAACTGCGGGGTCGCGCCCCGGCGCACCGGGGCGGCCAGCCGCATTCCCTGGCCGCCCGCCGGGCGGAGGAGGAAGCGCACCGTCTCGGCGAAACGGATCGGGACGGGTTCGCCATCCACGAGAGTCGGTTCGTAGGCCCAGCGCCGCGCCGCCGCCGTCGCCGCCGCCGCGAGATCGTCGGGGCCCCGGAGCGCCCGCACGGCTTCGACCCCGCCCTCCCGGTCGAGGGTCAGCTCGAGGATCACGAGGGCCTCTTCGCCGCGTTCCCGCGCCGCCTCGGGATACTCGGGCGGCTCGAAGCGGACGCGGGCCGGGCGGCGCACCGCACCGCCCACGGGAACGACCCCGACCGGCTCGCCGGCGGTCGGATCGCCCGGGGGGCCGCAGGCGAAGAGCGCCAGCGGGAGCGCCGCCCGGAGCCCTCCCCGCCGGCGAATCGGATCTCGCATGAACTCCGGCGCCCGGCCGCGGGGGCCGGAGCGTCGCGGGAACCCATCGTAGCAAGCGCCGGTGGCGCGCCCGCCCGGCGCCCCGGGGAAACCTCCGGGGTCCGGCGCTCGTTCCCTGCTCGCGGAGGCGGCGCCCTCGCGCCTGGCCCCCGAGGAGGTTTCCGGTGAGATTTCCCGCGCTTCGCTCGCTCCGGAAGAACCCCGGCCACACCGCGCTCGCGGTGCTCGTGATCGCGCTCGGGGTGGGGGCGAACACCGCGGTCTTCACCGTCGTCCACGGCGCCCTCTTCGCCCCGCTGCCCTACCGCGCCCCGGAGGAGCTCGTGCGGGTGGCGACCCGGTTCCCGACGATGGGTTTCGACAAGTTCTGGATCTCGGCGCCCGAATACCTCGAGTACCGCGAGTGGAGCGCGTCGTTCGCGGAAGCGGGAGCGTTCGACACCGGGATCGCCTCGCTCCGGGGCGGCGGGGCGCCCTTCCGGGCGCAGCGAGCCGGGGTCACGGCCTCGCTGTTCCGGACCCTCGGCATCTCCGCGGCGCTCGGGCGGGTGTTCGGCGACGAGGAGGACCGCCCGGGCGCGGAACCGGTCGTCGTCCTCTCGGACGGGCTCTGGCGGCGGGCCTTCGGGGCGGATCCCGGCGCGCTCGGCGCCCGGCTGACCGTGGACGGGGTGATCCACACCGTGGTCGGGGTGCTGCCCCGGGGGGTGGACCTCCTCGACCGCCGGATCGAGGTCTGGACCCCGCTCGCCTTCGACCCTGCCGAACTGCCCGGACGCGCCTCCCACAACTACATCATGGTGGCCCGCCTCGCCCCGGGGAGCACGATCGGGGCGGCCCGCGCCGAACTGCCGGCGCTGCTCGACCGCTGGCGGCAGGAATCCGGGGACACCCACGCCCCGCACCCCGAGTTCCATCCCGTGATCCTGGTGGACCTCCACGAGGAGGTGGCCGGAGACCACCGCGCCCGGCTGCTCATGCTCTTCGCGCTCGCCGGCGTCTTCCTCTTCGCCGCCTGCGCGAACCTCGGCAACCTGGTGATCGGGCGGTCGGAGGCGCGGCGCGGGGAGATCGCGCTGCGGGCGGCGCTCGGCGCGGGGAGAGTCCGGGCCGCCGGGCCGTTCCTGCGCGAGGGCCTTCTCCTCGCCGGGATCGGCGGGGGCCTCGGCGTGATCCTCGCGGTGGTCGCCACCGACCTCCTCGTCGCCGCCTGGCCCGGCGGGATCCCCCGCGTCGCCGAGATCGGGATCTCCTGGCCGGTGCTCGCCTTCGCCGCCCTGGCGGCGCTGATCGCGGGTCTCGTCGCCGGGACGGCGCCGGTCGCCGGCTTCGCCACCCGCCGGGGCGAGGCGAGGCTCCTCGCGAGCCTGCAATCGGGCGGGGCGCGGGCGACGCCGCCGCGCCGCCGCCTCCGGCAGGCGCTCGTGGCGTTCGAGGTCGGGCTCTCCGTGGTGCTCCTGATCTCCTGCCTGCTCCTCCTCGGAAGCCTGTTCGCGCTCGAAAGGGAGGATCCCGGCTTCTCGCCGGCCGGGCTCTCGACCTTCCAGACCTTCCTGCCGGCGACCGACTATCCCGAGGCGACCGACCAGCTCGCCTTCGTGGATCGCCTGAGCGCGGCGATCGGGCGGGTTCCCGGCGTCGAGGCGGTGACGGCGATGAGCGGGCTGCCGCCGCGGCGCCGGCTGAACGCGAACGACACCGAGATCGAAGGACTTCCGGAAGGGGAGGGATTTCCGGCGCAGAACATGGACTACTGGCAGTTCGTCGGCCACGGCTACTTCGAGACGATGGGGATCCCGCTCCTCTCCGGGCGCGGCTTCACCGCCGCGGACGATGGCGGGGCGACCCCGGTCGCGGTGGTGAACCGCACCGCGGCGGAACTCTTCTGGCCCGATCAGGATCCCGTGGGGCGGCGGTTGCGGCCTCCCGGACCCGAGATCCCGTGGTTCACCGTGATCGGCGTGGCGAAGGATGTGAAGCAGGGCGGACTCGGCGTCGAGTCCGGCACCGAGGTCCATTTCCACTACCCGCAGACCGCCGCCGCCGGCTACGCGCCGCGCACGGTGAACCTCGTCGTCCGTTCGGCCCTTCCCGTCGAGACCCTCGCCACCGCGGTGCGCGAAGCCACCCACGAGCTCGATCCGGCGCTTCCGGTGGACCGCTACCGCGCGATGGAGACGGTGTTCGCCGACTCGGTCCAGGCGGAGCGCTTCCAGGCGCTGCTGCTCGGCGTGTTCGCGGCGCTCGCGGTGGCGCTCGCCGCGGCCGGCGCCTACAGCGTGGTCTCGGCGCTCGCGACCGAGCGGACGCGGGAGATCGGGATCCGGATGGCCTGCGGCGCCGCGCGTCCCGAGCTGACCCGGCTGATCCTGACCCGGGGAATGCGTCCGGCGTTCTTCGGGATCGTCTTCGGACTGGTGGGGGCCGCGTTCGCGAGCCGCCTGCTCCAGAACCTGCTCTTCGGGGTGCGGGCGACCGACCCGCGCTCGTGGCTCGCCACCCTGGTGATCGTCCTCGGCGCGGCGACGCTCGCGAGCGTCCTCCCGGCGCGCCGTTCCGCGCGCCGCGAACCCGCGGCGGCGCTGCGACACGACTGACCGCCGCGCCCGGCGATAGCAGGCCGTAGAGAAAGTACCCCGGGTACAGACGCGGCGCGAAGCGCCGGCGGGGAGGGTTCTCCCTCCCCGCGAAAGACGGTGGGGCGAATCGCGGAAGCGATTCGACCCACCTGCCCGTGGGAAGAGTGCCCCGCATCTCCGAATCGGAGTGGATTCCGGTTCCCGTCTCGGAGCGGTGCGGATGCGGGGGACTTTTTCCACGGACCGATAGGATCGGGCGGCGCGTGGGCAGGCCGTCGTTCCATTCTCGCTCGGGTTCCGCCGGGGTGGCGCTGCTCCTGGCCGCGGCCCTCGCCACCTTCGCCGGCGGGCAGACGCCGGAATTCGAGCGGGCGGCGGACCGGATCCGCGCCGGAGACCGGGAAGGCGCCGCGGAGCAGCTCGCGGCCTGGCTCGCCGCCCGTCCCGGCGACGCCGCGGCGCTCCACCGGGTCGGCGCGTTCTGGCTCGTCTTCGGCGCGCCCGAGCGGGCGCCGGGCCCGCTCCGGGAGGCGCTCGCGCTCGACCCCGGGTTCGTGGACGCCCGCCTCGCCCTCGGTCAGGCGCTCGGGCAGCTCGGCGCCGCCGAGGAGGCGCTCCGGGAGCTGGACCGGGCCGCGACGCTGGCGCCGGAGCGCCACGAGGCTCCGTATCTCGCGGCTGCCGTCCTCGACCGGGCGGGCCGCCTCGGGGAAGCGCTCGACCGAGCCCGCCGGGCGGTGGCGCTCGCGCCCCGCGACCCCGGGCTCCGGCGGTTCCGCGGGCGCCTGGCGCTCCGCCTCGAGCAGTGGCCGGAAGCGCAGGCGGAGTTCGAGGCGGCGCTCGGACTCGGCTACCGCGAGGACCCGGCGATCTTCGCCGACCTCGGCGCCGCGCTCACCGGGCAGGAGCGACTGGTGGCGGCGCGAGCGGCCTGGGAGCGCTACCACGCACTCGCTCCGGACGACACCGAAGCGCTGTTGCAGCTCGGTTATCTCGAATGGCGCACCGGAGACCCCGAAGCGTCGGAGGCCCGGCTCGAGGCGGCGATCGCCCGCGATCCGGGGCTGCGACGGGCGCACCACCTGCTGGGGCTGGCGGCGCTGCGCCGCCTCGACCTGGACGGCGCCGAAGCGGCCTTTCGCCGCGCCCTCGAAGCCGGCGAGGACTTCCCCGAGGCCTGGTTCCACCTCGGGAAGATCGCGCTGCGGCGCGGGAACGCCGCCGAGGCGGTGCGCCACCTCGGGACCGCGATCTCCCACGACCCGGACTACGCGGAGGCGTATTATCAGCTCGGCTTCGCCCGGCGCCGGCTCGGCGACGCCGCGGGAGCGGCCCGGGCGCTCGCCCGCTTCGAGGAACTCGGCCGGACCCGGGGCGAGGGGCCGAGGGAGGAACTCCGATGATCCGTTCCACGAAATGCGTTGCCCTCGCGGCGTTTCTCGCCGTTTCCGCGGGCCTCGCGGCTTCGGCCCGATCCGTTCACGAACCGGTCGCGACCTTCTCCATCGTCGGCCACGATCCGGAGACCGGGGAGATGGGGGTGGCGGTCCAGTCGCGCTACTTCTCGGTCGGGCATGTCGTGCCGTGGGGCGAGGCCGAGGTGGGAGTCATCGCCACCCAGGCGAACGTGAACGCCGGCTACGGCCCGAGGGGAGTCGAGCTGCTGCGCCAGGGTCTCGCCGCCGATGAGGTCCGGGAACGACTCCTCGCCGAGGACACCTTCCCCAATGTGGAGGGCCGGCAGTTCGCGGTCGTGGACGCGCGCGGCGGGATCGCCGCGCACACCGGGCCTGCCGCGAACTCCTGGGCCGGACACCGGGTCGGAGAGCACTACTCGGCGCAGGGAAACATCCTCACCGGGCCGGAAGTGGTGGATGCGATGGCGGAAGCCTTCGAGGAGACCGGAGGCACGCTCGCCGAGAGGCTGCAGGCGGCGCTCGTCGCCGGACAGGAGGCCGGGGGCGACAGCCGCGGGCGCCAGTCCGCCGCGCTGTTCGTCGTCGGCAAGGGCCTCGGCCGGAACCTGAACAACGATGTGGTGGTGCGGCTCCAGGTCGAGGACCATCCCACCCCGATCCGGGAACTCGGCCGGCTGCTCGACATCCACCTGGCGCTCGCCGCGATGACCCGGAGCCGCGAGCGGAGCCGGGCCGGGGACCGCGCGGCGGCCCTCGCCGAGGCCGAGCGGGCGGCGGAACTCTGGCCCGACGCCGCGGACGCCTGGATCAACCTCGGCCTGCTCGCCTACACGCTCGGCGACCGCGCCGGAGCGCTCGAAGCGCTCCGGACGGGCGCGTCGCGGAACGAGCTCTTTCGCGGCCAGCTCGAGTCCACCCTGGGCTGGACGCAGCATCCGGGACTCGACGACGAATTCCTGGCGGCGCTCTTCCCGGAGGGCTCCTGAAGCATCCGGGGTTCCTCGCGGCCCTCCTGCTCGCGGCGACGGGCGCCCCTTCCGGGGCGCAGGACCCCGAAGAACGGCTGCTCCGCGCCGGGCAGCGCTGGCTCGAGGCCGGGAATCCCCGGGCGGCGGTGGCGTCGTTCGAGCGGCTCGTCGAGACGGCCCCCGATTCGCGGTCGCTCTACTACCTCGGCGTGGCGCTGCTCCAGGACGGGCGTCCCGGGGAGGCGGTGACCTCCCTGCGCCGCGCCGAGGCGCTCGCGCCGGCGCCGAACCCGGCGCTCGCCGTCGCTCTCGGGACCGCGCTGCTCCGCAGCGGGGACACCGGGGAGGCAGGCCGGGTGCTCGAGGCCGCGGCCGGGCGCCATCCCGGCTCCGCGCCGATCCTGCTGCAGCTCGGCTACGCCCACTACCTCCGGCTCGACGGCGAGGCCGCCCGCGAGGTCCTGTCGAGGGCCCGGCGAGCAGCGCCGGAGAACCCGCTCGTCCACTTCTACCTCGGCCTCGCCGACGCCGCTCTCGGGGCGCTCGACCGCGCGGCGGCGGGGTTCGCCGAGGCGATCCGGCTCGACCCCGGAGAGCCGGAGTTCCGGGTCGCCCGCGGGCGCGTGCTCTCGCAGCTCGGCCGGGGCGAAGCGGCGAGGCGCGAGTACGAGGCGGCGCTCGCCCACGCTCCCGGCCTCCCCGCGGCGCTCGTGGGGATCGGGCGGCTGGATCTCGATGCGGGCGAGGCGGAGGCGGCGGTCCGCGCCTTCGAGGCGGCGCTCGAGCGCGACCCGGACCACCGCCAGGCGCTCTACAACCTCGCCACCGCCCTCGCCCTCCTCGGCAGGGCCGAGGAAGCCGCCTCGGCGCGCCGCCGTTTCCGGCAGGCGACGGCCACCGGCGAGGACCCCGCGCGCTCGCTCTCGCGCACCGCGTCGCGCCCGCGCCGGGAACCGTGATCGGTTCCGCCCTC
Organism: uncultured Acidobacteriota bacterium; assembly: GCA_964347715.1. GTDB lineage: Bacteria > Acidobacteriota > Vicinamibacteria > Marinacidobacterales > Marinacidobacteraceae > CAYGAO01. Next base: position 11,539 of record CAYGAO010000068.1, read on the forward strand.
GCGGTGGCGCTGCTCGCCGGGGAAGGATTCGTCTTCGTGGACCGGACCCGGGCCGCGGGAATCCGGTTCCACCACGAGGACGGGGGGAGCGGGCGCCGCTATGTGGTCGAGATCGTCGGCGGAGGCGTGCTCGTGTTCGACTACGACACGGACGGCTGGCCCGACCTCCTCTTCGTGAACGGGAGCCCCCTGCCGGGCGACCCGGGCGGGGCCACGGTGGGCCACCGCCTGTTCCGCAACCGCGGCGACGGCACCTTCCGGGACCGCACCGGCGAGGCCGGCCTGCTCGACGAGGCGGGCGAGCTGCGCTACGGGATGGGCGGGGTGGCGGGCGATCTCGACGACGACGGAGACCCCGATCTGCTGCTCACCCACTTCGGGGAGGAGCGCCTCTTCCGCAACCGGGGCGACGGCACCTTCGTCGAGGCGGTGGGCGCTTCCGGGGCGAGCGATCCGTTCTGGACGACGAGCGCGGCGTTGCTCGACGCCGACGGAGACGGCGACCTCGACATCTACGCGGCGAACT
>CAYGAO010000069.1:0-12043 GCA_964347715.1 uncultured Acidobacteriota bacterium
GCGGAACGGATCGCGCCAGCGATTCGGGCCGCCATCCTGTGGGGAAAGCGCCCCGCATCCGCCCGGACGATGGGGTTCCCCATCTCTTCGAGGACGGATTCCCATGCGGGGCGCTTTATCCACGGGCTGTCAGGAGACGCCGACGACCGAGGCGGCGGCGAGCGCGATCACCGAAGTCGCCCGTACCAGCTCCTCGACCGGGCAGTGCTCGTCGGGGCGGTGCGCGAGCTCGAGCGGCCCCGGACCGTAGGCCACGCAGTCCGCGACCCCGGCGATCCGGGTGAAGTGCTTGTGGTCGTAGGTCCCCGGGCTCGCCACCTCCTCGACCTCGGCCCCGAGCGCGCGGCGCGCCCCGGCGCGGATCGCCTCGGTGGCGAGCGACCCCGGCGGCGTCCGCACCGGCTCGACGGTCAGGAGCTCCTCGACCCGGTAGCGCCGGGCGGGGTCCTTCGCGGCGCAGGCGGCGACCCGCTCGGCGACCTCGGCGCGCACCGCCTCGAGTCCCTCCTCGGGCAGGAACCGCCGGTCCACCACGATCTCCGCCCGGTCGGGAACCTGCGGGCTCGGATCCGCCGCCCCCGCCTGCCCCCCCGCGACCGAGTTCACGCTCACGGTCGCCGCGCGGGCCCCCTCCGGAACCACCCGGAGCGCGGTGCGCCGCGAGGCGAGTTCCGGGACCCACGCGACCCGGATGTCCTCGAGCAGCGGGGCGAGATCGAGGATCGCGTTCCGGCCGAGGAAAGGCATGCTGCCGTGCGCCGCCTCTCCCTCGGAGACCACCCGGAACCAGTACACCCCGCGGTGGCCCACGCACACCCGGCCCGAACCGAAGGGTTCCGGGATGATCACCGCGTCGGTGTCCCTCGCGATCCGGCCCGACTCGGCGAGCCAGGCGACCCCGGCGCGCCCGCCGCTCTCCTCGTCCACGGTCCCCGAGACCTCGAGGACGCCGCCGAGCCGCGCCCCGGCCCGGCGAAGCGCCTCGGCGGCGAAGACCGCCGCCGCGATCCCGCCCTTCATGTCGCTCGCGCCCCTCCCCCAGACGGATCCGTCGCGGACCTCGCCCGAGAACGGATCGCCGGTCCAGCCAGCGAGCGCCGGCGCCACATCGAGGTGGCCGTTCAGGTGGATCCGCCGGGGGCCGGCGCCGATCCGCCCGATCAGATTCCGGCGCGGATACCGCCCGGATCCCGGCGGGCAGACCCGCTCCGGCGGATCGTCGGTCTCGACGGCGAAGCCGCCGGCGGCGAGCCGGTCCCCGAGCAGCGCCGCGCACTCGCGGTAGTTCTCGCCCGGCGGGTTCTCGGTCGGGATCCGGATCAGCTCCCCGGTGAAGGCCGCGATCTCGTCGCGGGCGCTCTCGACCTCGCGGAGGATCCGCGCTTCGAGCGCCGGGGGCGCTGGCAGGAGCGACGGCATCGCCCGGCGAGGATACTCGCCCGCCGGCTCGTAGAATCGGGTCCTCGTGGTCCTGGCCCCGGTCTCCGCCGCCGCGCTCCTGGCTCTCGGGGCGCCGCCGAAAGACCCCGGCCTCACCGCGGTTCCCGGCATCGAGGTGGGCCACTTCGAGCTTCCGGACGCCCCCACCGGCTGCACCGTCGTCCTCGCCCGCGAGGGCGCCGTGGGCGCGGTGGAGGTGCGGGGCGCGGCTCCCGGAACTCGCGAGACGGACCTCCTCGATCCGCAGCACACCGTCGAGCGGGTCCACGCGGTGGTGCTCTCGGGCGGTAGCGCCTTCGGCCTCGCCGCCGCCGACGGCGCGATGCGCTACCTCGAGGAGCGCGGCATCGGCTATCCGGTGGGCCCGTTCCGGGTGCCGATCGTGCCCGCGGCGATCCTCTTCGATCTCGGCGTCGCCGGGGTGGGAGCGCCGCGTCCCGGCGCCGATTGCGGCTACCGGGCGGCGACGGCGGCGAGCGCCGATCCGGTCCGGCGCGGGAACGCGGGGGCCGGGGCGGGGGCGACGGTCGGGAAGATCCGGGGGCTCGCCCGGGCGATGAAGGGCGGCCTCGGCTCGGCGTCGCTCCGCTTTCCGGACGGCCTCGCGGTCGCCGCGCTGATCGCGGTGAACGCGCTCGGAGACATCGTGGACCCCGCGACCGGAGAGGTCGTGGCCGGCGTGCGGGAACCGGAGGGGGGTCTCGCCGACGCCCGCCGCCTCCTGCTCGACCCCGAATCACCGGAACCTCCCGCCGGCGCGAACACGACGATCGGCGTCGTCGCCGTGAACGCCCCGCTCACCAAGGCGGAGGCCGCGCGCGTGGCGACGATGGCGCACGACGGCCTCGCCCGGACGATCTACCCGGTCCACACCCCGGCCGACGGGGACACGCTCTTCGTGCTCGCCACCGGCGACGGCCCGCGGTCGGGCCTCGGCCGGGTCGGGGCGCTCGCCGCGGAGGCCGTCGCCCGCGCGGTCCTCGATGCGGTGCGCTCGGCGGAGTCGCTCCCGGGACTCCCCGCCGCGCGCGACCTGCCGGGTCCGCGCTGACCGGCGGTGGAGAGAGTCCCTCGTGCACCGACGCGGCGCGAAGCTCCGCCGGGGAGGGTCCTCCCTCCCCGCGAAAGAGGGCGGAACGGATCGCGCCAGCGATTCGGGCCGCCATGCTGAGCCCGGTGTCCCCGCACCTCCTCGTCCTCGGCGCCTATTCCGTCCTCCTGATCGCGGTCGGCGCCTTCGTCGCGCGGCGGGCGCGCTCGGCGGAGCACTTCTTCGTCGCCGGGCGCCGGCTCCCGGCGCGACTCGTCTTCGCCACCGTGCTCGCCGCGAACATCGGGGCCGGCTCCACCGTCGGCGCCGCGGCGCTCGGCTACGAGCACGGTCTCGCGGCGTTCTTCTGGGTCGGCGCCGCCGGCGTCGGCACGCTCCTGCTCGCGGTCTGGCTCGGCCCGCGGATGTGGCGCGCCGCGACCGAAGCCCGGCTCCGCACCGTCGGCGACTTCCTCGAACTTCGCTACGGGGCCGCGGTCCGGGGCGTCCTGACCGGGCTGCTCCTGGTCGCCACGCTCTTCGTCCTCGCGGCGCAACTGCTCGCCGCCGGCGTCCTCGTCGAGGAGGCCGCGGGCATCCCCTTTCCGGTCGCAGTGCTCGCGGCGGCCCTGGTGATGACCGCCTACTTCGCGGTGGGAGGCCTCCAGAGCGCGGCTTCGGTGAACTTCGTCCAGCTGGCGGTGCTCCTCCTCGGGCTCGGCCTCGCGGTTCCCTGGGCCGTCGCCGCCGCCGGCGGCGCGCCGGGGATCCGGGAAGGCCTCGGCCCGGGAGCCCTCGACATCTTCGGGAGCGCCTCGCTCGCCTTCGGCCATCTGGCGCTGCTCGTCCCCGCGTTCCTCGTCTCGCCGGGGATCCTCCAGAAGGTGTTCGGCGCCCGGAGCGAAGCCGCGGTCCGGCGGGGCCTCACCGCGGCCGGCCTCACCCTCCTCGCCTTCGCCGCCGTCCCGCCGCTCCTCGGCGCCGCCGCCCGGGTCCTCCATCCCGACCTCGCCCGGCCCGACGCGGCGCTTCCGGCGCTCTTCATCTCGTCGCTCCCGCTCTGGCTCGGCGCGCTCGGCCTCGCGGCGCTCTTCTCCGCCGAGGTCTCGAGCGCCGACGCGGTGCTCTTCATGCTGTCCACCTCGGCCTCGCGCGACCTCTACCACCGGTTCTGGCGGCCCGCCGCCGACGACCGCGCGGTGCTGCGGGCCGCCCGGGTGGCGGCGGTCGTGGCGGCCCTCGCCGGATCGGCGATCGCCATCTTCGCGAGGAGCGTGATCGCCTCGCTCACGATCTTCTACTCGGTGCTCGGCGTGTCGCTCTTCGTCCCGGTGGTCCTCGGGCTCCACCGGGTCCGGGTTCCGCCGCGCGCGGTCCTCGCCGGGGCGGGCGCCGGGGTCGCGGTCTTCCTGATCGCCACCCGGTTCGACGCCTTCGCGCCGCCGCTCCTCGGGATCGCCGCCTCGGCGGTCGCACTCCTCGCGTTTCGCGAGTGGAGGGCGTCCCGGTGACCGGGTCCCCCTTCTCGCTCGCCGGGATGGATGTGGCCGTGATCGGCGGCGCCTCGGGAATCGGGGAGGCCACCGCGCGGCTCGCCGCGCGCTCGGGCGCCCGGGTCGTCGTCGCGGACCGCGACCGGGAGGCGGCGGCGCGGGTCGCGGCGGCGTGCGCGGGCGGCCGGGCGCGCCCGGTGGATGTCCGGTCCGAGGAGTCGGTCGCGGAGCTCTTCCGCGGCCTCGAGGACGAGGGTCTCCGGCTCCGGGGCCTCGTCGTGACTCCGGGGATGAACGTGCGGAAGCGGCTCGCCGACACGAGCGCCGCCGAGTTCGACCGCGTCGTCTCGCTGAACCTGAAGGGCGCCTTCCACGCGCTCCGCCACGGCGGCGCGAGCCTCGCGCGGTCCGGCGGCGGCGGGATCGTGCTCCTCTCCTCGATCCGGTCGCTCGTGGTGGAGCCGGGACAGGGCGTCTATGCGGCGACGAAGGCCGGGATCGTCCAGCTCGCCCGGACCGCGGCCGCCGAGGGCGCCGCCTCCGGGGTCCGGGTGAACGCGCTCGCTCCGGGAGTCGTCGAGACGCCGCTCACCGCCCCGATCGAATCCCGCCCCGACTGGCGCCGCGCCTACACCGAGAAGACCCTGCTCGGCCGCTGGGCGGCCGCCGCCGAGATCGCCGCCCCCGCCGTCTTCCTGCTCTCGCCGGCGGCGAGCTACATCACCGGTTCCGTGCTCTTCGCCGACGGAGGCTGGACCGCCGCCGACGGGCGCTTCGACCCGTTCGGCGCCTGACCGGCGGTGGAGAGAGTCCCTCGCGCGCCGATGCGGCGAAGCGCCGCCGGGGAGAGCCTCCCTCCCCGCGAGGGCGGAACGGATCGCGCAAGCGATGCGGCGCCAGGACAGATTCCCATGCGGGGGCCTTGTCCACCGGCTGCCGAGAGACCGCGCTACACGAAGAGGAGCACCGGCTCCGCCGGCGCGCCGGTGGCCCGCTCGACCGCCCGCGCGTAGAGCCGGACCTGGCGGGGGTAGCGCACCCGGATCGCCTCCCGGCGCTCGGGATCGTCCGTTCGCGGGTCGTCGGTCTTGAAGTCCACGACGACCCAGGGCTGCCCGGCGCGCTCCCGGAAGACGAGGTCGGCGACCCCCTCGACGAGGACCGGGCCGCTGCCGCCGGGCGCCGGGCCCGAGTCGTCCACGGCTCCGTCCTCGGCCTCGAGCGCCGAGCCGGTTTCGAATCCCTCGGCGGGTCCGGTTTCGGGAAGCGCCGTTTCGGTGTGGAGGAGCGGCAGCTCCCGGAAGCACTCCCGCCGCGTCTCGGCGCGCCGGGCCGCCTCGAGCAGGGGGTGGGCGAGCGCGGCGCTCACCGCGGCGCTCGCCGGCCCCGCGAACGCTTCGGGGAGTTCGAGTTCGCGGACTGCCAGTTCCGTCTCGCGCCGTACCCCGGCGCGCCCGGCGCCGAGGGCGACCCGCTCGAGCACCCGGTGGACGAGGCTCCCGAACCCGGGGCCGCCGGGCCGTTCCGGGTCGCGGGGTAACGCCACCGTCCGGACCTCGGTCTCGTCGTCGGCCACGAGCTCCGATCCGGTCGCGGTGGCGACCCGGCGCTCGGGCGCTCGCGCCTCGCCGAGCACCCGCTCGCGCTCCCGGAGGAAGTCGGCCTCGGCGGCGGCGCCGCGCTCCGCCGCTCCGGGTGCGCCGCCCGAGAGGAATGTCCACGCCGCGGGGCGCCGGGGCGCCCGCCGCGAAGCCGGGCGGAGTTCGGGAAGGTCGGCGAGCGCTTTCGAGACGGGTGAGAGCAGGCGGTCCTCCCCCCCGAACCGCAGCTCGAAGACGGGCGCCGCGAGGAGATCCCGCGCGCGGGTCATCCCGACATAGAGCAGTCGGTCGAGTTCCGCGCGATCCTCGACTTCCTCGGCTTCCTCCGCCTCGATCAGGTCCCAGGGCCGGAGGTTCCCGCCGAGGTCGCAGGCGTGGAGGCCCGCCTCGGACCGGACGATCCGCGTCGCGCGCCCCTTCCGGCCCATGGCGGCGTCGCAGAGGATCACCACGGGGAATTCGAGTCCCTTCGCGGCGTGGATCGTCATGATCCGGACCCCGCCCACATCCTCGTCGATCGCGTGGGCCGTGCCCTGGTGGTCCGGAGCCTCGGCCTGGGTGGCCAGCAGTTCGACGAAGCCCCGGAACGAGAGGCCGCCGCCCGACTCGAACGCCCGCGCCGACTCGGTGAGGCGCCGGAGGTTCGCGAGCACCTGCTGCGGCGACTTCCAGAAGAGGAATCCCGTCTCGGCCCGCTTCTCGGCGAGCAGTTGCTGGATCGTCACCGCCAGCGGCTGGTGGTTTCGTCGCTCGTGCAGGCGGAAGAGGAAGCGGAGCGCATCCGTGATCCCGGCGGCCCCGGGGTCGCCCCCGGGATCGGGTGGCGACGGCGAAGGCCGCAACCGCGTTCCCCGTTCCCGAAACAGGAAGAGATCCTGGTCCGGGATCGAGAACAGCGGCCCGCGCAGGGTGGCGTACACGCTGAGCTCGTCGCCCGGGAACTCGACCGCGGTGAGCGCCGCCCGCAGGAAGGACACCTCCGCGCTCCCGATGTAGCTCTCGACCGCCTGCAGCGAGTGCGGAATGTCCCGGCTGCGGAGCGCCTCGGCGTAGGGACCCGGTACCAGCAGCCGGCCGAACCGGCGAACCCGCCGGAAGAGCAGGCAGATGTCGCGGGGCTCGATGCGCCGCCGCTCGCCGTCCCGCCCGGAGACCTGGAAGTCGCTGTCGAGGAGTCGTTTCACGAAGTCCGCGACGGCCCCCGGCTCGCGCTGCTCGAGGTCCCGGGTGTTCCGGCAGTGGGGAACCTCGATCCCCGCGAGCGGCGGCCCGGGCATCGCCTCGCGGTGGCCCGCGAGCGGCGCGTAGGCCACCTGCGCCCCCGGGTTCCCGTCCGGGCCGCGCGAGAAGACAGGTTCCATGACCTCGTTCACGAACTCGCAGATCCGGGGCGCCGAGCGGAAGTTCGTGTTGAGGGCCACCCGGACCGCCCCGTTGTCGGCCAGCCGCGCCACGAGTCCCTCGTAGTGGCGCACATCGGCCCGGCGGAAGCGGTAGATGGATTGCTTCGGATCGGCGACGAGACAGAGCCGCCCCGGCGTCGGAACCGCTTCCTTCCAGTCCCCGGAAGCCGGCTCCGGCGCGGTGAGGAGGAGCAGGATCTCGGTCTGCGCCGGATCCGTGTCCTGGTACTCGTCCACCACGATGTGCCGGAAGCGCTCGGAGAGCTCGGCGCGCGCGCCGCGCTCGCGCCGCAGCAGGTCCCGCGTGCGGTCCAGCAGGTCCTCGAAGTCGAGCTTCCCGGCCTTCTGCTTCGCCGCCTCGAAGGAGGCGACGAGCTCGCGCAGGTCCTCGCGCAGGAGCGCGGCGAGATCGGCGTTCGCGTCGGTCTGGAAGGCGTCGAGCCGGTCCCGGAAAGCGTCCCGGCGGCTTCTCAGGTCGGGGGCCTCGGGGGGCGAGGCGCCGGCGTACGACCGGATGACCAGCGATGCGAGCGCCTGCTCGACCCATTCGGGATCCTCCCGGCCGGCGCTGCGCCGGACGCGGATCTCGCGCGCCAGATCGGCGGCCTCGGCGACCGAGAACGCGACCCAGTTCGGTTTCTCGCCCGGCAGCGGCGGCGGCGCCCGGCGATGGAGCCGCTCGATTCCGAAGAGCGTGGCCGGGCGGTTCTCGTCCGCGTCGTCCGCATCCCCGAGGAGCTCGGCGATGGCCGCATCCCGGTCCCGGGGTTTCCGCTTCCACGCCTGGCGCAGGCCGCGGTAGTCGAGCAGCTTCAGACCCGCTTCGCGCAGCAGCTCGATCGGGCTCCGCCGTGGGTGGCGGTTGCGCCGGAGCAGCCGGGCGACGCCCGGTCCGGGGTCTTCGAGCTGGCGGGCGACGAACCGGACGAAGACCCGCTCGAAGAACGCCCGGTACTCCTGCCCGGCCAGGATTCCGAAGTCCGGGTCCACGCCGGCCTCGACCGGGCGTTCGCGCAGGATCGTGGCGCAGAAGGCGTGGATCGTCCCGAACGCCGCATCGTCGAGATGGAGGAGCGCCGCCTCGAGCCGCTCCCTGGTCGCGGCGTCCTCGTCCCGCCGCCTCGTTCCCGCTCCTCTCGTTTCCATCCGGTCCGGCCGGGTCCGGCCCTTCCCGTTCCCGTTCGCCCCGAGCTCCGCGATCCGGGCTTCGAGCCCCTCCCGGATCCGGAGTCGCAGCTCGCCGCCCGCCCGCTCGGTGAAGGTGATCGCGGCGATCTGCTCGATCCTCGCCCACCCGGTCGCGATCATCTCCACGACGCGGCTGACGACCGCCGTCGTCTTGCCGGTGCCCGCCGCCGCCTCGACGATCAGGGTGGTGTCGTGGTCGAGGCGGACCCGCTCGCGCGCCCTGGCGTCGCGCAGACGCCTCCCCGATTCTCCTGCGGGGCGTCCCGGTCCGGGAGAGCCGCTCGGGGTGATCTCGTCAGGGACCTCCGGTTCCGCGAACCCGGTCCGGGCATCGCGTTCCGGGAGCCTCGCTCCGTGGCCCCGGCGTCCGGAGCGTTCGTCGGGGCGGTGGCGATCCGGGCGTTCGGTGCCGGGGGATCTCGCACCGGAGCGTTCGTCGCGGGGATTTCGTTCGGGGGATCGCACTCCGCGGATCTCTTTCGGGGAGCTCGTCACCGGGATCTCGTTCCGGGGATCGCGCTCAGCGTCGAATCGCTTCCGCGATTCGCCCCACCGTTCGCGGCGAGGGGGAACCCTCCCCGCGGCGCTGCGCGCCGCGTCTGTACCCGGGGACCTTTCGCCACCGCCTGTCAGGGAAGGCGTCGCACGCGGGCGATCTCGTCGAGGATGCGAGCCTCGCCCGCCCGCCGCTTGGACCTGTCGTGGAGCGCCGGTCGGGGGCCGCAGACCGGGAGGTAGTCGCAGGTCTCGCAGGGATGCCAGTGGGCGTCGTTCGACTCCGTCAGGGCGGGGAAGTTCCCGCGTTCGACCGCCCGGTCGAGGAGAGCGACGAAGTCCCCGAAGACGGCGCGGGCCTCGCCGTCCCGGGTCTCGACCACCGTCTCGAGATACCCGCCGCGGATCGTCGCGTGGTAGAGGCGTCCCGACGCGACCGCCTCGCCGGAGATCGCCTCGTAGGCGAGCGCGTAGAGGAGCGGCTGGAGCATCGCGCCCCCCCCGGTGATCTGCCGTCCGGGCGACTCCCTTCCGGCGCGTCCCGTCTTGTAGTCCGTGATCTGGATCGTCCCGTCCGGCAACCGGTCCACCGCGTCGATCGAACCGTGGAGCCGGAGTCCCCGGGGGAGCGCCGCCGACTCGGGCCGGCTCCCGGGATCGGCGGGCTGCCTCGCGCCCATCCCGAAGGCGAGCTCGTTCGCGACCGTGAGCCGCCCGGTCCCCTGCTCGCGCGACAGGTAGCCGCGGATGTCGCCGAGCAGCCCGTCCATCTGGTCCCTCCACACCCGCGGAATCGCCGGCGCCACCCGCTCGCGCACTTCGGCCTCCACCCGCTCGAACACCTCCTCCAGAATCCCGAACGCCTCCTCGAGTCGGGCCTCCTCGAGCGGCGCGAGCCCCCGCGCGACGAGCGCCTGTCCCAGGTGGAAGAACACCTCGTGGAGCAGCGAGCCGCGCGTCAGCGGATCGAGGTGGACGAGCGCTTCGGGGCGCTCGACCGGCCGCAGCCGCACCAGGTTCTTCAGGAAGAACCGGTAGGGGCAGACCGCGTACGCCTCGAGGCCGGTCGCCGAGTAGGAGCGCTTTCCGGGTCGGTGGGCCTCGAGCGCGGCGCGGGCTTCCGGATTCGGGAACAGGAAACCGTCGGCGCGCGACCACTTGACCGACTGGCGCCGATACTCCTGACGGAGCGCCCGCGCGAGCGCCGGATCGGACACCAGGAAGGAGCACGCACCCGGTTTCGCCTCGCCCGGAGAGCCTTCGACGACCGCGCCGACCCGCGCGAGGTCGAACTCCCGGCGATCGATCGCCGCTTCCGCGTCGAGCGGCGCCCGGATCCCGCGCCGGAGGCCGCTGTCCTCGGCGGCGGCCCTCCGGATGTTGTCGAGCGTCGGCGCCCGGCCGAGCCCCGCCCGGAACGCCTCGGCGAGGTAGTAGGACGGCGTCTGCGGCCGCCCCTCGACCAGATCGAGCGAGGACCAGGTCAGCACCAGGCGCCCGGTCGCCGCGCCCACGGCGATCCGGAGCCGAAGCCGCTCCTCCGCCGCGAGGTCCGACCTGACCCGCAGCTCCGGCGAGAGCTCGGCGCGCCGCCGGTCGAGCAGCATCGGGTCCTCGCGGATCACCCGCGGGAAGACCCGCTCCGAGAGCCCGGGCACCGCCACCACCTCGAAGGCCAGCCCGCGCGCCGCCTCGATCGGGCCGACGAACACCCGGCCGTAGCGACTGCCGCTCGACCGGGTGACGACCTCGGAGAGCCGGCGGGTGAGGCCCTCCCGGACCTCCTCGAGCCGGACGCCGCCCACCTCGTTCATCGGGGCGGTCTCGTCGAGGCATTCGAGAACCCCTTCGGGGTGGAGCAGCGCCGCCCGCGCCACCGCCTCGAGCCGCTCCTTCCATTCCCCGAAGGAAGCGGACGCCTCGGCAGCCCCGTCGAGGCGCCGCAGGATCGGAAGCGCGGTCTCGGTCAGCCGTTCGAGATCCTCGCGGCGCGCCCGGATCTCCTGCCGCCTCCCCGCGTCGCCTTCCTCCGCCTCGTCCCGTTCGAGCCGCTCCCGGAACCGCGCCAGCCGGCGTTCCCACCGGTCGAGCCCCCCGATCACCTCGGAATCGAGGATGAGCCGCTCCCAGCGCCGCGGGGCGGCGTAACCCGGGGCGCCGTCCCCGTTTCCCGATTCCGGGTGGGGCGTTTCGCCGAAGGAGAGGTATTCGGCGAACCGCGTGGCCGAAAGCCCGTCGAGAGCGCAGTCGAGGAGCGCCAGGAACGCTCTTCCCGCCGGATGCGGCCGGCCGGCTCCGGATTCGAAGAACGCCGGAATCCCCGCCCGGTCGAACGCCTCGACGAAGCCTGCGGTCTGGGAGTCGGGGTTCGGCAGCAGCACCGCCATCCGGTCGAAGGGGACTCCCCGCGCCGCCTCCCGCAGGAACCCCCGGGCGCACTCGACCGCCTCGGCGGCGTTGCCCGGCGCAGCGGCCAGCGAGACTCCCCGGAGACGGCTCTCGCCGCCCCGCTCCTCCCGCCGGGGCCGGGCTGCGAACAGGTCGCGCTGCGCCGCGCTCACCGCGTCGTCGGGCGGCGGCGCGGATTCCGGCCCCGGCGCGGGAACCGCCCCGACCTCCCGCGCGGCGGCCGCGGCGCGCCGGTCCCCGGAAGGAACCGTGAACAGGACCTCGGGCGCCGCGCGGGCGAGCGCGCCGGCGAAGTCCCGGGTGCGCCGGTCGCCCAGCGGAACATCCAGGAAGACCGCGCGGAGTCCCGCCGGGAGCGGCGCGGCGCCGGCCTCGACCCGCCGGCAGGCCGTGGCGAGCGTCTCGGCGCGGTCGGCGAGCCCGATCTCGGCGAGCGCTTCGAGGTAGGCGCCGTAGAGCGCCCCGAGGTCCGGGTCGCGGTCGCGCACCGGGGCGGCGCCGAGGCCGGCGAGGCGGAGTTCTTCGACCGTCCGGGCGAGGTGCGCCGCGAGCCCGGGGCCGTCCGCGACCGGCGAGAACCGGCCCAGCGTTCCCTCCCGGCGTCCCCGGTGGACCACCCGGACGGCGGTGGCGAGCCGCGCGGCCGGGGTCATCGCCTTCAGCCCGCGCTCCGCGAGCTCGGGGGCCGCGAGCTCGGCGGCGAGGACGAAGAGCCCGTAGCGGTAAGCGCCGAACGCCGCGCCGCGCCCCGCAGCCACCTCGTGGGCGAGCCCGTCGGCGGCGCGGCGGTGGTGGCCGATCACGAGGAACGGCTCGGCCGGCCCCTCCCGCTCGACGAACCGCCGCGCGACGGCGATCCGGTCCGCCGCCCGCGGGCTCTCGAAGAGGGCGGCTGCCACGACGGTCCCCATTATCAGCCCGTGGAAAAGGTCCCCCGCATCCGCACCGCTCCGGGAAGGGAACCGGAATCCACCCCGATTCGGG
>CAYGAO010000070.1:0-11944 GCA_964347715.1 uncultured Acidobacteriota bacterium
CGCCCCGCATCCGCCCGGACGACGGGGTTCCCCATCTCTTCGAGGACGGATTCCCGCGCGGGGCGCTCTGTCCACAGGCTGCCGAGTCCGGTTCCCCGGTCAGCGCCGCCGGAAGTGCTCGATCTGCCACTTCCGCACCGCGCGGTCGTGCTCCCGGAGCGAGCGGCTGAACTCGTGGGTCCCGTCGTTCCGCGAGACGAAGTAGAGGAAGTCGGTCTCCTCGGGTTCGAGGACGGCGTCGAGCGCGGCGACGCCGAACGAGGAGATCGGGCCGGGCGGGATGCCCCGCGCGCGGTAGGTGTTCCACGGCGAGGCGAGCTCGAGGTCGCTCCGGCGGATGTCGTTCCCGAAATCGCCGCGCTGACGCTGCGCGTAGAGCACCGTCGGGTCCGCCTGGAGCAGCATGCCGCGCTCCAGACGGTTCCAGAAGACCGACGCGATCCGGCGGCGCTCCCGGGCGTTCCCCGTCTCCTTCTCCACGATCGACGCGAGGGTGGCGATCTCGCGGAGCGAGCGCCCGAGCGCTTCGGCGCGGCGGCGGCGCCCCTCGTCCCAGAGCGACCGGAACTGGCCCACGAGCACGCCGGCGAGCGACTCCGGGGTCGTCTCGAGGGGGAGCCGGTAGGTGCTCGGGAAGAGGTAGCCCTCGAGGGTCCCGGCCTCCGGGTCGAGGTCGCCCAGGAGGCGCCGCGCGAGTTCCGGATCGGAGAAGACGCGGGCGATGTCCGCCCGCCCGCCGAACCCCTGGGCCTGGAGCGCCGCGGCGGTCTGGTCGAGGTCGAGGCCCTCGGGAAGCCTGGCGGTTCGGGTGGCGACATCTCCGCCGACGATCCGCTCGATCACCCCGGCGGTGGTCTCGGGGCCGGTGAACCGGTAGAGCCCGGCCTGGAGCCGGCCGTCCCGTCCGGTCGCGACGAGTTCCCGGAGGAACACCCCGTGGTCGGCGATGATCCCGGACGCTTCCAGCCGGTTCGCGACGGACCGGGCGCTGGAGCCGCGGCCCACGCGGAAGAGCACCTCGCCGGAGTGCGCGGCGAAGGGTTCGCCGAGCGCCGCCGCCGACGGCCGGCCGAAGAACGCCTCCCGGGCGAGCACCCCGGCGGCGGCCGCGGCGAGAAGCGCCACGGCGGCGAGCCGCCACCGGCGCGCCCGCGCTCCGGCGGCGGCCTCACCGGCCGGGCGGTGCGGCCGCTCGGTCAGGCGGGGCCTGCCGGCGTCGTCCGGAGACGGGCGAGGGCCCGGAGCGCCAGATCGAGTTCCGGATCGTCCTCGTCGAGCTCGTCGCGTTCGACCTCGAGGTCCGCCGGGCGGAGCGTCGGCGCCACCCCGACCCCGAGGATGTCCTCGTCGTCGGCGCCGCGAAAGTGCGCGGTGGAGAGGAGCAGCGCGTCGCCGTCGGGGAGCTCGACGAGCTGCGACCGCCCGGTGCGGCCGGCGGTCCGCGAGCCGACGAGCGCGGCGTCCCGGCGCGTCCGCAGCGCCGCGGCGAGCACCTCGCCCGGACACACGGTGCCCTGGTTCACGATCGCGGCGAGCGGGCCGTCGAAGACGGCGGTCCCCGGGGGTATCTCGACCGTCGCGCCCGAGTCGGTTCCGTCGGCGCCGCGCATCACCACGCGGGCGGTGACCCCCTCGGTGAAGATCCCGGCGGCCAGGGCACCGGTCTCACAGCCGCCGCCGCGGCTGCCGCGGAGATCGAGCGCCAGCGCGGTGGCGCCGGCGCCCTGGAGGGCCACCACCGCGGCGCCGAGCTCGACCGGGGTGTCCTCGTGGAAGCGCCGGATCCGGAGATAACCGGTGTCCTCCGAGAGCATCCGGCGCTCGACCGGCGGCGGCGGCAGGAGCGCCCGCTCGAGCGCGACCGTCTCGGAGTCGGCGTCCTCGGCGCTCCGCAGGGTGAGCTCGACCGGGGTTCCCGGCGGCCCGGCGAGGAGCAGGTGGCCCACCGGGATCCGGGTGTCCCGCGTGCTCTGGCCGTCGATCGCGAGGATCGCGGCGCCGCGTTCGATCCCGGCGAGGGCGGCGGGCGATCCCTCGAGGACATCGTCCACATGGAGGTAGTACCGCTTCTGGAGGCCGATCCCGATCGTTCCGGTCCCCGCGGCGCGGTTGCGGTAACGCTCCGTTTCTGCGGGGCTCAGGTAGGTGCTGTCCGGATCGAGCGCGGCGAATATGCCGCGCACCGCTCCGTCCATGAGCACCTCCGGGTCCACCGGCTCGAGGTACTGGTCGCGGATCAGCATCAGCGCGCCGCTGAAGACCTCGAGCGCCTGATAGGTCGAGCGCTGGCCGCCCGCGACGGCGGTGGGGACGAGGAGGGCGACGGCGACGGCCGCCCGGCGAAGCCGCGGAGCGAGCGCCGCCGGTCGCATCGGGGGCCGGGACCTCAGGAGGCTGTGGAGGAAGTCCCTCATGCGCCGACGCGGCGCGAAGCGCCGCCGGGGAGGATTCTCCCTCCCCGCGACAGACGGCGGAACGGATCGCGCCAGCGATTCGGGCCGCCATCCGGTGGGGAAAGCGCCCCGCATCCGCCCGGACGACGGGGTTCCCGATCTCTTCGAGGACGGATTCCCATGCGGGGCGCCTTGTCCACCGGCTGTCAGGATCCCGCGACCTCGAAGGCGACGGACTCGGTGACCGACTCCCCGGTGGCCGCGTCGCGCACCGTGATCTCGGCGACATAGGCGCCGGGCTCGAAGGCCTCGCGCCGTCCGTCGGCGAAGAGCCGCGCGAGCGGCACATCCACGATCGCGATCGAGAGCTCGGCGGAGGCGAGGTTGAACGGCGACGGGTTGTAGCGGAGGATGCTCTGGCCGTCCTTCCTGAAGTGGATCTGCCAGGTCAGCTGCGGGTCGCCCGAGGCGTCGTAGCCGTAGGCGTTGAAGACGAGCCGGAGCTCGCTCCCCGGCGCGTACACCTCCGAGAGGCGGGGGATGAAATGGAAGCCGCCGATGAGGAGCGCCCGGCCGGGTTCGGGGGTGAAGTCCTCGATCCGGGTTCCGTCGGAGAAGCGCGCGAGCGAGGAGAGCTGGAGCGCGCCGCTCGAGAAGTCGGGGGCCTCGATCTCGTAGATCACCGACCCGTGGACATCGGTCGCCGGGTCGTGGACGCCGGCGTACACGGTGTAGGTCCCCGGCGCCATCTGCAGCGGCATCTCGAGCAGCGCCGGCGCTCCCGCGACGCCCCGCGAGACCTCGACGACGCGCTCCTCGTAGCCGACGACGGTCCCGAGTCCGTCCACCACGTTGTAGAAGACCCGGAGCGAGGCGGCATCGCCGTTCCAGGTGATGTTCTGGTCGTCGAGCGCGAAGACGGAGGCGACATAGGTGTCTCCGACGTTCGACTCGAAGAACGAGAACCCGGCTTCCATCCCGATCGCCTCGCTCGGCTCCCCGCCCGCGCGCAGCGCGTCGAGGATCATCTTGCCGGGGCTGTTCGGGTCGAGCAGGTCCCGGGTCTCGGCGCCGAACAGGTCTTCCACCTCGGGAAGCTCGCCGTCGGCGTTCAGGGTGAAGTTGATCTGGCTCGGCCACACGATCTGTCGCTGGCGCGCGCGCTCGATCGCGGCTTCGATCTCCTCGTCGCGGATGAGCCGCATCCCCATGTTCGTGGCGCGGAATTCGAGGGTCAGCCCGTCGGGGAGGCCGCGGTCGGGGTTCGGTACCCAGGTCAGCTCGACGCCGCCCCGCGCGCCGCCGCCCATTCCGCCGCCGCCGCCGCCACCGCCCGGCGGCCCGGCGGCCCCCGGCCCGCCGCCGCTCTCGCCGACCGGGTTGGTCCCGGTCGAGCCGGCTCCCGGCCGGCCGCCACCGCCCATTCCGCCGCCGCCACCGACGCGCTCCCGGTTGTCGGGTGGTCCGAACAGCAGCATCACGAGCGCCATGTCCGTCCGCGAACCCTTCAGCCCGCGCTGGCCGAACTGGCCGTCGGCCTGGTCGCGCCAGGCGTCGAAGGCGTCCTCGGCGGCGTCGGGGTCGTGCGGGTTCGGGCTGCGCCGGGCCCAGAAGTGCTCCCGGAACCGGTTCCGCTCGCCCCTCGGGAGCTGTTCGAAGACCTGCCGTTCCTGCGCGGTCATGATCGGCTCGACTTCCTCGAGCCACCGCCGGTCGCCCCGGCTGAGCGAGTCTTGCGCCAGGACCGGGAGAGCCGTCCCGACGAGAACCAGGAGGGCGAGCGCCGCCTGCGGCGGGGAGAAGCGGGAGCGAACCCGCGTTGGGTCGGGCATGAGGCCTCCTGATGCCGCGGCAGCCGAGAGGCCGGGGCCACCCCGGTCCGGTCCCCGTGATCTTGCCGCCGAAGAGCCGGTAAGCGTATGCCCGGAACCGGAGCCCCGCAAGCGACGGAGCCCGCGCTATACTCGATTTCCGATGTTCTCCAGCAGTCTTCGTCACTCTTCAGCGGTGGCTCTCGTTCGGCGTGGGGCAGGGTTCCTCGCCGCTTTCGGTATCGCGGTCGGCCTCGCCGGCTGCGGCACGGCGCCCAAGCGGTCCTGGACCGTCGACGAGATCCGCGCCGACCTGAACCACCGGATCACCCCGGAGATGCTCGCCCGGGTCGAGATCCCGTTCGAGATCGACGACGAGATCCGCGAACTCGCGGTGCGGGTCACCGAGAACCTCCGCACCGACAAGGAGAAGATGCGCGCCATCGTGCGGGCGATCCGCCAGCACACCGGCGGCACGATCGCCTACGACTGGCTCTCGAACAAGACCGCGAAGAGCGTCTTCCGGGAGGGGCGCGGCAACTGCCTGGCGTACACGAACCTCTTCGTGGGCATGTCCCGGGCGGTCGGGGTGGAGGCCGTCTATGTGGATGTCACGACGATCGAGAAGGTGACCCGGGAAGCCGAGGTGCTCGTGAACAGCGGCCACATCACCGGCGGGATCAAGGACGGGCCGGACCTGATCTTCGTGGACTTCACGGCGAACCCCGAGCGCGAGTACGCCGGCGCCAAGATCATCGACGACTTCGAGGCGATCTCGAACTTCTACAACAACCAGGGTTTCCTCTACGGCTACTTCGCCGAGGCGCTCGCCGACCAGGGCGGTTTCGACCCGCTCGCCCGCGAGATCGAGATGTACGAGCTCGCGCTCTCGATCCGCCCCTCGTTCAACCGGGCGCGGAACAACCTCGGGGTCGCCTACAAGCGGCGCGGGCGGATGGACGAGGCGATCGAGCAGTACCGCCTCGCGCTCGACCTCGAACCGGACTTCACCGAGGCGCGGGCGAACCTGGCGAGCGCCTACTACGCGCAGGGGGACACCGAGGAGGCGATCGTCGAGTTCCAGCGCGCGGCGCGGAACGACGACGAGAACGCCTATGTGCAGTACCACCTCGGGGTCGTGCACTACCACCAGGGGAAGTACCGCCAGGCGGCCGACTACTTCCGGCGAGCGATCTCGCGGAACCGCCGGATGGCCGACGCCCGCTTCTTCCTCGGCGAGACGCTGCTGAAGCTCGGCGACGAGGATCGCGCCATGGCCGAATACGAGCGCGCCATCCAGATCGACCCGAACTACATCTCGGCGCGGGCGAAGCTGGATCAGCTGCGCGATCGGCGCGGCGAGCGGCCCCCGGGCGCCGGGCCCCGGAGCCCCGGGAACCGAAGTCGCTGAAGCCGGCGGCGCCCGGGGCGCGGCGTCGGAACGCCCCCGCGAGTGGGCCGCCCGGCGAGCCGGTTGACGACGGCGACCCCGACCGGGCATCCTGCGCGCAGGGGGAGCGCGATGAGCTTGCGCCGGCGCGAGAAGAAGCAGGAGTACCGCGCCGGGCCGCCGCTCCCCGGGTACTGCTCCCGCCACGGCTGGCGCGCGCTCACCCGCCGCCCCCACCAGGGCCGGCGGGCAACCCTCGGCTTCGTCCTCGGCGCGGGCATCGGTCGGCGCTTCCGGCCGGCCTTCATCCCGGACCTATTCGAGGATGCGGAGCCGGACGACGCCGACCCGGACCCCCGGACGACGGCGAGTGATGGCGTTCTTCGACGGCGAGCCGCCGCTGCCCGGGCGCTACTCACGCTACGGCTGGCGCTCGCTCACCCGGCGACTCGACCAGGGCCAGCGCCAGGTCCTCGGCTTCATTCTCGGCGCGGTCATCGGCTGGCTCTTCTGGTCCGCCCTCATGCCCGATGAGCTCATGGTCGCCGCCTTCCTGACCTCGTGGAGCGCCGGAATCGGCGGCATGTCCGGCGGCAGCCGCCGCGTCGTCCGCCTTCCGAAAGGACACGGTCCCGTCTCCGGTGTATCGCGCGGCTCGCACACCACCACCCGCCGCAAGGTTCGCCTTCCCCCCGGACCCGGCGAGTCCCGAAACCGGCAGTTCCGGAACGGAGCCGGGAGCCGGTGAAGCGGAAGCCCGCGAACCGGTGGGCCTCGCACCGGAAATCTCCCGACCGGGATCGCCCGGACCGGAGACGCCTGAACCGGGAGCGCCCGGACCGAGATCGCCCGGACGGGGATCGCCCGGACCGGGATCGTCTGAACCGGGAGCGCCCGGACGGGGATCGTCTGGACCGGGAGCGCCCGGACCGGGAGTTTCGCCACCGGGAATCCCCGGACCGGGAGCGCTCCCCGCGGCCGCCCGCGCCGAGCGGCGCTGACGCCCCCCGGGACCTCGCTCCGGTCGCCGCTCCTTGCCGGTAGCGGGGAACACCGCGGGACTCGGCTCCGCCGACCGCCGCGCCCTCGAACGCCTCTCCCGGCGGCGGCTCCCGCCGTCGGCGCTCCTCACGCGGGAGTTCGCCCGGCAGCTCGCCGGGATCTCGCGGGCGATCCGCCGCCAGGTGGGTGTGCTCGTGGACCGGCGGGGGGCGGTCACCTGGGTCGGGGTGGGCGACGCCCACCGGAGCTGGCTGCCCGACCTGAAGCGTCAGCGCGCCGCCGGCGGCCGGCTGCGCGGGCTGCGCTGCGTCCACACCCACCTGAACGACGAGCCGCTCACGCGCGACGACCTGACGGATCTGGTCCTCCTCCGGCTGGACCTGATGGCCGGGCTCACGGTGCGGGAAGACGGGCTCCCGGGGGTCGTCCACGCCGCCCACCTGCGCCCGCCGGCCCCGTCCGGCGCCGAACGCCACGAGGACGAGACCCCCTGGGAGCTCCTCCCGCCCCTGCCGCCGAGCCGGCTCGAGCTCGACTGCACCGCGCTCGTCGCCGATCTCGAACGGGCGTTCGCGCGTCTCACCCCCGAGCGGCGCGGGCGGCGGTTCTCCGGGCGGGCGGTCCTGGTCGGGGGCGGGGGCCGGGAGGGCGCCGAGCTCGAAGCCGCGGTCGAGGAACTCGGCGAGCTGGCGCGCGACTCGGGGCTCGTGGTCGCGGGCTCCGTGGTACAGCGACGGGCGCGCCTCGACCCGAGAACCCTGCTCGGGCGGGGCAAGCTCGAGGCGCTCGTGATCCGGGCGCTCGACCGGGGCGCGGACCTCCTCGTCTTCGCCCGCGATCTGACCCCCTCGCAGGCCCGGAACATCTCCGAGGCGACCGACCTGAAGGTGCTCGACCGCACGCAGCTCATCCTCGATGTGTTCGCCCGGCGCGCCGTAAGCCGCGAGGGGAAACTGCAAGTCGAGCTCGCCCAGCTCCGCTACCGGCTGCCGCGGCTCGTCCAGCGCGACACCTCGCTCTCCCGGCTCGGCGGCGGGATCGGCGGGCGCGGCCCCGGCGAGACGCGGCTCGAGGTGGACCGCCGGCGGGTGCGCGAGCGCATCGCCCGCCTCCAGCGCGACCGCGCCGGCGTCGCCGTGAAGCGCGAGGTCCGCCGCAAGCGGCGCGACGCCCGCGGGCTTCCGGTGGTGTCCCTCGTCGGCTACACGAACGCGGGGAAGTCCACGCTGCTGAACCGCCTCACCCGGAGCGAGGTCGCCGCCGGCAACCGGATGTTCGAGACGCTCGACCCGACGAGCCGCCGGCTCCGCGTGCCCGCCGAACGCGAGGTCCTGCTCGCCGACACCGTGGGGTTCATCCACGACCTGCCGGCGGACCTGATCGAGGCCTTCCGCGCCACCCTCGAGGAGATCTCGGCGGCTTCGCTCCTCCTCCAGGTCGTGGACGCCTCCGATCCTCGCCGCGAGCCGCGCGCCGGCGCCGTCGAGGACCTGCTGGCGGAGCTCGGGTTCGGGGACATCCCGCGGCTCGTCCTCCTGAACAAGCTGGACCGGCTCTCCGCCGCCGCCCGCGCCGCGCTGCCCGAGCGGCTCGCCGGCGCGGAGGCGGTGCGGGTATCCGCCGTCTCCGGCGAGGGCGTCTCCGACCTGATCGCCCGGATCGGCCGCCTCATTCCGCTGCGGGCGGCGAACCGGACGACATCGCCCCGGTTCCGGCTCCCGCATGCCGAGGCGGCCCGGCCTTGACGCCCTCGGCTTCCCCGGCGAGCCGGAGGAGGCTCCGGTAGCGGGCGGCGGCGACCTCTCCGTCGGCGACCGCCGCCTTCACCGCGCAGTCCGGCTCGGTTCGGTGCGAGCAGCCGGCGAACCGGCAGTCGGAGGCGTAGCGCGCGAGATCCGGATGCGCCTCCCGGACCTGGTCCGGCGTCAGGCCGTCGAGCCCGAGCGCGCGCACCCCGGGGGTGTCCACGATCTCCCCGCCGCCGGCGATCGGGACCAGCTCGGCGCTCGTCGTCGTGTGGCGGCCTCTGCCGCGCCGGTCCAGCGCGCCGGTCCGGCGGCCGGAGATCCCGAGACCGGCGAGCAGCGCGGTCTTCCCGACGCCCGAGTGTCCGAACAGCACCGAGCGTCCGCTCGCGATGCTCGCGCGGAAGGAGTCGAGCCCGTGGCCGCAGACGGTGCTCGTGAGGTGGGTCTCGAGGTCGAGGCTCCGGTAGCGGTCCAGATCCCGTTCGAGCGCCCCGAAGTCCGCCGTCGCCGCCCGATCCGACTTGTTGAACACGAGCGCCGGCGTCACCCCGCTCGCGAACGCGATCACCAGCGAGCGGTCGAGGAACCCGGTGCGCCAGGGCGGCTCGGCGAACGCCGAGACGATCCAGAACCGGTCCAGGTTCGCGGCGAGCGTGCGCGTCTCGCGGCGCCCTTCCGGGCCGGTCGTCCGCTTGAGTTCGTTGCGGCGGGGGAGGATCCGGGTGATCCGTCCTGCCGGAGCGCCGAAACGAGACCCCGCGGGGACGCGGCCGCCCGCTTCGATCTCGACTTCGACCTCGTCTCCCGCGACCACGACCGTGGCGTCGCGCCGCGACTCTCCGAAGAGCCGGCCTCCGAGCGCGCAGCGGACGAGAGGGCGGTCTCCGGAGGAATCCGCCTCTCCGAGGCGCACCACGGCGCCCTTCCGGGCCACCCGCACGACGGTGCCGCGCCCGGCTCCGGCCGGAGAGCTGCCGCCCGGACCGTTTCCGAAGCTGCGCTCCGCCACTCCGCCGATGCTAGCCGCGAGGTCCGTCGGGCCGGAAATCTGCTAATTTCCCCCGGCTGTGCCGAAGAACACGCAGAGGAACCGGATCGGGTCCGCGAGGCGGTCGGTCGCCCTCGGCTCGCTCCTCGTTCTCGCGGTTGGGGCAGCCCATGGCTCGACGGTTCGCTACCTGCCACTCGACCGGATGGCGGTCGAGGCGGACCAGATCTTCACCGGCGTGGTCGTCGGGGTCGCGAGCCAGGTGAGCGCGAGGCGGACGAGCATCCACACCTTCGTCACGATCGAGGTCGAAGAGTCGCTCAAGGGCGGCCCGCGCGGTTCGCTCCTCACCCTGCGGGTGCTCGGTGGCGAGGCGGAGGGTTACCGCCTCGTGGTCGCCGGGGCGCCGGCGTTCCGGCTCGGCGAGGAGGTCCTGGTGTTCGCTTCCGGCGGCGCGGGCCGCGTCCCTTCGGTCCTCGGGCTCGCTGCGGGCAAGTTCACGCTCGAGACCGACGAGACCACCGGAGAGCGGCTGCTCCACCGGTCTCTCCACGGCCTCACGCTCGAGGACGACCGCGGGGCTCCCGTCGCGACGGCGTCGGTCTGGCCACGCGGCCGGGCCCGGCTCAGCGAGGTGAGAGACATCGTGCAAAGCGCGCTCGCCCCCGAATGAGCCGCCCCGGGGCGAGCCGTTCCGCGCGCCGGATCCCGGCCGTCCTCGGCTTCGCCTGCGGCGTGGCGGTCGGCGCGCTGCCGCTCGCGTACGGCTACCAGTTCCTCGATCCGCCGCACTTCGTCTGGCCGGCCGACCTCGGCGCGGTGCCCTACTGGGTGGCGAACCGGGGGGACAACTGGATGAGCGTCGAGGAAGTGGTCGCCGAGACGCGGGCGGCCTTCTCGACCTGGGAAGCCCCGTCCGAGATCGGTTTCGCGGCCACCTACCAGGGGCTCACGAACCTCCGCCCGTTCGACTTCTTCGACTTCACGAACACGCTCGGATTCACCACGCCCGAGCATTTCCTCGAACTCGGGGTCACCAGGACGACGCTCGCGGTGACGAGCTGGCTCGTGGACCTCGACACCGGGGAGATCGCGGAGTCGGACATCGTCGTGAACCCGGCGTACAACTGGACCGACACCCCCGAAACCGGCGGCTGGGACTACCGCTCGCTCATGGTGCACGAGATCGGGCACTTCCTCGGTCTCGGCCACTCGAATGTCGGGCGCTATTCCGAAGACGAGCTGCTCCCCGGCTCCGCCGTCATGTGGCCCTTCTCCTTCGGGCCCGGGACGACGGTCGGCAGGGCGCTCACCGCGGACGACATCGCCGGGGCCTCGGTGCTCTATCCCGGACCCGGAGCGCTGACCGGGCGCATCGCGGGGACGGTGACCCGCGGCGGCGCCGGAGTCGCCCACGCCCATGTGGTCGCCTTCGAGCCGGTGCGCGGCCACACCGTCGGCGCCTGGGCCGACGAGAACGGGCGCTACGAGATCGGGGGCCTCGTCGAGGGCCGCTATGTGCTGCGCGCGAACCCGCTTCCCGAGAGCCACGCGGCGAGCCGCTATTTCTTCGACGCGGAGGCGGTGGATGCCGACTTCCGCGTGACCGTCGTCCCCCGTCTCGTGATCGTCCGGAGGGGCGGCGTGACCGAGGTACCGATCGAGGTCCATCGGTGACCAGCCGGCGGTCGGGCCCCGCCGCGCTGCTGTTCCTCGGTGTGGCGGTCCCGGCTGCGGCGGCGGCGCTCGGGCCGGAGCGCCGGCCCGACGCGGATCTGAGGACCCGGGCGTACGAGGGCGGCGAAGCGGCGCGGGCGGAGGTCGTTGCGCCCGGGATCCCCGCCGGCTCCCGGATTCCCGGGCGCGGGACTCCCGTTCAGGCGAACGCGTCCGTCTTCGGCCCGGGCGGGAACTGGGCCCGCGCCGAGATGTCGGGGCTCGTCGGGAGCCAGTTCGTGAACGACGATCTCGGCTCCTCGCGGAACATCTTCCAGACCGTCTCGGCGGAGGCCGACGATGTCGGCTTCGGCGAGCACTTCGGCGCCCGCGGCGCCGTCTTCGTGAACCGCTATCTCGGCGCCGAGGCCGGCGTGACGCGGACCACGACCGAGTTCGACTTCTCCGTCTCCGACGCCGAGGCAGGCGTGACGGTCTTCGAGGAGGGCCTCATCCAGGAGTCGCGCGAGGTGCTCGTCTCGGCAGTGGCGCAGCTCCCCCTCGCGGCGATGACCCCGTACGCGGCGCTCGGCTACGGCTGGAAGAACGCCGAGGTCGAGGGCAGCGACCCGTCCGACTCGAGCGCCCTCGTGTTCGGGTTCGGGATCAAGGTGCCCTTTCCCCGAATCCCGGTCGCGCTCGCCTTCGACTACCGCTATGTCCGCTACCCGAGAGCCGACGACGACGGACTCCAGCTCGCCGAGGGCGGCGGTGGCGGCGCCTCGGTGTCGGCCCTGACCTTCGGCGTCGTCCTCCGCCTGGCGGTCCGCGACTGACCCCGGTTCTGCGATTCCCGAAAGGGGATTCGAGCTCGGCGCGCGCCGTCAGCAGCCTGTGGATAAAGGCGCCCCGCATGGGAATCCGTCCTCGAAGAGATGGGGAACCCGGTCGTCCGG
>CAYGAO010000071.1:0-11868 GCA_964347715.1 uncultured Acidobacteriota bacterium
TCCGCCCGATGGTCCGCTGCTTCGGCCATCCCCGCCGCCAGCTCGCGGATCGGGGGATCCCGGTGCCACTCGACCGGGCCTCCATCGGTCGTGTCCGCTCCACAGGAGCGGTTTCTCGCATAGAGGTTGAACTCGGCGACGCGGTCGGGCATCGCGCCGACGAGCGAGCGCCGCTCGTCCGCATACATGCGGCCGTCGTCCGCGGTGTTCAGTCCGTTGCTGAAGTCGCGGAAGAAGGTGGGAGCGGCGCTCTTGCCGCGTCGGACCCGGTCGTCGCCGAGCGGGATCATCCGCTTCCAGGCGGTACTGCGCTGGCCGAGCCAGTCGCCGTGAGCGTCGAGGGTGAGCTCCCGAAAGGGAAGGGTGGCGCCGCCCCGCGCCTGCTCGACGACGGCGAACTTCCGATCGAGGGTGAGGCCGCCGGTCCCGCAGGCCATGACAGGCTGTGGAGAAAGTCCATCGTGCGCCGACGCGGCGCGAAGCGCCGCCGGGGAGGGGTGCGGGGAAGGTCCTCCCTCCCCGCGAAAGAGGGCGGAACGGATCGCGCCAGCGATTCGGACCGCCATCCGGTGGGGAAAGCGCCCCGCATCCGCCCGGACGATGGGTTCCCCATCTCTTCGAGGACGGATTCCCCTGCGGGGCGCTTCATCCACAGGCTGATGAGGCACTGACCCCGATCCTGTCCCTCGAAGCCTGCCTTCAGGGCCCCGATCGCTTCCGTCTGCACCCGGTTCGGACGGTGGCGCGGTCTTTCGACCGCTTCTCCCCGGGCGAGTGCGTCCCAGTCGAGGTCGATCGTGCCGAGGCGCCGGAGATCGATGTGCCACCACCTGGAAATGCCGCGCACCACGGTGCGCAGATTCGGGCCGAGGGGTCCGGAGCTGGTGTCGACGAGGATCAGACCGGAGCAGCGTTCGCGCCCGGCGAACGCGAGGAAGTTCGCCACCTCGGGCAGGTTGATCGTCGAGTGCTCGTCGTGGCACTTGCACTGGATGCCGACCCAGCGATCCTCGACCCCGTGCTCGATGCCGATCAGGTCCACGCCGGTGTCGGCGAGACCGAGCTTCCAGTCGCGGCGCTGTTCCGGAGTCAACTCGTCGCGGGCGAGGACGGTTTCGAGGTTCGTTTCGCCGAACAGCGGCAGCGCCCGCTGCATCAGGCGCTCGAATCGAACCCCCTTGCGGGTCTCGGTGGCGGCGCCCTCTCGAATCAGGTCCAGAACGCGGTCGAACCCGATGCTCATTCGGTTTCTCGTCGCGCGGTCGGGGGTTGGTGGAGGATCCGGGGCGACCCGATCACGGGAATCGGGCTCGTCCCCGGACGACGGACCGGGAACGGGCCGGGAAGCTCCGGGTCAGAAGCGAGCGCCCGATTGCGGACTCGCGCTGCGGCCAGCCGGGGAAGGGGTTACCGCGGGGCGCCCTCGGTCGGGGTCTCCTGATCCTCGAGGGCGAACAGCCGGTTGCGGCTCGCGATGTAGAGCACGCCGTTCGCGGGGACGGCGCTCGAATAGACCGAGCTGCCCATGTTCATCTCGGCGATCACGCTCTCGGTGGGGCCGGGCTTCAGGACGACCACATCGCCGTCCTCGTCGCCGAGATAGAGCTTTCCGTCGGCGATCACCGGAGAACCCCAGACCGCGGCGAAGGTGTCGTGGACCCAGAGCGGCTCGCCCGTCTCCGCATCGAGGGCGTGGAGAAACCCGGAGAAATCGGGGAGGTAGAGGGTCCCGTCGTGCACCGCCGCGGTCGAGATCGTGCGGCGGATCGCCTCGTAGTGCCAGAGGCGCCCGCTGTCGGTGATGTCGCCGCGCTGCGTCGCGTCGATCGCGTAGAGGTGTCCCTCGCCCTCGCCGTGCTCGGGATCCTGACCGTTCGCGATGAAGACCCGGTCGCCCAGGATCACCGGCGTCGAGATGACGTTGTTCCGGGTGCGCGGCCAGACCGACTCCGCCGGGTTCGTGTCGAACGCCCAGAGCGTCTCGCCGGTCCCGGCGGCGTAGCCCCGGACCCAGCCGTCGCCCTCGCCCATGACCACCTGGGAAACGCCGGCGATGTCGCCCACCCCGGCGGAGGACCACTGGCCGTGGAGGATCGCCTCACCGACATGGTTCTGTTCCCAGACGAGCGCGCCGTCCGACTTCCGCACCGCGATGATCGCCGGGGCGCGGGGGGAGGGAACGTTCGTGTGGGTCTCGTCCTGTCCGTTCGAGGTGTTCACGAAGAGGAGGTCACCGAACGAGACCGGAGACGAATTCGACATGTTGTGCGGGAAGGAGCCGACCTCCTCCATCATGTCGAACCTCCAGAGGATGTCGCCGTCCTTCGGAGAGGTGAGCGTCTCGTCGGTGAACGGGCCGTCGTTCCCGTTCGCCATCCCGGCGACATCGAGGGCGAGCAGCTCCCCCCGGTTCGTCACATAGTAGAGACGGTCGCCCTCGACGAGCGGAGAGGAACAGACGCCCTGGAAGGGCCAGTCGTTGACCCGCCCGGCAGCGAGCTTGTCCGAGACCATCTGCCAGAGGAACTCGCCGGTCCCGGCGTCGAAGGCGAGCAGGATCCCCTTGTCGCCGACGATCTCCCGGTCGTAGAGCGCCTCGTTGTTCGTGCCGACGAACACGCGGCCGCCGGCCACGACCGGATTCCCGTAGGTCTGCGAGCCGAGCGCGGCGACCCATCGCACGTTCCGCCCGCTGCCGACATCCCACTCGGCGGGTAGCGGAGCCGGGCTCCCGGACACCATGTTGCGGTCGGGCGTCCCGCCCCACATCGGCCAGTCCTGCGCCGACGCTCCCGCGCCCGAGACGGCGAGGACGATCAGGGCCCGAATCGCCTGCGCGATCCGTTCCGCCCTCTTTCGCGGGGAGGGAGGACCCTCCCCGGCGGCGCTCCGCGCCGCGTCAGCGCCCGAGGGGCTTTCTCCACAGCCCGTCAGTGCCCGGAAGACCGGACGGAACTTCGATCGGATCATCGTCCGAACCTCCTCATTCGCCGGATTCCACGACGATGTTGTCGAAGAAGATCTCGGCGCTCACCGCATCCGCGAAGATACCCGGAGTCCCTTCCCGGTGCGGCAGCTCTTCGCGCCATTCGAGGGTCCACCCGGCCGGTTCCGGTTCGCCCCGGACCCAGGCCTTGCCGCGCGCGATCACGCCTTCGGCGTCTTCGACGACCTGGAACTTCAGCGAGTACCAGGTGTCCGGCTCCCAGGCGAACGGCATCTGGGTGACGCGGCCCGGGGTCGCCTGCCAGGAATGGATCTCGAGGCGCTGATGCGTGCCCATGAGCACGAACTGGTAGCGCTGGGCGACGAGGCCGGCGTTCCCGAGCTGGCGACGCCGTTCGCGCGCGAGGACATCGGCGGAAACCGTGTAACCCGCGAGCGTCGGCGGCCCCAGGTAAGCGCGCGCCCGGCGCAGGAAGGGGTTGTCGGCCCGCTTCACGAGCACCCGCTCGCCGCTGTCGAGGGTGCGGGCCTCGTACTTGCCGGTGGCGTTCACCCACTCGGGAGGAACGCGCGAATCCCCGGCGTCGAAGTCCCAGCGCCAGGGCAGGGGCGGGACCACCCGAAAACGCGCCTCGGCGCGGAGCGGCCCGGAGACGGCGCTCACCACGCCCGCTGCCGCCGGAGCGTCGGCGGCGACCCGGAGCGTCTCGCCGACGATCTCGCCTTCGAAGCCGGCGACCTCGAAGGACGGCGCTCCGGGAAGCGTCGCCGGATTCCCCCGGGCGTCGTAGGCGTGGACACGCAGGCGGATCTCGTCGCCGGGCGCGACGAGCTCTTCCGTCGGCGAGAGCAGCAGCCGCTCGGGCGCGCCGCCGGGCGGGAGCGGGGCCGGTTCCGCCGGGTCGGCGGAGCGCCGATCGCGTTCGCCGATCGCGTAGAGCCCGCCGTTCGAGACCACATAGACCACCCCGTCGCTCACCGCCGCCGAGGCGACGATCTCCTCGGGCGCCTCCGGGTCGCCCAGCAGGTCGTCGTCGAGCACCTCGACTCCGTCCCGACCGGGCCGGAGGATGTAGAAGCGCCCGTTCACGGTGCCCACATAGAGCTTCCCGTCGGCGAGCACCGGGGAGGCGCGCTGGATCGTGCCCAGGTTCTCGGTCCAGAGCCGCTCGCCGTCCGTCGCCGAGAACGCCGCGAGGTTCGCGCTGTTGTCGAGCTGGTAGAGAAGGTCCCCGTCAGCGACCCCGGAGGAGAAACCGCCGAGGAATCCCGGGACCTGCCAACGCGCCGCATCGGCCGCGATCTCCCCGGAAGCGGTGGCGTCGAGCCCGGCGAGGAGCCCCATCACCGAGGAATCGAGGTTCTCCTCGCCGTGGCTGACGACCGCGAGGTCGCCGAAGACGACCGCGCCGCTGTTCACGCCGCGCTTGCTCATCGGGAAGTTCCAGACCGAAGCCCCGGTCGCCGGCTCGAGCGCGTGGAACGCACCGTCGCCACCGCCTACGAGCAGCAGCTCGCGCCCCCCGATCTCGCGGATGGAGCCCGGCGAGTAGGTCGTGTCGTAGGGGCGCCCGCCGGGAGCGGAGAACCAGACGATCTCCCCGGTTCGCTTGTCGAAGGCGAAGAAGCGATGGCTCCCTCGGGCGTGCTGCCCCCACGACGAGGTCAGGCTGCTCAGGATCACCAGGTTCCGGAAGACGAGCGGGGAGGCGGTCCGGCCGCCGTGGGTGCTGACCAGCCCGAGCTCCTCCGGGAGCGAACGCTCCCAGCGCACGCTCCCGTCTTCGGCGTCGAACGCGGTCAGCTGGCCGCCGACGGTGAAGAAGAACACGGTCCCGGTCTCGGCGTCGGCCCCGGGAGAGGCCCAGCCGACCCGTCGGGGCGGGGCGTCCGAGTGATAGATGTTGCGACGCTGCTCCCAGAGGACCTCGCCGGTGCCGGCGTCGAGCGCGAGGAGGCGTTCCTGGCGCGTCGCGCCGACTCCCACCCCGTTCTGCACGAACAGCCGGTCCCCGAGGATCACCGGGGTCGAGCGGCCCCCGAAGGGCGCCCGGAACAGCAGGTTCTCGCCCTCGGGCGACCACGACTCGGGAAGCGCGGTCTCCCCGGAGATCCCGTCGCGGGTCGGACCCCGGACTTCGGGCCAGTCCGGCCCGACCGCCGAGGCGCGGGAGACACCCGGAAGCGCCAGCGCGAGGAGCCAGGTCAGGAGCACCGGAGCCCGGACTCCCGAAGAGGAAGAGAGTGGAACCGCCAGAGACATGACGAAACCGGATTCTACCCGCCGACTCCCGGACGGGCTCCCACCCTCGCCCACCCGGTCGTGGGGAACCCGCATACTACGCAGCGTTCCCGTGCCCTTCCTCCCCGTGGCGCTGCTGCTCCTGCTCGCGTCGAGCCCCGCTTTCGGCCTCGAACCGGCCGGGGACGAGGGCAGGCCGCATTGGCCGGGCTGGCGCGGCCCGACGCGCGACGGGATCTCGACCGAGACCGGGCTGCCGGTCCGGTTCCGGGCCGGCGAGACCGGACTCTGGAAGGTGGAGGTCTCGGGAAGGGGACACTCCTCGCCGATCGTCTGGGGCGACCGGCTCTTCCTCTCGGCGGCGATCACCGGAGATCCGGTCCCCGGGCACGCGCCACCGACGCATTTCCGCGACGGGGAGGTCTATCTCCACCCCGGCAGCGAGGCGGGGGAGCTCTCCCACACGCTCCTCGCCCTCGCCTTCGACCGGGAGACCGGACGGGAGCTCTGGCGCCGCGCGGTGCACGAGGGGCCGGTGTACGACAACCGCCACCGAAGCAACACCTACGCCTCGCCGACGCCGCTCACCGATGGGCAGCGGGTCTATTTCTTCTTCGGCTCCGAGGGCCTCTTCGCCTTCACCCTCGAGGGCGACCCGCTCTGGGAGGCCGACCTCGGAGACTTCGGAGTCTGGGGCCTCGGGCACGGGATCTCCCCCATCCGGCACGGCGAGGCGCTGATCCTCGTCTGCGACGACGACGCCGGCGAGGGGTCGGTGGTCGCCGCGGTGGACCGGCGCACCGGGGAGCTGCTCTGGCGAACGCCCCGGCGGGTGCGCAAGAGCTGGGCGACGCCGGCGGTCGTTCCGGTCGCCGGCGGCGAGCAGGTGCTCGTTCCGAGCTACGACCGGATCGCCGCCTACGACCCGGCGAGCGGGGCCGAGCTCTGGCGCCTCCCCGGTTTCGACTCGAACCTGGTCCACACCCCGGTCCTGCTTCCCGCGCCCGGCGGACCCCTGGTCTTCGTCTCCACCGGGTATCCGAAGAAGGAGATGCGCGCGCTCCGGGTCTTCGCTTCCGAGCCTCCCGAGACCGTCTGGCGCCACGAGCGGGGCACCGGCTACCTGCCGTCGGCGCTTCTCTACGAGGGGGTCCTGTTCGTCCTGTCCGACGGCGGGGTCGTGACCGCGCTCGATCCCGAGAGCGGCGCGCTCCTCTTCCGGGGACGGCCCTCGCGTCCGGGGCGCTTCCACGCCTCGCCGATCGGCTACGAGGGGCAGGTCCTGATCTCGAGTCTCGAAGGAGACCTGACCGTCATCCGGGCCGGCCGGGAGTTCGAGATCGTGGCCGAGAGCTCGTTGCCCGAAGCGATCTGGGCGTCGCCGGCGGTGGCCGGGGGAACGATCTTCCTGCGCGGCGTGGACCATCTCCACGCCTTCCGGGAACCCGCGAGGGGCCGGCCGACGGAGCCGTGACGGTGGCCGCGCTCCCTTCGCCCGGCGCGCGTCCGGGGCTCCCGTTCGACGACCGCCACGGGATCGGCGTCTCGGCGAACCCCGTTCGGGCTAGCGGTTCGGAAACCGCTGGTTCGGGAACCGGCGGCTCCACGCCTTCGGGCGCTCGGGGGACCCGCTCCGGTCGCAGGACTTCGGCGGTATCGGCGCGCCGGGAACGGGGGCGGGAGTCCGTCGGTCCCGGCTCGCGCTCGTCGGTGTTCGGGACGAACTCGCCGGTCGGACCGGTCCCGGTGTCCCCGGCGGTGGCGGACAGCGCCCCCCGTCTTCGGGGGACCGGGCGTCCCGGCGCGACCCCGCAGGCGGCTCCGCCGCGAGCCTCGAGGAACAGACGATGAGACCAGCGCCCCTCCTGCCCGCAATCCTGCTCGCGGCGCTCTCCGCCGGGAGCGCCGGAGCCGGGGAATGGGACCGGTTCCGGGGCCCGAACGGCAGCGGGATCGGGCCGCCGGGCGAACTGCCGGTCGGCTTCGGGCCGGAACGGGGCCTCCGCTTCCGGGTGGCGCTCCCGCCGGGGCACTCCTCGCCGATCCTCGCCGGCGGGCGGGTCCATCTGACCGGCTTCGCCGAGGATGCGTTCTTCACGATCGCGCTCGACGCCGAGACCGGGGAGGAGCTCTGGCGGGCGCGGGCCGGGCGCGACCGGATCACCGAGCTCGATTCCCGGAACAACGCCGCCTCGCCGAGCGTGGCGGCGACGCCCGACGAGGTGGTCGCCTTCTTCCCCGACCTCGGGCTCCTCGGTTACGACGGCGAGGGGAAAGAGCGGTGGCGGCTCCCGCTCGGCCCGTTCGACAACCTCTACGGGATGGGCGCCTCGCCGATCTTCGCCGGCGACTCCGTGGTGCTGGTGCTCGACCAGAACCTCGGTTCGGAGATCCTCGCGGTGTCGCGCCAGACCGGAGAGATCCGCTGGCGGACGCCCCGCCCCGAGGCGACCAGCGGCCACTCGACGCCCATCCTGCGCGAGTCCCCGGACGGCCTCGAGATCCTCGCCCCGGGCAGTTTCCTGCTCACCGCGTACGGCCTCCGGGACGGAGCGGCTCGCTGGTGGGTCGGCGGCCTCCCCTGGGAGATGAAGTCCACTCCGCTGCTCCACGGCGATCTCGTGTTCGTGAACGGCTACGGAGCCCCGCTGAACCAGCCGGGAAACCAGATCAGCGCGCCGCCCTTCGCCGAGGCGCTCGCCGACTGGGACCGCGACGGGGACGACCGGATCGGGCGGGAAGAGGCCGAAGGGCATCCCGAATCCTGGTTCGGGGTGATCGATCTGAGCGGCGACGGGATGCTCGAGGCCAGCGAGTGGAGCTACTACGAGGCGGTGCTCGGCTCCCGGAACGGCGTCCTCGCGGTTCGCCCCGGCGACGCTGGCGAGACGGGCGACCTGACCGCGAGGAACACCGTGTGGAGCTACCGCCGGCGGGTGCCCCAGCTGCCCTCGCCGCTCCTCTACGAGGGCGTCCTCTACCTGGTGAACGACGGGGGCATCGTGACCGCGCTCGACCCCGAGACCGGCGCGATGCTCTCCCAGGGGCGCCTGCGGGGCGCGGTGGACGCCTACTTCGCCTCGCCGGTCGCCGCCGACGGCAAGATCTACTTCACGAGCGAGCTCGGGCTCGTCGCCGTCGTCCGTCCGCTCGCTCCCGGCGAGGAGAGCGCCGCGCTCGAGGTCCTCCGGGTGAACCCGCTCGGCGAAGGCGTCTATGCGACCCCGGCGATCGCCCCTTCGCGCCTCTACTTCCGCACCGTCGAGCACCTGTTCGTCTTCGGCCCCGAGTAGGCCGGTCGTCGGGTGTTGAACCGGCTGACCGTCCGCAACACCTTCGTGGACTCGCGCATCGAGATCGAGGAGAGCGCCGGGGTCGTCGAGTGTTGAACCGGCTGACCGTCCGCAACTTCAAGCGGTTCGGGGAGGTGTCCGTCGAGCTCGACAGCCCGGTCCTGTTCGTCGGGCCGAACGATTCCGGGAAGACGACGCCGCTCCAGGCCCTCGCGCTGTGGGATCTCGGGATGCGACGGTGGAACGAGAAGCGCGCCGGGAGCGAAGTCCCCGCCGCGCGTCCGGGGGTGACCGTGAATCGGCGCGATCTGCTCGCGGTCCCGATGGCGAACGCGAAGCAGATCTGGCGGAACCTGCGGGTCCGCCATGTCCGGCGCGAGAGGAAGAAACAGCGCGCCGGCAACATCCGCATCGACATCCTCGTCTCGGGGGATACGCGCGGCGCTCCCTGGCAGGCCGGTTTCGAGTTCGACTACGCGAACGAGGAGTCCTTCTACTGCCGGCCGCTCCGGGTGAGCCCCGACGGCAGCGAGCGGATGCCGGTTCCGGCCGAGGCGGCGGAGACCCGGATCGCCTACCTGCCGCCGATGTCGGGCCTCGCCGCGAACGAGCTGCGGATCGATCCCGGCGGCGTGGAGGTCCGGATCGGAGAGGGGCGCACCGCGGAAGTCCTGCGCAACCTCTGCTTCCGGATCTTCCGAGAACAGCCCGAGCGGTGGGAAACGCTCGTGGCGGAGATGGAACGGATGTTCGGCGCCCGCCTCGACCCTCCGGAACACATCGCCGCGCGCGGCGAGATCGCCATGTCCTTCTGGAAGGACGGCGCGCGGTTCGACCTCACCGCGAGCGGGCGCGGGTTCCAGCAGGTGATGCTCCTGCTCGCCCACCTCGCGCTGAACCCCGGCGCCGTCCTGCTTCTCGACGAACCGGACGCGCACCTCGAAATCGTCCGCCAGCGGGAGATCTACCGACTGCTCCGGCGCGCCGCGGACGCGGCCGGCAGCCAGATCATCGCGGCGAGCCACTCCGAGGTGCTGCTCCACGAAGCGGCGGGAAACGACACGATCATCGCCTTCGTCGGGGAGCCGCACCGGATCGCCGATCGGGGGAGCCAGGTCCTGAAGGCGCTCCGGGACATCGGGTACGGCGATTACGAGCAGGCCCGCCGGGCGGGGTTCGTGCTCTACCTCGAGGGCGCGAGCGACCTTTCGGTCCTCCGGGCCTTCGCCGAGCGCCTCGGGTGCCAGCGAGCCCTCGACGCGCTCGATTCGGCCTTCGTGCATCCGGTCGGGAACCGACCCACGAAGGCGATGGACCACTTCTACGGACTCCGGGAGGCGGTTCCGGAGCTCCGGGGGCTCGCGCTCTTCGATCGGCTCCCGCAGGCGCTCCCGGAAATGCGGCTCCCGGCATTCACCTGGAGCCGGCGCGAAATCGAGAACTACCTGTGCTCCGAAGCGACCTTGTTCGCCTGGGCGGGGGCAGCAGGCCGAGTGCCGGAGGCGCCGGACCTCTTCGCGCCGAAGAACGGACCGTCGCGGCGCGAAGCGATGGCCGAGGCGATCCGGAGCGTTCGGCGCGCCGCCGCCGTGCTTCGCCCCGGCGTGGATCCGGCAGGCCCCGACGCGAAAGTGAGCGAGGATTTTCTCGAGCCCCTGTTCGCGAAGTTCTTCTCGCTGCTCGGCGAGGTCAACCGGATGCCGAAGCGGCGCTTCCACGAGCTGGTTCGACATCTGCCCCAGGGCGAGATCGACGCGGAAGTCCCGGCGATGCTGGACCGCATCGCCGCAGCCCACGCCGCACGGCGCCGATCCCGCCCCGTAGAATGACCGGGCTCCCCGGAGGTTCTCCCGTGCGCCATTCCCTTCTTCCCGTTCTCCTGACGCTCACCGCCAGCCTCGCGCTTTCCGGCGCCGCCTCGGCCGAAGACTGGCCCCACTGGCGGGGCCCGAACCGCGACGGGGTGAGCGACGAGGTCGGGCTGCCGGTCTCCTGGGACACCGACAACGGAGTCGTCTGGAAGACCGCGATGCCCGCGTGGAGCGGGGCGACGCCGATCGTCTCCGGGGACACGGTCTTCCTGAACGTGTCCATCCCGAACGAGGACGCCGGCGTGCCGGCGAACCCCTCCGAGGGTTACCGGCGCCGGCGAGGGGCGCCGGCGACCGGGCGGGGCAACCTCCCCTATGCGGGGCGCATCGAGCTCTGGGCGCTCGACCGCAGCGACGGCTCGGTCCGCTGGAGTCGTCACCTCAGCGACCGCGACATCCGCGGACGGAAGCAGAACATGTCCTCCCCCTCGCCGGTCACCGACGGCGAGACCGTCTTCGTCCTGACCGGGACCGGGATCCTGAAGGCGTTCGATTTCGCCGGGGTCGAACTCTGGTCCCGCGACATCCCGGGGGACTACGGCGATTTCGGGCTGAACTGGGGCTATGCGAGCAGCCCGCTCCTCTTCGGGGACGCGCTCTTCGTCCAGGTGCTGCACGGGATGAAGACGGACGATCCCTCCTACCTGCTCCGGATCGATCCCGGGACCGGGGAGACGGTCTGGCGCGTGGAGCGCCCGACGGAGGCGATCCGCGAGTCGCCGGATTCCTACACGACCCCGTTCGTGCACGAGGTGGACGGGCGTCACGAGCTCGTGATCACCGGGGGCGATGTGGTCACCGGGCACGATCTGGACACCGGCCGCGAGCGCTGGCGCTCCCGGGGCCTGAACCCGGAGAACAACGGGGCCTACCGGATCGTCGCCTCGCCGATCGTGAAGAACGGGATCATCTACGCGCCGACCCGGGTGAAGCCGCTCCTCGCGCTGCGGACCGGCGGGGAAGGGGACATCACGGATTCGCACCGCATCTGGTCGTTCGACCGGGGACCCGATGTGCCGACGCCGGTGACCGACGGGGAGCGCTTCTTCGTGGTCACCGACAACGGGGTGCTCTACGCGCTCGACGCCAGGACCGGGGAGACCCTGATGGGCCCCGAGCGGCTCGCGCCGGGCACCTACAGCGCCTCGCCGATCCTCGCGGACGGCCGCCTCTATGTGATCAACGAGGACGGGGTCGCCTCGGTGGTCGGCGTCGGGACGGGCGACTTCGAGATCCTCGCCACGAACGACATGGGCTCCTACACGCTGAGCTCGATGGCGATCTCCGGGGGGCAGATCTTCCTGCGCACCGCCGAAGCGCTCTACTGCATCGGCGGCTGACTCGCCCCCGAGGACCGAACGCGCGGCCTCCGACCGGCCGGCGCCGGCGGTGAGACGCAGCCCCCTCGGGCCCGCGGACCGGAGACCGGCGGGGCCGGCTCCCGCGGCTCCTCAGCAGGCTGTGGAGAAAGTCCCTCGTGCGCCGACGCGGCGCGAAGCGCCGCCGGGGAGGGTCC
>CAYGAO010000072.1:0-11659 GCA_964347715.1 uncultured Acidobacteriota bacterium
CCGCCCCCCCTCCCTGGGGCCGGGGGTGCTGTCCCACATCGAGGCGGGCCGCCATCCGGTGGGGGAAGCGCCCCGCATCCGCCCGGACGATGGGGTTCTCTATCGCTTCGAGGACGGATTCCCATGCGGGGCGCTTCATCCACAGGCTGCTGATCGCCGCGCGGGGCGGCCGCTTCTAGAATCACTGGCCGGATTCGACACCCCAAGGAGGCCTTCCCGTGAAGCGATCCCTACTCGTCCTTTCCCTCGTCGCGCTGCCGGCGCTCCTCGCCGCCTCCGCCCAGGAGGAGATGACCTTCTTCCTCACCAGCCGCGGGCCCGGCGACGGCGCGAACCTCGGCGGGATCGAGGGCGCCGACGCCCACTGTTCCCTGCTCGCGGGGGAGGCCGGCGCGAGCGCCGGGTTGACCTGGCGCGCCTACCTCAGCACCACCGGACCGGACGGGGTGAACGCCCGCGACCGTATCGGCGCCGGCCCCTGGCACAACGCGAACGGCGTCCTGGTGGCCCGGAGCGTGGCCGACCTGCACAGCGACCAGAACCGGCTCGGCAAGGAGAACTCGGTCTCCGAGACCGGCGAGCCGATCAGCGGGCGTGGCGACGAGGTGAACCGGCACGACATCCTCACCGGCTCCACCGAGGACGGAAACGCCTCGGTTGCCGACGGCGACACCAGCTGCTCGAACTGGACGAGCAACACCCCGGACGGGAGCGCCCTCGTCGGCCACCACGACCGTGTCGGCGGCGGCGCGAACCCCACCTCCTGGAACTCGTCGCACGGCTCCCGGGGCTGCGGCCAGGAAGACCTCCGGGGAACCGGGGGCGACGGCCTCTTCTACTGCTTTGCGATGCGGTAGCAGGCGGTGGAGAAAGTCTCTCGTGCGCCGCCGGGGAGGGTTCGCCCTCCCCGCGAAAGAGGGCGGAACGGATCGCGCAAGCGATTCGGGCCGGGCGTCGCCCGATGACGCCGGAGGATCCGCCGGGGCCCGACAGCGGGCCCGTTCTCGAGGCGTTCCACGAGATCGGGCGCAGCCTCGAGATCGGTCGCACCGCGGACACGATCCTCGCCGGCCTCCGGCATGTGCTCCCGCGCTCTGACCGGGCGTCGCTCTGCGCGGTCGGGCTCGACGGGGAGAGCATCGTCTGCCGGCGCGCCCGGGGCCGGGACAGCCTGCTGCCGGAGCCGGACGGGGGGCGCCTGCCCGAGCGCGGCCTCGTCCGGGAGGTGTTCCGCCGCGGCCGCGCGGAACTCCTTCCGGCCGTCGAGGCGCCCGATCCCGACCTGAGCGAGGCTTCGGGTTCGGCGCTCGCGGCCCCGCTCCTCGGCGCCGGCGGTCGCCGGCTCGGTGCGCTCGTCGCCGAATCCTCCGGGGAGGGGGCCTTCACCGACCGCGACCGCGCCGCGCTCGCCTCCTACGCCGCGGGGGCCGCCCCGGCGATCGAGCGGATCCTGTTCTACGAGGTGGCGGTCGAAGGGAGGAAGCTCGCTTCCGAGCTGGAAGTGGCGGGGAAGGTGCTCCACGATCTCCTGCCCCACGAGACCCCGGTCCTCGACGGCCTCGACATCGCCGCGGTGTACGAACCCTGCTCCCAGGTCGGCGGCGACTACTACGATTTCGTCCCTCTCGGGGAGGATCGCTGGGGGATCGCGATCGGCGATGTCTCGGGGAAGGGGATTCCGGCGGCGCTGCTCGTCGCCGCGCTCCGGGCGGCCGTGTTCTCGCTGGCGAACTCGAGCCTCGCGCTCCGCGCCGTCCTCGGCCTCACGAACCGCCTCCTCTACGAGACCGTCGGGGAGACCCGCTACGCGACCCTGTTCTACGGCGTGCTCGATGTTCCGCTCCGTCGCCTCGTCCACATCAATGCCGGCCATTCGCCCTCGATCCTCGTCCGCAGCGACGGCGAGGTCGAGATGATCCCGGCGGGCTCGGTCCCGGTGGGACTCTTCCCGAAGCCTCGCTACTTCGAGCAGGCGATCCAGCTCGGCGACGGGGATCTGCTCGCGCTCTACACCGACGGGATCACCGAGTCGGCGAACCGCGAAGGCGATCTCTTCGGGCGTGAGCGCCTCGCCCGGCTGCTCGCGACGGAGCGCGAGGCCGGAACCCCGGCCGCCGAGGTGGGCGACGCGGTGATGAAGGCTGCCCGCCGGCACCGGGGCGGGGCGCCCGACGACGACGCGACGGTGATGGTGATCCGCGCGACGCTCAGTCCGAGAAGCGGCGGAGGAAGTCGCTGATGCCGGACGCCGCGGCGCCGAAGCTCGGCGCCACGAAGTAGAACGGCTGGTAGTCGGTCGGGTCGTAGGGCGTCTCCACGATCCGCCGGCAGTCGAAACGCCGGAGTTCGGCCTCGGCCAGCCGGTCCAGCTCGCCGACCGAGGAGAGGATCCCGGCGCCGTACGCCTTCGGGTTCCCGTTCTCGAGCGCGGCGCCGAACTCGAGCGTGAACCAGTAGAGGCGGGCGATCCGCTCCACTTCCGCGTCGTTCGCCGCGCGCGCCGCGCGCCCGAAGTGGGCGCTCAGGTCGGCGTAGTCGGGTTGGGCGAAGGTGGCGGCGTGGCCGACGAGTTCGTGGATCACATCGGGCTCGGGGGTGTAGAGCGGGCGGCTCGCGTGCCGGATGTACTGGGTGGCGAGGAAGATGCGGTCGGCGAGGAACGAGAGGAAGGTGCGGGGGTTCACGAGCCCCGTCACCGGCAGCATCCGGAACCCGGTCGCCGGGCGGATGCGGGCGTTCACCTCCTCGAGCTGGGGGATCCGGTCGGTTTCGAGCCGGACGACCTCCGCGCCCTCGAGGTACTCCGCCGCGGCGCGCTCGCGGTGCCGAGGTGCGAGGAGTTCCCGAACCTGCCGCCAGACGGCGTGCTCCTCGTCCGTGTAGGGCACCCTCGGCGCCGGCTCCCCCGGCGCGTGTTCGAAGGCGAGTCGGGCGATCGCGTTCCGGCGCGCGCGGTAGGCCGGATCGCGGAAGCCCGGATGGTCGGGATCGAGGGGGACGATCTCGGGGCCGTCCCCCCGGAGTTCCTCCTCGAGGGGGAGCGTGGCGGTTTCCGGCATGTGCGGCGAAGTCTAGACCGGCCCCGAGAGCAGCCCGGCGGCGAGGAAGAGGAGGACCGCGGCGCCTCCGCCGAGGAGCGCGTAGGGGAGCTGCGTGTTCACATGGTCCACGAGGTCCGAGCCCGAGGCCATCGAGGCGATGATCGTGGTGTCGGAGATCGGCGAGCAGTGGTCGCCGAAGATCCCTCCCGAGAGCACGGCGCCGAGAACGAGCGGGGTGTCGAGGCCGAGCGCGGCGCCCGCCGGGATCGCGATCGGCAGCATGATCCCGAAGGTTCCCCAGGAAGTCCCGGTGGAGAACGCCGTGGCCGAGGCGACCACGAAGAGCGCCGCGGGAACGAGCCACGCCGGCATCGCGGCCTCGGCGACCCCGGCGAGATAGACCCCGGTGCCCAGGTCGCGGGCGACCGCGGCGATCGCGAAGGAGACGAGGAGCACCGAGACCACCGGGACCATCCCGCTCGCTCCCCGGAACACGAGGTCCACGCTCGCCGCGGGGCGGATCGCCCGCTGCGCGATGCCGAGGAGCGCCGCGGTCAGCGTGGCGGCGAGGACCGCCCAGAGCACCGAGACGCTCCCGCTGCCGGCGAGCAGGTCGCCCTCGCCGGTGATCCAGAGGCCGACGAAGATCATCACCAGCAGCACCGCG
The DNA here is from genome assembly GCA_964347715.1 of uncultured Acidobacteriota bacterium. Lineage (GTDB taxonomy): Bacteria > Acidobacteriota > Vicinamibacteria > Marinacidobacterales > Marinacidobacteraceae > CAYGAO01. The sequence continues at coordinate 3,709 of CAYGAO010000072.1, forward strand.
AGCGGGATGATCATGTTGCGCGCGCGCCCGGCCACTCCGGGCGCCGGCGGAAGCGCGAGGACTTCGGCGGAGACGAGCGGGCGGGCTCCCTCGCGGATCACCCGGCCGGTCTCGCGCGCCCGCCGCTGCGCGCGCGCCATGGGACCGAAGTCCCGGCCGGAGAGCCCGAACCAGAACGCGAGGGCGAGGGCGACGAGCGCGTAGAAGTTGAACGGGATGCTCGCCGCGAGGACCCGGACGCCGTTCTCGATCCCGAGCGTCGCCAGGATCGCGATGACGAGCGCGCCCCAGCCGTTCAGCGGGATCAGGATGCAGACCGGCGCCGAGGTCGAGTCGGTCAGGTAGGCGAGCTTCTCGCGGGAGAGGCGGAAGCGGTCGAAGAGCGGTCGGGCGACGGTGCCGCTCACGAGGCAGGTGATGCTCGACTCGACGAAGATGCCGAGCCCGAGCAGCAGCGCCAGCGCCTCGGCGCCCCGGCGGCTCCTCCCGAGGCGCCGCGCGGTCACCCATTCGACGAAGCCGGCGACCCCGCCGATGCGCCCGATCAGGGCCAGGACCGCTCCCACGAGCGTGCTGAAGAGCAGGATGTGCGCGTTTCCCGAGAAGGCGTCGGTGATCCGGGTGACCGAGTTCGCAAGCGCGGCGAAGGGGTTTCCGCCGCCGATCACGAGCTCTCCGAAGAGGACCCCGGCGAGCAGCGCCAGCACCGCCTGGCGGGTCACCAGCGCGACCACGATGGCGAGGACCGGGGGGAGGACGCTGAGGAGGCCGGGATCGTTCACGAGCGCGGGGGCAGCGCCATGGTCGCACATCGGCCTCGGCGGTACACTCGCCGCTCCGGAGCGTCGCCGCCCGGTCTCGCACATTCTCTTGGACGCAGGTACGACGGAGCGGGAGGCGAGCGGCGGCGGGTCCGGGCCGAAGCGGCCCCCCCGGGGCCGTCGCCACGGGGGGCGCCGGGACCAGCATCCGTCTCCCGTGGCGGGACCACCCCCGGAGGTCGGGAGCGTTCGCATCGTCCAGGATGCGGAGGCGCTCGGGTCGCTCGTCGCCGAGTTGCGCTCCGCCGGGCAATTCGCCCTCGACACCGAGTTCATCCCCGAGAACCGGCTCGTTCCCGAACTCGGTCTCGTCCAGGTCGCCGCGCCGGGGCTCGAGGCCGTGGTGGACCCGCTCGCGGACCTCGATCTCGGCCCGCTCCACGAGCTGATCGCGGACCCCGCGATCCAGAAGGTCGTCCATTCGGGAAAGCACGATTTCGACATCTTCTACGGGCTCGCTTCCGTGGTGCCGAAGAACGTCTTCGACACCCAGGTCGCGGCGGCGGTCATCGGCCACGGGAAGAAGGCCCAGATCGCGCTGCGGACGCTCGTCTCCGGCTTCGTGAACCGCAGTCTCTCCAAGCAGGAGCAGATGTCGGACTGGCTGCAGCGCCCGCTCTCGCCCCGCCAGGTCGAGTACGCGATCGCGGATGTGCGCTACCTGCTGCCGCTCCGCGAGAAGCTCCGCGCTCGCGCGCGGGCGCTCTCCCGGCTCGAGTGGCTCGATGAGGAGATGAGGCCGCTGACCGAGGAGGAGAGCTACCGCCTGACGCCCCCCGAGGAGGCCTACCGCGCGCTCGACAGCCCCGGGCTCACGCCGTCGCAGCGCGGATCGCTCCGCGCCCTGGCGGCGTGGCGCGACGAGCGCGCCCGCGCGTCGAACCGGCCCCGCGGCTGGATCCTGAAGGACAGCGTGGTCCGGGACCTGGCGCGGCGCCAGCCCCGGAACCGGGAGCAACTGCTCGCGCCGTGGGAGTCCACCGGCGGGCGTCCGCCGAAGGGGGATGCGCGGGCCGTCCAGCAGGCGAAGTCGGTGCTCGGCAAGCAGTCCGGGCCGTTGCTCGAGACGATCGCCGCTGGCGCCCGCGAGGAGATCCCGTTCACCGGGACCGGAAAACGTGTCCGGAGCCCGGTGCCCGAGTCGCTCGCGCTGCTGCTCGAGACCTGGCTGAAGCTGCGGGCCTCGGAACACGGCGTCGCTCCGGAGCTCCTCGCGACGCAGGAGGAGCTCCGCGCGATCGCCTCCGCGTATCCGCAGGAGGCGCCCGGAGCGCGCCCGCTCACCGGTTACCGCCGGCAGATCCTGGGGGACGATCTGCTCCTGATCCTCTCGGGACGCGCCGTGATCCAGGTCGGAGCGGGCGGGCGCGACGAGGATCGGGGCGCGCCACCCATCCGGCTCACCCGCATCGGCCGACTCGGCCGCTTCGTCCTCCGGCACTCCGGAGAGGGCGCCTGACCGCGCCGAGAGGGCACACCATGAAGAAAGACCGACCCTGGTATCGCCAGCTCTGGTTCCAGATCGTCCTCGGGCTCGCGCTCGGGGTCGCCTGGGGCGTCGCCGCCGCGGCCTTCGGCTGGAACGAGTTCACGAACGATTACATCGCGCCCTTCGGCGAGCTGTTCTTCAACGGGCTGCAGCTGATCGCCGTGCCGCTGGTGATCGCCTCGCTGATCATCGGGGTGGCGTCGCTCAGCGACATGCGGAAGGTGAGCCGGATCGGCGGCAAGACGATCGCCATCTATGTGGCGACCACCGCGATCTCGGTCACCATCGGCCTCGGCTACGCGAACCTGTTCCGACCCGGCGACAGCGTGCCGCCGGGACTCCAGGAGGAACTCGCCGAGGAGTACCGCGAGGCCGCGGCGAGCCGCGAGGGGCAGGCGGCGCAGATGATGGAGGAGCGCGGCCCGCTCGCCTTCCTTACGGACATCGTGCCGGCGAACGCGATCTCGGCGACCTCGAACAACCGGAACATGCTCCAGGTGGTGTTCATCGCGCTCCTGTTCGGTATCGCGCTGCTCCGCATCCCGAAGGAGCGGGGGGCGCCGTTGCTCGCCTTCTTCAAGGGACTCGAGGGCGTGGTCATCGAGTTCGTGGGGATCGTGATGCGGATGGCTCCGCTCGGCGTGTTCGCGCTGATCGCCCGCGCGATCACCGGAATGGCCGGGGACGACCCCGAGCAGGTCGTCCAGCTGCTCGGGGCGCTCGGGTTCTACTGCTTCGTCGTGATCGCGGGTCTCGCGACCCAGATGCTCGTCGTCTATCCGCTGATCCTGAAACTCTTCACCCCGCTTCGCTGGCTCCGCGTGCTCCCGGCGACCGCCCAGGTACAGCTGGTGGCCTTCTCCACGAGTTCGAGCGGCGCCACCCTGCCGGTGACGATGGATCGCGCCCAGCGCGACTACGGCGTCTCCGAAGAGGTGTCCTCGTTCGTGCTCCCGCTCGGCGCCACGATCAACATGGACGGCACGGCGCTCTACCAGGCGGTGGCGGCGCTGTTCATCGCCCAGTCGCTCGGCATGTCCATCGGACTCGAAGGGCAGCTCGCCATCGTGCTCACCGCGGTGCTGGTCTCGATCGGGACCGCCGCGGTTCCGGGCGCGGGGATCATCATGCTCGTGATCATCCTGCAGGCGATCGGGGTTCCGGCGGCGGGCGTCGCGCTCATCCTCGGAGTGGACCGCGTGCTCGACATGCTCCGCACCACGACGAACGTGACCGGCGACCTCACCGTGGCTTCGGTGGTCGCCTCCTCCGAGGGGCAGCTCCACCCGCCGCAGCGCTGACAGGCTGTAGAGAAAGTCCCTCGCGCGCCGACGCGGCGGGGATGGGTGCGGGGAGGGTTCTCCCTCCCCGCGAAAGCGGGTGGCCCGGATCGCGCCAGCGAGATCCGGGCCGCCACCCTGTGGGGGAAGCGCCCCGCAACCGCCCGGACGACGGCCCATCGCTTCGAGGACGGATTCCCATGCGGGGCGCTTTATCCACCGGCTGCTGAGGAGAAGGATCGGACGCCGCCGTCCCGGGGCAGTTCCCCCCGCCGCGGCGCCGCGGATCGGACGCCGCCGTTCCGTGGCAGCTCCACCCGCCGGAGCGCTCTGGGCCGGGCGTCTTCTCGAAATGGCTCCCGGGCGGAGCGCTGCGGGGCGGGGGCCGCGGTCGGGTCGGCTCCACCTGCCGGAGCGCGCTGGCGAGGGGGCTCCCGGTCATCCGCCGCCGGTGGCGGGTCCGCGGGCGGGAAGCTCTCCCGCGACGGGTCCCGGGCGGGGACTCTCCCGCGCCGGGTTCAGTTCAGCGCGCCGGTCTCGACGAGCTGTCCGATCTCCTCGTTCAGGATGTCCCCGACGGCGCCGAAGTAGCGCTTCACGAGACGTCCGTCGCGGTCGATCAGGTACTTCGTGGGGTAGCCGAGGAACGGGCCGAACGCGTCCCGCGCCTCGTCGGAACCCATCACGTTCGGGTAGGTGAGGCCGTGTTCGGCGAGGTAGGGGACTACCTCCTCGGCGTCCCCCGACTCGAGCACGATTCCGAGCATCAGGAAGTCCTCGGCGGCGAGAGATTCCGAGAGCTCCTGCAGATGCGGCAGCTCGGCGACGCAGGGGACGCACCAGGTCGCCCAGAGGTCCACGAGGACGACCTTCCCCTCGCCGTCGGCGCGCAGGTCCACGCGACCTTCTGCGCCGATCCGGGGGAGCGTCAGGTCGGGCGCGAACTCGGCGAGCCCGCCGCCGGGTCCGCCGCCGTCCCCCGGTGGCGGGACGCAGGCGAACGGGACCAGCGCCGCGGCGAGGAGGGGCGCCGCCAACAGGAGCGGGCGGGAGCGAGCGAGCGTCTTCATGGATCGTCTCCGGGATCGTCTCCGGTCCGGTGGGCGCCCCGCGCTACCGGGGCGGCTGCAGCGTGCGGAGGTAGTGGACGACCTGCCAGCGTTCCTCGTCGTCGAGCGTCCGCGCCATCCCGGGCATCGGCTTCCTGCCTTCGGTGATCTTGTAGAAGATCTCGCCGTCGGTCATCCGGTCGCGCGCCTCGGCGGTCGAGATGTCGGCCGGGGCCGGCTTGATGAACCGGGTGGCCTTGCCGTCGCCCCTGCCGGTGTCGCCATGGCAGGAGGCGCAGCGGGCGCCGTAGATCGCCTCGCCGGCGGCGAGGGCGGCCTCGGTCCGGGGAGCGGGGTTCGGCAGCTCGCGCGCCTCGGCCGGAACCTCCCACGCCTCCTGGCCAGTGGCGAAGGCGAAGGGGAAGAGCGCGGCGAAGAGGAGCATGGCGGGTGGCGTCATCCGAGGATCGGGAGGAAGGTGAGGTAGCGCGCGAGCGCCTGGAGGCTGTCGGTGAACACGAGGATCCCGATCACGACGAGCAGGGCGCCGGCGACGACCTCGACGATCCGCATGTGGCGTTTCGCCTTCTTCGCGATGGCGAAGAAGCGGTCCACCGCGATCCCGGTGAGCAGGAAGGGGATGCCGAGCCCGGCCGAGTAGGCGCTCAGCAACACCACGCCCTCGACGACGGTCTCGCGCTGCGCGGCGAGGACGAGCACGCCCGCCAGGATCGGGCCGATGCAGGGCGACCAGCCGAAGGCGAACGCGAGCCCGATGCCGAACGATCCGAGGAGGCTCACGGGCTCGCGACTCGAATGGAACCGCTTCTCCACGTTCAGGAACGGGATCTTGAGAACCCCCATGACATGCAGCCCGAACAGGACGATCACCGTCCCGGCGATCCGCCCGAGCAGGATCCGGTTGCCCGCGAGCCACTGCCCGGCGTAGGTGGCCGAGGCGCCCATCGCCACGAACACGATGGAAAAACCGATGACGAACGCGAGGGTGTTCACGATGACCCGGCGGCGGCGCGCCGCGCGGTCGGCCGCGTCGCCGTCGCTCCGCTCCGCCAGGTCGCTCAGCGACGAGCCCGAAACGAAGGAGATGTAGCCCGGGACCAGCGGCAGGACGCAGGGCGAGATGAACGAGAGCACGCCGGCGCCGGTCGCGGTGAGCAGGCTCAGGAGGTCCATCGTGGGGAGTCGCGGGGAGTGCCGAATCCTACCCGCTCCGCGGGAGGGGCCTCGCGGGGCGAAGCGGGCGGCGGCTCCGGCCCCGGTTCGGACGGCGGCTCACGAACGGGTCCGGAGAAGGGCGCGGGCCAGCGGGAGCGCCCGGTCGCGCACCGCTTCGAGGTGGGCGGCGAGCTGCTCCCCGGCCTCGGTCGGGTCGAGGCCGCCCGGATCGGGCCGCTCGGCCATGAAGACATGCACCAGCGCCCGCCCCGGCGGGCCCGCCGCCCCCACGAACGCTCCCGAGAGCACCCGGGTGATCGGATTCGAGTTCAGCGAGCCGCCCTTGAAGTAGTGGCGCCCGTCCCCGGTCTCCTCGATCAGCAGGACCTCCTGCGCCCGGAGCAGCGCCTCCTGCGGCACCCCCGGCGTCTCGCCCCGGACGAGCGCGCCGAGCACCGCCGCGAGCGAGCTGGCGGTCGCCTCGTTGTCGCCGGCCACATCCCGGGCGGCGAGCATGTAGCGGCGGCCCCGGATTCCGGCGAACGCCGGGTCGCGGGCGTGGATCCGCCGGGTGAGCGCCGCGGGTCCGCCGAGATGCGCGGCGGCCAGGTTCGCGGCGGCGTTGTACACCGCATTCGACACCCCGTCCCCCCGGATGAGGTGGCGCCCCACCGTGGCGACGGTCGCCTCGACGAGATGCTCGCGGATCTCCTGCCGGGTGGTTTCGTCGAAGTGCGCCACCGCCGGGTGTCCGGGGTCGCCGAGGACCGCCGCCGCTCCCGGTACCGGTTCGTCGAGGGCCCCGGCGCGTTCCGCGAACAGCTCGACGAGCCAGGCGGTCTTGATCGAACTCGCTGCCGGGCGGGGGACCTCCTCGGCCTCGGCGTGGAGCGCTTCGCCTCCGGCGGTCCCGATCCACACGCTTCGCTCCACTCCCGGAGGAGCGGGTACGGAAGCGATGGCCGCGGCGATCGTCTCCGCCGGCTCGGGGGCGCTGCCGCAGCCGGCGAGCAGGGCGCCGGCCAAGGGCAGGAGGAGGCGCCCCGCACGCCGCATGTCGAGCGGAAATCCTAGCCGGTCGTCCGCCCCGGGACGCTGGATTCCCGGAACATCGGTTTCCTGCGGGCTTCTGTTACGATCCCGGGTCGATCCATGTTGGGCCGCGCGATCTCTCGGCTGCGAGGGGTGCTGTCGGGGCTCGCCGGTCCCGGAGGCGCCCGCGGCTCCACCCGGATCGTCGTCTTCGGGCAGCGGCGGCACGCGCCCCGGGAAGTCCGGATCACCCGGGCGGTGCGGGTCGCCGGCCTCGTCGTCGGGCTCGCGCTCCTCGGTGGCGTCTCCCATTACGGCTGGCTCGTCTGGACCTCGTCGTCCTGGTCCCCGGCGCTCATCGAGGAGCGCGATGCGCTGCGCCAGCTGAACCGGGGCTACGCGGTGGACACCGAGCGGATGGCCGACCGGATCGAGGCGCTCGAAGGGCAGATGCGGCGGCTGGCGATGCTGGCCGGCGCGGATCCGGGCCCGCCGCGGATCATCGGCGTCGGGGGGCCGGGCGAGATATCGAACGGCTACGACTATGTGAGCCAGCGGCTCGACGACCTGTCCGGCCGGGTCGCGGCGCTCGATCAGCAGGGGATCGCCCTGGAGCGGGTCATGCGCGAGAAGAGCCGGTTGCTCGCCTCGACCCCCTCGATCTGGCCGGTGCGCGGGTATCTCTCGTCGGGTTTCGGCCGCCGGAACGACCCCTTCACCGGGGAGATCGAGTGGCACTACGGGGTGGACATCTCGTCGAACACCGGGACGCCGGCGCGGGTCACCGCCGACGGCGTGGTGATCGAGGCCGGCTCCTCGCCGACCTACGGCAACTATGTCGCCGTCCGGCACGGGTTCGGCAAGATGACCCGGTATGCCCATCTCTCCCGGATCGCCGTTCGCCGGAGCCAGCGGCTTCGCCGCGGCGAGGTCGTCGGGCTCGTCGGGAACACCGGCCGGAGCCGGGCGCCGCACCTCCACTACGAGGTCTGGGTGGACGGGCGGGCGCAGAACCCGCTGAACCACATCGTGGACTACACGCCATAGCAGGCGGTGGAGAAAGTCCCTCGCGCGCCGACGCGGCGCGGAGCGCCGCCGGGGAGG
>CAYGAO010000073.1:0-11451 GCA_964347715.1 uncultured Acidobacteriota bacterium
CCCCCCCCCCCCGCCCCGCGCCCACACCCCCCCCCCCCCCCGGGGGGGGAAAACCGCCGGTGGAGCTCAACACGCCCCCCCCCCCCCCCCCCCCCCCCGAACCGGGCAGCGCCCTGAATCACCAGTCGGGTTAGACACTTCGTCGGACGGCGCTTCGGGCAGCGCCAGCTCCCGCGCCGTGGCGTCGGGCGCCGGAACCGATCAGCAGCCTGCCGCCAACGGAACGGTTTCGGCGATTCCCCAGACCCCGAACGGGCCGATCATCCGCTACCGGGCGCCCAGCCACCGAGCGCTCCCACATGTAGTCAAGTTCTCGGGCGGGCGGTCCAGCGGCCATCTGCTGACGATCCTTCTCGACTCGGGTGCGCTTCAGCGAGAGCGGGGCGATGTGGTCCTCTTCAACAACACTTCGTGCGAGCACCCCGGAACCTATGCGTTCGTGGCCGAGTGCAAGCTGCGGACGGAGGCAGCGGGGATTCCCTTCTTCCTGATCGAGTTCCAGACCTTCGAAGACGCTGCGAAAGGCGAATGGAGGCGCTTCCCCACCTACCGTCTGGTGAACGCGCGACCGTTCTCGCGGGACGAGAACCCCGACGGCTTCCACTGGCGTGGAGAAGTGTTCGAGGAACATCTCTCCCACAAGGGGTTCGTCCCGAACCAGTTCCGTCGCACCTGCACGAAGTCGCTCAAGATCGAGGTGACCCGTCGGTTCCTGCGGGACTGGTTCGGCGCGCGGGAGGGGATCCCGGCCGAAGGTCACGGCGGGGCCGGGTCGCTGGTCGACCGGGACCAGCTCTACGCCCGCCACGGACGTAGCGGTGGGAGCACGCCGAGAGTGATATTCGACGGCAAGAAGGATTTCGTGCTCTCGCGTCCGCCCAACCGTCCGACCCAGCGCTACGCGGACTACTCCCGCGCCGCCGCGCCGTTCAGCAACCCGGCGGTTCGGGATCGCGTGTTCGGAGGACGGGCATCCCTGGGAATCGGCGCCGTGGAATACGTTTCGCTGATCGGCCTCAGAGGCGACGAGCCGCACCGCGTGGCCCGGGTGTCGGCGCGGGCCGCAGATCCACATGCCGACGCTCTGTCCGAGGGCGAGCACCCGTACATGCCGCTCGCCGACTTCGAGATCGACGAATCGGCGGTGGACGACTTCTGGAACGAGCGGCCCTGGGGCACCGACCTGCTGCCGGAGGACAAGGCCCTGTCCAACTGCGTGTTCTGCTTCCTCAAGGGCGTGAACACGCTTGCTCGCATCGAGAGCGGCACGTTCGGCGACTCGCGTCGCTCGTTTCTGTTCGGATCCGTCGAGGGCACACCGTGTGATGTCCGGTGGTGGATCGACATGGAGAAGAAGTACGGAAGGGATCTGAAACAGGAAAGGCGGGCCGAGGAGGGCTTCATCGGCTTCTTCGGCCTCCGCCCGTTCTCATTCGCCGAGCTTCCGAAGCGAAGTCGCGGTGGTGCGGAGTTCCACGACTTCGCCGACACCCAGAGGCCCTGCGACTGCACCGACTGAGACGATGGAGCCGATCTATCTCGATCACCAGGCCACCACGCCGACCGACCGGCGCGTCGTCGCGGCCATGGAACGGCACTGGTGCGCCGATTACGGAAACCCGCACTCGCAGACCCATGCACACGGGTGGCGGGCGCGGGACGCGGTCGAGCGGGCCCGAAAGCAAGTTGCGGCTTTCCTTGGCGCCTACAGCGCCGAGGTCGTCTTCACTTCCGGCGCCACCGAGTCCTGCAATCTCGCTCTGCGCGGCACGGCGGAAACGGGCACTCGCATGGGGCGCAGCGAGGTCGTGACCGTCGCCACCGAGCACCCTGCCGTGCTCGAGACCGTGCGTTGGCTGGCCCGGCGGGGCCACTCGGCCCGCATTCTGCCGGTTCGGGCCGACGGGATCCTGGACATGCAGGAGGTCGAGGACGCTCTGAGTGAGCGCACGCTGCTGGTCTCCGTGATGCTGGCCAACAACGAGATCGGCGTCGTTCAGCCGGTCGCCGAGATCGCACGCCTCGCCCACCGCGTGGGGGCCGTGATGCACACCGACGCCACACAAGCAGCCGGCCGCATCCCCGTGGATGTTGACGTCCTCGATGTGGACCTGCTGAGCATCTCCGGCCACAAACTCTATGGACCCAACGGCATCGGCGTCCTCTACCTCCGGGACCGTCCCGGCCTGCGGATCGCGCCGATGATGACCGGTGGCTCCCAGGAGCGGGGGCTCCGCCCCGGTACCGTCCCGGTCCCGCTCGCCGTCGGGATGGGTGTCGCATGCGCGCTCGCGGCCGATGGACTCTCCACGGAAGCGCCACGCCTTCGGGTCCTGACGCGGGGGTTTCTCGACCAGGTTCGGGCCAGCCTTCCGGAGGCACGCCTGTTCGGACACGCGGAGAGAAGGATCCCGGGCAGCCTGAGCCTCGGGTTCCCCGGAGTTCCGGGTGAGTTCGTGGTCCGGGCGCTCTCCGGCACGCTGTCACTGTCCACCGGCGCCGCTTGCGCTAGCGGCTCCACCCGCCCGTCACATGTGCTTGGCGCCCTCGGCCTGGACGCCGAGACCGCGTCGACGGGCGTTCGGATCAGCCCGGGCCGCTTCACGACTCTCGACGAGATGAGGACGGCCGGGGAGATGATCTGCCGCGCCGTTCGGGATCTCGGCGGCCGCCCCTGACCATGGCCAAACTCCGATTCGGCCCGACCTGGTCCAACACGGGATTCACCTCGGGAATCGCTGCCGAGTACGGCGATGCAAGGCCGGCTCGAGCAGTCCGCGAACTCATCCAGAACTCGATCGATGCCGCGTTGGAGGCAGGGGTAGCGACGGCCCGAATGCGTTTCGAGCTGACCGACGTCGAGCGCGACGAGATTCCCGATCTCGACGGATTGGCTGCGACGCTCGATAAGGCGAGGAGGTACCAGGAGAGATTTCAGGGCAGACCGTTGTCGGACGCCTCGTGCGAAGTGGTGACCCGGATGGAGGCCGCCTTGTCTGACCGAGAACGCCTTCCGCTCCTCACCATCTCGGACAACGGCGTGGGTTTCGACGACCGACGGATGGGTTCGATTCTGGCCGACGGTTCGAGCGCCAAGGTCCGGGGCGCCGGTTCCTATGGTGTCGGGCATCTTTCCTTCATGGGTCTGTCCGATCTGCGCTATGTGCTCTACGGAGGCCTGACCGCCTGCGGGACGAGGACCGCTGCGGGGACCGTCCTGTTGGCGAGCCACCGAAGCGAGACACACCTCAATGAGGCTCGCGGCCTGCTGGTTGCCGAATTCCTGAACGACAAGGACGGCCGCTTGTACAGGTTTCTGGACGCGGGCGAACATCCGCCCGCGATCAAGCGCCATCTCGACCGGATTGCTCGGAGCTGGGGCCACGGCGCGGTCGTCCTGATCCCTGCCTTCAACCATTTCCGCAGGAAGCGCATCTCCCTGTGGGAGCTCGTATCCCGCGTTGCCGCCCACAATTTCGCGCCGGCGATCTTCCGCAATCGCCTCGAGGTGTCCGTCACCGAGAACGGCAAACAGGACACGCTCTCCGCGAAGGCGCTGGGCGCCACGCTCCGCGGGCACAAGGACCGCAAACGGTCCGCCCGATCGGACTCGCCGTATGCCGGCCTGCGGCCCTCGGGAGGGCACGCGTACTCCATCTTCGAGGCGCTCCGGCAGAAGTCGAGCCCCATCGAACTGGAGACTGGACGCGTACGGTTGAGTCTGAAGACGCCCTCGCACGACGGCAACACCAGGGTGGACCTGTTCCGGCACGGGATGTGGATCACGGACAGAGTGCCGGAGTTGCGCAGCGACGTCTTCACCTCCTCGCAACCGTTCCAGGGGGTCATCGAGATAGACGGACCCGGTGACGAACTGTATCGGTTGGTGCGCAAGGCGGAGGGGCCCATGCACGACAGACTGGACTTCGCGCTGCTCTCGATCCCGGAGAAGACCGACCTCTCCAAAGCACTGGGCTCCCTTCGCGACCGATTGAAGGAGCTCGTTCCGGCGGTCCGCACCCACCGGTACACGGTGCCCGATGTACTCGCCGTGCCGACCGCCGATGTCTCCCGGACCGGGGAGAAGAGATTCGCGCTCTGGGGCAGGCCGACGGTCGTGCCGAGGGTTCGAATCCAGTCCGGTACGGAAGGTCCGCCTCCGGGTCCTGATGGGCCGAAACGCGAGGGTCGCCGCCGACGGAAGCGCCCGAAACAGAGACCGACTCGCCCGCTGGGTTTCCGATCCGTGGTAGTGCCCGAAGGGCCGGGCCGCCTCGTCGGGTCACTGGTCCTCCACAGCGCCTGCGCGGAGGCGTTCCTGCGGGTCCGCTGGGACGAGAATACGGATTCGACCTGTGACCGCGTGTGGCATGACGAATTCGTTTCCCTCGAGGAATTTGCATTGCTCCCGAACGAGCCGGGCGTCCCGCCTCCGGTGCACGAAATGAAGGATGGAGGAGTGCACATCCAAGGCCTTCGGGAGAACGCACATTACAGGCTGCAGGTGGGTTACCGGGTTCCTGCGGTTGCGCGCCCCGACAGGGACCAACCGGTGTTCCGGATCGAGATGTTGCGGCCTGCGCCGGGTGGCGTTGCCAAGGGCCGGAGACAGGAGGAGGCGGGTGGCAAGGATCGTTGAGACTCGTCCTGGCGACGAAGGCGGAGGCAGCCGCCAATTCCCCTGGCCCGTCCTGGAGGCCGGCAACGAAAGTTATCCGAACGGAACTTACCGAGTGGAGTGCGAACCGATGGATCCCCGGGGGCGATCGTTACGCCTGCGCCACGAGTTCGACGGAGCACACATTCTCGACTGCTGGAGGGAGAGGGGCTGGTTGAGTTTCGTGTGCAGCGTTGCCGCTCCGCGATCGATGTATCGCAGGGTCCACCACTCGTCGAAGGTTGTTCAGGATGTCGTCTGGGACCCGACAGAAGTCGGTGAATTCCCGGTGTTTACGCCCATGGTCGTGGCTGGTCGGGCGTTCGAAGAGCAGAGCCTCGAAGCGGGCCGGCACGCTGTGCATCCCCTGTGGTCGGATCGCACGATCGCAGTGCCGAAAGGTGCGCGCCTGGTCGTGGGAAACTCCTTCAAGTTCCGCAGTGGCGTGAGTGGGCTGCTCGATTTCTACTTGAAGGACGGCCTCGACGACGGTCGGTTCGAGGTTGGCGCGAACTCGGACGGCGGCTTCAAATTCACCGTCGGCATGGCATCCGATCTCCATGCATTTCTTCAGCGCCAGCCGTTGGACGAGAGCGGCCACAACATCGTCGTCCACATCGTCACGGCGGCTCTGTCGCTGCTCCAGCGCGATTGGCGTGATCAGGCCGAGTGGGACGCCCTTCCGAACCTCGAGGCCCTGGCGGACCTTCTCGAGACGAACGGACTGGAATCGTGGGCGGAAAAGGGCTTCTGCCCCGAAGCAGCAGCCACCAGACTCTATCCGCTGCGCGTGCCGATCGCGGGTTCGAGTTCAACGAGGACTGCATCGTGAGTTATCGGGAACTCGACGATGAGAAGTACCTGCGCTGGCAGCGGAGGCTGCTCAAGGGGACGAGCGAGGCGGAGCGGTTGGAGGGGCAGCAGGAGCTGTTGCGCGCGCTTCTGGAACCCGGCGACTTCGAGCGCCTGGTCGGGGAGCGAGTGGGGGAGACCGAGGGCGAGAATCTTCCCGTGCTCGACGGGCCGCTGACCGAGGCGTCGTTCCGGGAGCCGACCGGGGACCAGGAAGAACGAATGTTCGACGGCTGGAGGGATATTCGCCCCGTGGTGGCCTCCAGGGTGAGCTTCTGGGGCTCCGTAACCCTGAACCATGTGCGTGAGGGGAAGATCCGCTCGGCGACTTGGCTCGCCGCTGACGGCACGAATGCCAGGACCGGTGAGGAACGGGTCGAGATTGCGCTACGGGGACCGGAGGAGGGGCGTGCGGCCACCATGGCCGAGTGTGTGCGCACAGTCTTCCGGCGGTTGAGCGGTCTCCCGATTTTCCGTGGCAACCGGAGCGTGTTCGTGAACCCGCCCTTCGGGCGGGGCTGGTGGCGGGAGCGGGTCGTCCAGCAGTGCAGTCATGGGGGGCCGCAGGTTGCGAGGCCGGCCGAGATCCGCGCCGTCGTACGGTGCAACCAGGAATACTGGGAGACATTGGTCACGCTTATCGTTTCGCGGGGATCGGTCTTCGGGTCACTGGCCGTCCAGTCGGCGCTGATCCAGTGCCTTGCCGTCCGATTCCGGGCGAATCCGAACACGCTGTTCCGGAACGCTACTGAGTTGAAGAGCTTGTTGCGGCGGTTCAGCCGGCTCGCCGCGGCGCGGGAGTTCGGGATCCTGCCCGCCGCCGAGATCCGCGGTGAACTGGAGACGCTCATGGACGGTATGGAGAACGGGGCGTCGAGGGCGGCGTAGGCCGGGAACGGCCGCAGAACGGGGCTCCGAGCCCCCACCACTGCGAAGTGTGGAAGCGGCCGTCGCGCACTTGTTTGGTGGCTGCGGGCGCCGGCGAGATCGAGTCGGAGGTGCCCTGGATCGTGGCTCTCTCCCACGCCCGGTAACAGGCTGTGGAGGAAGTCCCTCGCGCGCCGATGCGGCGCGAAGCGCCGCCGGGGAGGAGTGCGGGGAGGGCCCTTCCTCCCCGCGAAAGAGAGCGGAACGGATCGCGCAAGCGATTCGGGCCGCCATCCGGTGGGGGAAGCGCCCCGCATCCGCCGGGACGACCGGGTTTCCCATCTCTTCGAGGACGGATTCCCATGCGGGGCGCTCTATCCACAGGCTGATGGCACTCACATCGAACGACATGGAAGAAATCGGGATGGTGCGCGATTCACAGGCCCCTTGTCTCTTCGCAGCGGTACGGCTACACGGACGCCGGGGCGAGGAACGGCGGGGAGCAGCGGCCCCGTGGCGGAACCGAACGACCGAGGACACGAGCGTTTCGACCGCGGCGTGAGCGGACCGCCCGCCGCGGCCTCGGGTGCGAATCAGCCCACCGGGTTGCGCCAGCGCAGACCGGAAAAGCGCCGGAAGTCCCAGTCGTTCGAGTGCAGCTCCGCCTGGTGTTCGATCGCCAGCGCGGCGAGATGCGCGTCGGTGACCAGCGAAGACCCGATCGCTGGCCCACCCGGCAGGCTGGCGAGCACATCCAGGTGAGCGGGTCCGGGAACGAGAATCCGCGCATTCGGCTGCCCGATCCATTGCCGGCACTGGTCCAGCGCTTCCTCGGGGCCCATGGGCGCCGTCAGCACCCGACGGCTGGACATCAGTCGTACGAAGCCGAGCACGCAGGTCCAGGGCACGCCGACCGGCTCCGCCCCCGACAGGAGCCCCTCCCGCCACGCCCCGACGCCCGGTGAAACGGCGCGTCGCCGTTGTACGCGTAGATGAGCAGGTCGATGTCCGGAACGATCACGAAAGTGGAAATCCCGCGCTGCCTCGTCCGTCGGGACGGTCGGGCTCCGGTTCGTTCGCCAACCGGTTCAGCTTCAGCGGGTCCACCCCCGTTGCGAACCCCCGCCGCGCCGCGGCGACCCGGAAGGGCTTCCGTGGCGGAGGCGGCTGCTCACCGACCGAAAGGCCGCGTCTCAGCGTCTCGTTGACGACTGCCTCGAAGGATTTCCCGCTGCGCCGCGCGGTGTCCCGTAACGCTTCGCGGATGTCATCGTGGATGGTCAGGGTGGTCCGCATGATGGCGGATCATGGCATCACCCGCCCTGGACATCGCGAGGTCTCGCGCCGCGGGCTGCGCACCGGCTCGTTGCCCCGGCGCCGACCCGAAGGCGCCCCCGCGGAGCCGCTGGTCGGATACGGACGCCCTGCCGAACGGGACTCGTCGTTCGAGGGCGCGGAGCACTCCGCGCCGAAAACCTCCGCCTCCAGTCCGCCGGGTTCGGAGACGCTGGGGATCCCGGCGATGGCGTCGAAGATCGGCGCCTCGCCGAAGAAGCGGGGCTGGACATCCACGCGCTGCACCGGCCCCCGACCATTTCCCGCCAACCGGTGTTCCAACAGCCCGTACACCTCGTAGCCACAGGGTCCGGGACCGGCGCCCGCCACTCCCGGGCCGCGCGCTCGCGCTCCACGGCCATCCGGGCCAGCGTCTCGGGCCGGGCGAACGATCGATGCTTTCCTGCGGCCGTCCGACTCCGGCCGCGAGATCGGGACGAACCTGCCGCGGGCCGCGGGCAGCCGCGAACGCTGCGGGTCTGCCGGCGTCCGCCGGGACGAACACCTCGGCCTCCACGGGCCCGTCGGTCGGCGGGCTCGTGAACCCGGGAGCGTCCGATACCCCCCTCCCGGATCACCGGGTCGTCGGGGGGCAAGGACTCCCGGGTCGCCCCCGGTTTCCCGAAACCGTCAGGCCGGCCGGGAACGGCGACGAACGGGCGACGACTCGAACGCCGGGCGTTCGTCGCATCGGCAGATCACTCTCCGCGTCCCCGCCCTGTCGGATCGCCCGAAGGCGAGTGGCCCGAACGCGTTCCTCCACCGCGCCTCACTCGACGGCGCAAGTCGGTCCGGAACCGAAGCGGCTCCGGTTGCGGGCGACGAGGTCGTACGCGGCCTGGCCGACGCGGTCGAAGACGGGCAGGAAGAACCCGATCGTTCCGACGATCACGATGCTGCGCGCCCACGCCGGTCCGCCGTGCAAGCTCAGGAGAACGCCGAGCACGAGGAAATAGCTGACCGGGTTGTAGAGCAGCATCAACTTGAACGCGCGGAAACCCTGGGCGATGCGCTCCCCATCCACGACGATGTGCAATCGCCTGGCGAGGGCGTCCGGGGCGATACCGAACCGGTCGCCGATTCCACCCTGGTATGCGCTCCAGCGAAAGGCGTCATCGAAGTCGAAGGCCTCGAACCACCGTTTCGTCTTCGCGCAGATCCCGCAATCGCCGTCGTAGATGACCTCCGTCGTCGTCCTGGGCCAGCGGGCGAACGCGAAATACGCGGCGGGCGCCACATAGAGGAACAGCACGAAGGTGATCCCGCTGAAGACCGTCATCGCGGCATGGAACAGGAGGCCGAGCCAGATGGCCAGCGGCCACAGGCGCCGCGCGGTGAAGCCGACGAAGAGGCTCAGTTCGGTGGCGATCGTCGCCCAGCACATGAGCCTCGACAGGGCCATCGGCGGCAGCAGGGCGGAGACCCGCAGGTAGAGATCGTGCTCGAGGTTGACGACGGCCCAGTGCTCGAAGAACCGACCGGAGAGCCAATCGGGATCGAGCGCCTTGTTGAGTCCGGCGCCGAAGTAGATCAGTGCGACCTGTACCCGCAAGAGCCAGATGGACCGACTCGATGCGTGGAGTCCGATGAGCGCGAGAACCGCCCCACAGAAGAAGGTGTTGTTGGCCCAGTAGATCCTCGACGAGGCGATCCCGACGAGTACCGTCGCGCCGACCACGAGCGAGGCCAGCCGAACGCTGCGGTTGAGGAGCAGGCTGGCGGAGCCGACGAGGAACAGGATCTGCAGCGTGGTCCGGAAGACCGCGGGATCTCCGATCCGGTCGAAGACGGACAGGAAGGGAAGGAATGGATCCGGGAGCGTCCGGACATGGCCGGTGGCGAGCATCGAGACCACGATGAGCTTGGCCGACAACAGCAACGGCGCGGGGAGCGGCGTGTCGCCGAGCCGCAGCGGATTCCACGACGGTTTCATCGTGGCGGCCACCGCCAGGTCTTCTCCGGACCTCCGTTGACGGTGTAGGTGACGACGACCCGGGCGCGGTCGTCCCGGCCGTAGGTCTCCTCGTACTGCCGGACCTTGTCGAGCACATGCTGGATGGCTTGCCAGTTCCCGCCCGTCGCCGGTTGCCGGTAGCGGGTCTCGATCTCTTCGGGGCCGAGCCCGTGGCCGGCGATGACCACCGTGATCGAGTAGAGGTTCTGGGAGTCCATCGGCGCCCAGCAGAAATAGCGGGACGGGACGAGGCGCGCGTAGCCGATCATTACGATCTGGAAGCCGAGAAGTCCGATCGCGGCGAGCGTGCGGATCATGCGTCTCTTCGTGAACTCGGACCGGGACCGGACCCGGCGCGCGCCGCGTTGCAAATCGCCGCCCGCCCGCTTATCTTACGGGTGCGGGGTCCCGCCCGGCGCGGGCTCCGGTTCCCCATGCGTCTCGAAGGCAAGCGCGCGCTGGTCACCGGCGGGTCACGGAGCATCGGTCGGGCGATCGCCCTCGGACTCGCCGCCGAGGGCGCGGAGGTGGCGGTGGGCTACCGGCGGAGCCGCGAGGACGCCGAGAGCGCCGTCCGTCGGATCGAGCAGCTCGGGCGTCGCGCCTGCGCCGTCGGCGGCTCCACCGACTCCCTCGCCGATGTCGAGCGCTTCGTCGCCGAGGCGCACGACTTCCTGGGCGGCCTCGACATCCTGGTGAACAACGCCGGGATCCTGAAGCGCACGCCTTTCTTCGAGATCGGCGAGCAGGAGTGGGACGCCATTCTGAACGTCAACCTGAAGGGTTACTTCCTGGTCGGCCAGGCGGCGGCACGCCGCATGGTCGAGGCCGGGACGCCGGGCGCGATCGTCAACGTGTCGTCCGCCGGGCAGGCGGTGGCCGCCCCGAACCTCACGCACTACTGCGTGTCGAAAGCAGGGGTCGAGATGCTCACGAAGCAGATGGCGCTCGAGCTCGCGCCCCACAAGCTCCGGGTGAACGCCGTCGCTTCGGGGCTGATCGAGACCGACATGAACCGGGCCGACATCGCACGGGACGACTTCCGCGAGCGGCGTCTCGCCCGCATCCCGCTCGGAGAGATCGGCACCCCTGACGACGTGGTGGGGGCCGTGGTGTTCCTCGCGTCGAACGACGATGCGCGCCTCGTGACCGGTGCCACCCTGTTCATCGACGTCGGCCAGACGATCTGGGGTGCATAGCAGGTCGGCGGCGGTGGCGGTGCTCCTGGCGGTGTCGTGCCGCGGCCCTGGGTTCGATGATTCCGATTCGCCCACTTGGGACATCCGCTTCTCCCATGTTCTCTCGATCAGCTCGGAGTTCCACGTCATGGCAGAGCGCTTCCGGGACCTCATGCTCGAGCGCACCGACGGGCGGTTCCGGGTCGTCATCCATCCGTCGGGACAGCTCGGGGACGAACGCATGGCCTTCGAACAGATCCAGGTCGGCGCGGTCCACATGGCCATCACGGGCACCCCGGTGCTGTCGGGCTGGGTGCCCGAAGGCCAGATGTTCGATCTCCCGTTCCTCTTCGAGACCCGGGACCAGGGGCTCGGGGTCCTGAACGGCCCGGTGGGGGACTGGTGGCGCGATCTCCTGCTCGAGCGCACGGGAGTCCGGTCGCTCGGTTTCCTCGATTACGGGTTCCGCCATGTTTACAACCGGCGCCGACCCATCGAAGCGCCCGAGGATCTCGCCGGTCTCAAGCTCCGGGTTCTCCAGAACGCGACCTACCAGCCTGTGGATAAAGTCGGCCCATCGGCCCGTCTGACAATTGATGTCGGCCGTC
>CAYGAO010000074.1:0-11423 GCA_964347715.1 uncultured Acidobacteriota bacterium
ACCCGGGGGGTCGCTGCGCTGCCGCTATGCCCCCCCGCGTTTGGGGGGGGGGGGGCCCCCCCCCCCCGCACCCCTCCCCGGCGGCGCTTCGCGCCGCATCGGCGCAAGAAGGACTCTCTCCACAGGCTGCCAGGAGCAGCCGCGGAGTCTCCCCGCGCGCCGGCGGCGATGGCCGGACGCGGCCGTTCGGTTCCCCGGGCGCTCCGGAGATCGTCGTCTCCGCCGGGGGTCCGGATGCCGGCTCGGCGACTCCGCAAGCGCCCCGGGCCGGGAACTCCCTCCTCCGGTTCGCCCGCCGCCGACCGCGGATCAGGGAGCCGACGAGGGCGCGCGCCCGGTCTCGCCGGCGCGGCGCAGCACCCCGGCCTCGAGCCGCCAGACGGCGTCGCAGCGGGCGGCGATCTGCGGGCTGTGGCTCACGACGATCGAAGTGAGCCGGTGGCGCTCGTGGAGCGCGGTGAGCAGGTCGAGGAGCCGCCGGCTCGCCTCGTCGTCGAGGTTTCCGGTGGGCTCGTCGGCCAGGAGCAGCGACGGGGCGCCGACGAGGGCGCGCGCGACCGCGGTGCGCTGCTGCTCGCCGCCGCTCAGCTCCTCGGGGCGGTGGCCGAGCCGGTCGGCGAGCCCGAGCGCGCCCAGCAGCTCGGCGGCGCGGGTCTCGGCGGCCCGGCGGGGGATCCGGCGGATGCGGAGCGGGAGCGAGGCGTTCTCGACCGCGGTCAGCTCGGGCAGCAGGCGGTGGTGCTGGAAGACGAAGCCGATGTTCCGGTTCCGGAACGCCGCCGCCTCCCGTTCCGAGAACGCCGCCGCCTCCTGGCCGGCGATCCGGAGCGTTCCCCGGTCGGGGCGGTCGAGCGCGCCGAGGACATGGAGCAGGGTCGACTTCCCGACCCCGCTCCGCCCGGTGATGCCGACGAGGCGCCCCCGCTCGATCTCGAGGTCGAGCCCGCGGAGCACCCGGATCCGGCCGGCGCGGGTCACGAACGCCTTCTCGAGTCCCTGGGCCTCGAGCTGGAGCGTCACTGGAACCGGAGCGCGTCGGTTACCACGAGCGCGGCGGCGCGGCGCGCCGGATAGATCGTCGCCAGGAAGCACACGACCGGCGCGAACAGGCAGACGAGGGCCACATCGCCCGGGAGGAGGGTGAACGGCACCGCGGTGATCTGGTACACATCCTCGGGGATCCGGATCCGTCCGTCGAGGATCCGGCAGGCGAGCACCCCGAGCGCGGCCCCGAGCCCGGTCCCGACGAGCCCGATCACCGCCCCCTGGGTCATGAAGAGCGCCATCACGCTCCGCCGGGTCGCGCCCATCGAGCGGAGGATGGCGATGTCGCGGGTCTTCTCGGTCACGGTGACGACCTGTCCGGCGACGATGTTCAGCGCCGCCACCCCCACGATGAAGCTGACGAAGAGCGCCGCCGCGAGCTTCTCGAGCCAGAAGGCCGAGAAGAGCGTCGTGTTCATGTCGATCCAGTTCAGCGCGGTGTAGCCCGGCCCGAGCGCCTCCCGGACCTCGGCCTCGAGTTCGCGGACCGCGAACATGTCGCCGACCTGAGCCTCCACATGGCTCGCCTCGCCGCGGAGCCCGGTGAGCCGCTGCGCCTCGCCGAGCGGGATCAGCGCCCAGGCGTTGTCGTAGTCGTAGAGGCCGAGCCGGAACGACCCCGCCACCCGGAAGCGGCGGCTCGCGGGAATCGCCCCGACCGGGGTCAGCCGGCCCTCGGGGACGACGAGCCGGACCGTGTCGCCGCGGGCGACGCCGAGCGCGAGCGCGAGTTCCTCGCCGAGGAGCACCGGCGGCGGCTCGTCCGGAACGCTCCTTCCCAGATCCGCGAAGCTCCCGGAGGTCATCCGGGCGGCGAACTCGCTGACCTCGGGCTCGCGCAGCGGGTCCACCCCCTTCAGGGTCACGAGCGCCGACCGGGCGCCGAGGGCGAGCGCCTTGCCGTAGATGACCGGAGCGGCGGCCTCGACCCCGGCGACGCCGGCCACCCGGTCCGCGGTCTCGTCATAGTCGGTGAAGCCCTCGACCGCGAGGCTGTAAACCGTCAGGTGGGAGAGCGCCCCCAGGATCCGGGCGCGCAGCTCTCCCTGGAACCCGGTCATGATCCCGAGCGCGACGATCAGGATCGCGACCCCGAGCACGACCCCGAGCGCGGAGATCGCCGAGATCACCGAGATGAACATCCCCCGCTGCCGCAGCATCAGATAGCGGGCGGCGATCTGCAGCTCGAAGGGGAAGAGGCGCGAGGTTCCCGGGAGCGGGGCGCCGCCGCGGTGGCTCCGGGAATCCGTCACCGGTCCTCCTTCGGGCGGAGGTGGGGGAAGAGGATCACCTCGCGGATCGCCGGCGAGTCCGTGAGCAGCATCGCGAACCGGTCCACCCCGACGCCGACGCCGCCGGTCGGCGGGAGCCCGTGGCGGAGCGCCTCGAGGTAGTCGCGATCCATCGCGTGCTCCTCGGCCTGCTGCCGCCGGGCGAGCTGCTCCCCGAAGCGCGCCGCCTGCTCGTCGGGGTCGTTCAGCTCGGAGAACCCGTTGGCGATCTCGAGCCCCCCGGCGAACAGTTCGAAGCGCTCCGCCACGCCCGGGTCGTCGGGGCTCGCCTTCGCCAGCGGGGAGACCTCGACGGGATATCCGGTGACGAAGGTCGGCTGGATCAGCCGCCGCTCCACGAGCGCCTCGAAGAGACTCAGGAGCAGCTTCCCGGCGCTCTCCTCCCTCGGGAGCGGCAGCTCGAGCGCGCGATGGGCGTCGGCGAGCGGCGCCGCGCGCCCGAGGTCCGCCGCCTCGAGCCCGATGCCGCGTTCCCGGAGCGCGTCCCGGGTCGCGCCGGCGAGGGACACCCGCGCGAACGGGCTCCGGAACCGGATCTCCTCGCCGCCGAAGACGGCCGACTCCGCCGGGGCGGACTCGACCAGCAGGCGCTCGGTGAGCGCCATCATCGCCTCGCAGTCGCTGAACGCCCGGTAGAACTCGAGCATCGTGAACTCGGGGTTGTGCCGGGTGGAGAGACCCTCGTTCCGGAAGTTCCGGTTGATCTCGTAGACCCGGGGAAACCCTCCGACCACCAGCCGCTTCAGGTAGAGCTCGGGGGCGACCCGCAGGAAGAGATCCACGCCGAGGGCGTGGTGCCGCGTCTCGAACGGGCGCGCGGCCGCGCCCGTGGCGAGCGGCTGCAGCATCGGCGTCTCCACCTCGAGGAACCCCTCGTCGTCGAGGAAGCGCCGCATCGCGGTGACGAGCGCCGCCCGACGGCGAAAGACCTCGCGGGTCTCCGGGTTGCCGAGCAGGTCGAGGTAGCGCTGGCGGTAGCGCGTGTCGCGGTCGGCGAGCCCGTGCCACTTCTCCGGAAGCGGGAGGAGCGCCTTCGCGAGGAAGGTGAGGGTCTCGGCCTTCACGGTGAGCTCGCCGGTCCGGGTGCGGAACAGCGTTCCCGAGACTCCCGCCCAGTCCCCGAGATCGAGGAGCTTCGAGACGCGGAAATCCCGCTCCGGGAGCACATCCCGGCGGAGGTGCGCCTGCAGCGCCCCCTCGCCGTCGCTGAGCCGGACGAACGCCGCCCTCCCGAAGGAGCGCCG
Source organism: uncultured Acidobacteriota bacterium (assembly GCA_964347715.1). Taxonomy (GTDB): domain Bacteria; phylum Acidobacteriota; class Vicinamibacteria; order Marinacidobacterales; family Marinacidobacteraceae; genus CAYGAO01. The sequence continues at coordinate 3,581 of CAYGAO010000074.1, forward strand.
CGCGACGATCCTCCCGGCCACCCGCACCTGCCGCTCCGCTTCGGGGCGGTCTTCGAGGTCGGGGCCGGAGAAGGCGGCCGCCGCCGCGCGAAGCGTGTGGGAGGCGTCGAAGCGGCTTGGCCAGGGAGCGACGCCGAGGCGCTCGATCTCGCGGAGCTTCTCCCGCCGGTTCTGCTCCTCGCGGCCCATGTCGCGGGTCACGCCGTCCCCTCCGCCGGCGATTCGAGCCGGGATTCCCGGTCGGGCGTCTCGGGAGACGGTTCCGGCTCCTTCCGGCCGAGACGCTCGATCGCGGCGTCGAGCACGGCGTGGACGAACGGGGTCGCCGCCTCTCCGGCGTAGCGGCGGGTTACCTCGATCGCCTCGGTCAGGACCACGCGGGGCGGCGCGGTGTTCGTGAGCAGCTCCGCCACCGCGACCCGCAGCACGTTCCTCTCGACGAGCCCGGCCCGGTCGCGCCAACGGGGCCGGGTCGCGTCCCGGAGGCAGCGGTCGATCTCCTCGAGCCGCTCCCAGACCGCTACCGCGAGCGCCTCGGCGAACTCGAGGTGGCGTTCGCTCGCGCGGGTCAGCGCCCGCACTCCGGCGACCGTCGTCGGCGGGGGAGCCGGATTCTGCTCCCCCGCGACCAGCATCTGCGCCGCGAGCTCGCGCCCGCGGCGACGCGCCCGGGCCGTTCTGGAGTCCATGCCCGGTTCAGCGGCGCCGGGGCCGAGCCCCCCCGGGGCCGAGGTCGAGGCCGCGTCGCCCGGTCAGCGACGAGCGCGCCTCGAGGAGGCCGAGAACGGCGCGCGCGGCGTCCTCCCCCCGGTTCCCCTTCTCCCCGCCGGAACGCGCCTCGGCCTGTTCGCCCGTCTCCACGGTCAGGACCGCGTTCCCCACCGGCACCCCGGTGCGGATCCCGATCTCGAGGAGCGCCTCGGTGACCGCGGCGCCGAGCACCCGGTCGTGGACCGTCTCGCCGCGGACGATCGCGGCGCAGGCGACGATCGCGTCCACCCGCCCGCTCCGGGCGAGCCAGCCGGCGAGCTGCGCCACCTCGAAGGCGGCCGGGGCCGGGTGGCGCGAGACCCGGGCGCCGGCGGCCGAGAGCCACGCCTCGGCGGCCGCGGCGAGCCGGGACGACGCCGCGTCCCGTTCGGAGACGACGATCCCGATGCGGCAGGGCGCGGGATCAGCAGCCACGAAACCGCGGCGGACGCTTCTCGAGGAAGGCGCCGAGCCCCTCGCGCATGTCCTCGGTGCCGGCCAGCGAGGCGAAGAGCGAGGCCTCGGTCAGCAGGCCGTCCTCGAGGCCGGCGAGCCCGCGGTCCACCGCGAGGAGAGCGCTCCGCACCGCGAGCGGTCCCCGCTGCAGCAGGCGGTCGAGGAGCTCGGCCGCGCCCGCGACCGGATCTTCGGAGATGCCGTCCACGAGCCCGGCGGCGAGGGCCTCCTCGCCGCCCACCGGATCGCCGGTGAGGATCAGCCGGAGCGCCCGGGCGCGGCCGATCAGCCGGGGGAGGCGCTGGGTGCCGCCGTAACCGGGGATGACCCCGAGGCCGACCTCGGGCAGCCCGAGCTTCGCCCGGGGCGCGGCGACCCGGAGATGGCACGCGAGCGCGAGTTCGAGGCCGCCGCCGAGCGCGAAGCCGCCGATCGCGGCGATGACCGGCTTCCCGGTCCGCTCGATCCGCCGCATCACTTCCTGGCCGCGCCGGGCGAAGGCGAACGCCGACTCCGGCGTGAGTTCGCGGAGCTCGGAGATGTCGGCTCCGGCGACGAACGCCCGCTCGCCGGCCCCGGTCAGCACGATCCCGGAGACCGCATCGTCGCCGTCGAGCTCGGCGAAGGTCCGGTCGAGCGCCCCGAGCACCGCGCGGTTCAGCGCGTTCAGCCGGGCCGGGCGGTCCACGGTGACGAGGGCGAACGAGCGCCCGGCCCGCGTCTCCCGGCGCTCGCGGGTGACGCTCACCGCGCGGCCTCGACGATCATCGCGATCCCCTGCCCGCCCCCGATGCAGGCGGTGGCGAGCCCGTAGCGCCCCCCGGAGCGGCGCAGCGCGAGGAGCAGCGTGAGCAGCAGGCGGGTCCCGGTGGCGCCGAGCGGATGGCCGAGCGCGATCGCGCCGCCGCCCGGGTTCACCCGCTCGCGGTCGAGCCCGAGCTCCCGCTCCACCGCGAGGTACTGGGGGGCGAACGCCTCGTTCACCTCGATCCCGTCCAGGTCGTCGAGCCCGAGACCCGCCGCCGCGAGGGCGGCGCGGCTCGCGGGAACCGGGCCGAGCCCCATGATCTCGGGAGGCACCCCCGCGGTCGCCCAGGAGACGATCCGGCCCAGCGGAGCGCCGTTTCGGGCGAGCTCCGAATCCTCGCGGGCCAGCACCAGGGCCGCAGCTCCGTCCACGATGCCGCTCGCGTTCCCGGCGGTGACGAGGCCGTCCCGGCGAAAGGCCGGACGCAGCCGGGCGAGTCCTTCGAGGGTGGTGTCCGGGCGGCGGTGGCCGTCCTCCGCGATCGTGCGGCTGCCCTTCCGGGTCTCGACGGTGACCGGAACGATCTCCTCGGCCAGCCGACCCTCGCGGAAGGCCCGGTCGGCGGCCTGCTGGCTCCGGAGCGCGTACGCGTCGGAGTCCTCGCGGGTCACCCCGGTGCGCGCGGCGACCCGCTCGGCGGTGTCGGCCATGGTGAGCCCGCAGCGGGAGTCGGTCAGCGCCGCCTCGAGCGAGTCTTCGAGGCGGCCGTGCCCGAGGCGGAGGCCGGAGCGCGCCCCGCGGACCACGAACGGCGCCTGGCTCATGGACTCCATCCCGCCCGCGAGGACGACCTCGGCCTCGCCGGCGAGCATCAGGTGCGCGGCCGAGATCGCCGCCTGGATGCCCGAGCCGCAGAGCCGGTTCACCGTGAGCGCCGGGACCGCATCCGGGATTCCGGCGCGGAGGCCCACATGCCGGGCGCCGTAGATCGCGTCGGCGCTCGTCTGCTGGGCGTTTCCGACGACGACATGGTCGATCTGTCCGGGGTCGGCCCCCGCGCGGGCGAGCGCGCCCTTCGCCGCCACCGCTCCCAGCTCGATCGCGGTCAGCGAGGAGAGGTCGCCGAGAAACGGGGTCATCGGCGTGCGCGCCCCCGCGAGGATCAGGATGCCGCGGTTCGGCGCGGCGGCGTTTCGAAGCGGACTCATGAAGCGGGATAGCGTATCGTGAGCGGCGGCGGCTTCCGGCGGCGCCCCGGGCGTTCCGGCGCGCCCCCTCCGGCGACCGGGAAGCCGGGTCTCCTGGCGCGCGAGCGGTCGTTCGTTCCGGCTGATGCGCTCCGCGCCCGGTCGCCGGGAGATCCCTCCCGCGCCGGCCTCGCCCTCCCCGGTCCACCGGCGGTCGGGTGGGAAGGGCCCCGGCCCGGGTAGGATTCCGCCGTGGCCGAGGCAGCGGCGCGCGCGAGATCCCGCCCCCGATCGGACCAGGGCCGCCGGGCCGAGCGCCGGGAAGGCGCGCACCCGCTCCTCTTCTGCGGGCTCGGACTGCTGCTCCCCGGGCTCGGGCACTTCGCGCTCCACCGCCGGGGTACCGGGACCGTCTTCTTCGTGACCACCTCGTTGCTCTTCGGTTTCGGGATCGCGATGGAGGGGGAGTTCTTTCCCTTCGACGCCCAGGCCCCGCTGACGCTGCTCGCCGGGGTCGCGGAGATGGGGACCGGCAGCCTCTATCTGGCCGCCCGGATGTTCGGGTTCGGCGCCGGGAATCCCGAGGCGCCGACCTACGAGTACGGCTACGCCTTCCTGATCGTCGCCGGCCTCCTGAACCTGCTCGTGGTCCTCGACGCCTGGGACATCGCCACCGGCGCGAAGGGCGGGGCAGCCGGGGAGCCCGGGGCCGGCGCGGCCTCGTGACCCACTTCCAGGCGCTCGCGCTCTTCGCCGCGCTCGTCTCGCCGGCCTTCGCCTGCCTGATGCGCGAGGGGTGGCGCCCGCGCCTGCGCTTCACCCTCTGGGCGTTCTCCTGTTTCGTCGGCTTCGCCCTCGCCCTCGACTGGATCATGTATCTGCTGGGCGGCTGACCCCCGTCCGAATTCGGTTCCCGTGACCGGGCTCCCGATCCTCGGGATCGCCGTGCTGATCGCCCTCGCCTGGGCGGCCTCGACGGATCGCCGCCGCTTCCCCTGGCGGGTCGTCGCCTGGTCGCTCGGGCTCCAGGTCGCGTTCACGCTGATCGTCCTGAAGAGCGCCGCCGGCGCCGCCACGCTCGCCGCCGTGGCGAGTGTCGTCGAGATGGCCCTCGACCAGGCCCAGTCGGGAATCGAACTGCTGTTCGGGCCGCTCGCGGACCGCGAGCGCTTCGGCGTGATCCTCGCGATCTCGGCGCTGCCGACGATCGTCTACGTGGCCTCGGTCTTCTCGGTCCTCTACTACCTCGGAATCCTCCAGCTGGCGGTCGTGGGGATGGCGAAGGTCATGGTGCGCACCCTCGGGACCAGCGGCGCCGAGACCCTCACCGCCGCCGCGAACGTCTTCATGGGCCAGACCGAGGCGCCGCTCGTGGTGGCTCCGTATCTCGAGCGGATGACGCGGTCCGAGATCCACGCGGTCATGGTCTCGGGGATGGCGACGGTGTCGGGGGGGATGCTCGCCGCGTTCATCGCGCTCGGGGTGGACGCGCAGCTGCTGCTCGCGGCGAGCCTCGCGAACGCCCCGGCGGCGCTCCTGATGGCGAAGATCATCGTCCCGGAGACACAGAAGCCGGAGACCGCCGGACGGGTCGAGTACCGGCTGGACCGGACGCGGGTGAACCTGCTCGATGCGGCGGCGGCCGGCGCCTCGGCCGGGATGAAGCTCGTCCTGAACGTGGTCGCGATGCTGATCGCGTTCCTGAGCCTGGTGGCGCTCGTGAACCTGCCGCTCGGGGCGGTGGGGCTCTCGCTCTCGGACATCCTCGGCTGGGCCTTCGCCCCGGTCGCCTTCCTGATCGGCGTCCCGCCCGGCGAGGTCGGAACCGTCGCCTCGATGCTCGGCAAGAAGCTGATCCTGAACGAGTTCGTCGCGTTCCTCGACCTGAGCGCGGCGAAGGCGGCCGGGACCCTCTCGGCGCGGAGCGAAGTGATCGCGACCTTCGCGCTCTGCGGTTTCGCGAACCTCGGTTCGATCGGGATCCAGATCGGGGGCATCGGGGCGCTCGCGCCGGGGCGGCAGCAGGATCTCGCCCGGCTCGGGTTCCGCGCGCTCCTCGGCGGAACGCTCGCCACCCTGGTCACCGCGGCGATCGCCGGAATGGTCTCGGGGACCCCGTGAAGCCGGAAGTCGCCGCCGCGCTCGCGACGGCGGCGGAGTTCGTCCGCGAACGGGTCGGGGGGGAGGAGTTCCCGGCAACGGGGATCGTGCTCGGTTCGGGACTCGGCGGCGCCGCGGAAGAGGTCGAAGGGGCCCGTTCCCTGCCCTACGCGGCGATCCCGGGGCTCGCCCGCTGCACCGCGCCGGGACACCGGGGCCGGCTGGTCACGGGAGCGTTCCCGGCGGAGGGCGGGCCACCGCTGCCGGTCGCGGCGCTCGTCGGGCGCCACCACCTCTACGAAGGCCGGACGCCGGACGAGGCGGTGTTCGGGGTGCGCCTCCTCGGAGCGCTCGGCGTCCGCCGGATCGTCCTGACCGCGGCGGTGGGAGCGATCACCGAGCGGCTCCGGGTCGGAGACTTCCTCCACATCTCCGACCACCTGAACCTGACCGGGACGAGCCCGCTCGAGGGGCCGGAACCGGGGCCCGAGCCGCGGTTTCCCGACATGACGCGGGTCTGGGACGAGGAGCTCGGGACGGCGCTCTCGCGGGCGGCCGAGCGGATCGGGATCCCGCTGCCGAGCGGGGTGTACGCCGGGGTCCGGGGCCCGCAGTTCGAGACCCCGGCCGAGATCCGGATGCTGCGGCGGCTCGGCGCCGATGTCGTCGGGATGTCCGTCGTCCTCGAGGCCATCGCCGCCCGCCACGCCGGAATCCGGCTCGCCGGGCTCGCATTCGCCTCGAACCTCGCCGCCGGCCTCGGCAGCGGCGAACTCGACGCCGCCCACATCGAAGCCGCCGGGCGGCGCGCGGTCCCCACGCTCGCGCGGCTGCTCCGCGCGGCCGGAGCGGAACCCGGGTTCCGCCGCCCCCGCTGACGGGAGCCGAGGACGCCGGCGCAGGCCAGCCGAAAATGGACCGCGGTGGGTTCCGGTCGCCGCCAACTGTCGGACATCGCGGTACTCTGGCTCATCTCACTCGAACGGTGTCATGAGCGAGCCCTCGGGTGATCGGTGACCGCGTATCCGGCGGACGAGTTCGCCGCGCTCGACGACCCGAGCACCCGGTAGGACGCCGCCGCATTCCGCGAGCGCGCACCCGGCGGACGAGTTCGTCGCGCTCGACGACCCCGGTCCAGATGGCGGAGCGGCTCACTTCGGGTGCGGCGGGCGCAGAAGTGCCAGGCAGCACGGAGATCGGGACGATGGCGGCCGCCGAGCCCCCGGCGATCGGCAGTCGCCGACAGCGGCGGCGGCGCGCGGCGTCTGCGATTCGGAAGTCCACTCTCCTGCCTCTCTTCGGCGAACCGAAGACGGCCCGCTTAAGAAACGCCGGCTGGCGCGATGAATATGGGGATGCCCGCGAGGAGGCTCACCAATGGAATTCGGAACCGGCAGAACGATTCGCTGGGTCGCCGGGCTGGTGGCCCTGATCGCAGTTGCCTTCCTCGGCATTGCGCTCTCGCGGTTCGCCGGCGAAGCCGACACCCCGAAAGCCGACGCCGCCCCGGTCCACAGGCCGGGTCCTGCTGGCGAGGTCATGCCGCCTCCCGGAATCGAGGAGACCTTGGCGGCGAGGAATGCGGTGGCCGAAGACACCCCGGCCGGCCAGCTCGTGCTCGCTGCACGGAACGGCGATGTGGCGCGGGTGCGCGAACTCCTGGCCGAGGGCATCCCGCCAGGCGCCGTGGAGCCCGGGAACGGCCACCTGGCGCTCAACCAGGCCGCCATGTCCGGGCAGGTCGAGGTCGTCGAGTTGCTTCTCGCCGCCGGCGCGGCGCCGGACGCTCCGGACGCGCAGGGCCTGACACCGCTCATGCGAGCGGCGTTCACGGCCGCCATCCCCGTCGGGAAGCGACTGCTGGCTGCGGGAGCGGATGTCAACGCGCGATCGGAGGCCGGTGGGGAGACGGCGCTGACCCAGGTCGTGAGCGGATCGTTCCTGCGCGGCCTCCAGGGGAAGGGCGGTGAGACCACCGTGAACCAGCGGGCGGCCGAGCTGGAATTCGCACGGATGCTGTTCGATCGTGGCGCGGATCCGAATCTCCCGACCGACAGCGAATCCCCGCTCAAGGTGCTGGCGGTGTCGCAGAACGTGGAGTTGCTGTCGCTGTTCGTCGAGCGCGGCGCGCGGGGGGACGGAGATCCCGATCTGGCGAAGCTCGCCATGATGCCGGGACCCGTCGGCGAGGCGCTGCGCACCGCGCTGTCCGCCGATCACGAAGACGCACCCACGGGCGACCCGGGGTACCGGTAGCCACCGAATGGCTTCCTTTTCTCATCCGTTCATCGACGAGCGAAAGCTCATGATGAACGGGCCCAGGACTCTTCCCGCCGGGCTGGCGCTGGTCGGGGGTCTCTGGTTCGCCGCGCCTCCCGCGGCCCACGCCGACTGCATCACCATCGAGGTGTGCGTGAAGGTGAACGGGGTCACCGTCTGCGGCTCGGTGGAGTTCTGCTTCTGACCCTGCGGCTCGTCAATCGGAAGGATCGGGGGCGCCGGTGAGACCTGACGGCGCCGCTGGCGTCGCATGATCCGGGGCGGGCCCAGGCCGGGCCGCCCCGCGCCGCCCCGGGGCCGGCGGTGCTGGCCCCCCGAGCCC
>CAYGAO010000075.1:0-11330 GCA_964347715.1 uncultured Acidobacteriota bacterium
GGCCTCCTGGCTGCGGATCCGGACCCGGGCCGTCCGGCGGTTCGCTCCCTACGCTGGCGCTAGCGGCGCGGACGCGGACGACCTGGCGGTGGACCTTTCCCTCGACGGGACGGCGGACGCGGATCTGTTCGTCGGTCAGATCGTCGTTCGCACCGCCCCCGGCGGCGCCGTCACCGGGTTCTTCGGCCTCGGGGCCGGCTGGCTGCGGGTCAGCGATCCGGTCGCCGGCGAGTTCGAGGCCGGCGCACCGCTCGGGGCGGTCCCGCCGGAACTCCTCTCGGCGTTCGCGGTCGAGGTCGAATCGGATGCGGGGCAGGCCGTGCTCGGAGGGTCGGCCGGGGTGACCATCCGGGCGGGGAGGATCTTCCTCCGCCCGCGCGTCGAAGCCTGGGTCGGGCGCGAGCTGGCGGGGAACTACCGGATCGCCTTCGGCGCCCCGCTGCTCCCGGGAGACATCGGGATCGACCTCTCGAGCACGCTGCGCCCGACCTTCCTGATGTTCGCCGTGGACCTCGGGCTGGACCTCCGGTAACCGGCGGATCGGGTCGGGAACAGCGTGTCGGCGACCGTCGGGTCCATCGAGACCGTCGCCATCCGCCAGGTCTGGCCGAAGGAGAACGCTCACTTCACGCCCTGGCTCCGGGCGAACATCGGCGAGCTGGACCGGGTTCTCGGGCTCGGACTGACGAACCCGCAGACGGAGGTCGGCGCCGGGGACTTCCGAATCGACCTGGTGGCGGAGACGAACTACGGCGATGTCGTCATCGAGAACCAGTTCGGACGGAGCGACCACGAACACCTCGGTCAGCTCGTCACCTACCTGTCGCAACGGGAGGTCGAGCGAGCCATCTGGATCGCCGAGGAAGCGCGGCCGGAGCATGTGAAGGCCGTGGAGACGCTGAACGACCGGGGCATCGGGCAGATCTGGATGGTCACCGTGCAGGCCGTCCGGATCGGCGACTCCGCGCCGGCCCCGCTCTTCCGGGTGGTCGCCGAGCCGGACCTCGAGAAGACGGTCGAGCCGAACGAACTCACCCCCACCCAGGTGAAGCGGCGCAACTTCCTGGCGGCCCTCTTCGCCCAGGCGCGGGACGAGGGGATCGGTTCTCCCTTCCGGAACCTCTCGCCGAGCGCGCGCGGGATCCTCCACACCCCGGCGCGGGGTCAGGGGCTCGTCTGGCGGGTCGCGGTGAATCGCCGGGGGTCCCGCGTCGTCCTCACGAACCGGCGGGGCAACTGGAGCGGGGCCCTGCCCGCGTTGATCGAGAACCGCAGGGAGATCGACCGCGACTTCGTGGCGACCGGCCTGCGGCAGCTCGAATGGCCGGGCGCGGCGACCGCCGGCCGCTGGTTCATCCGCTACGAGGTCGGGGTGAACTACCAGGAAGAACCGGATCCCGAGCGGATGCGCGAACTGAACCGGGCGGCGGCGGCGATGAAGCGGGTATTCGCTCCGTACCTGGAGCGGCTCGATCCGCGCCTCGAAGAGGATTCCCCGGAGGCAGAATGACGGGCGCCGGAACCCGTACCGGTACGCCCCCGGTTCTCCGGGAAGGAGCTTCCAGATGCATGTGACCACCCCACTGCTCGCGGCCGTCCTGTTCGTCGGCACGGCCGTCGCCGCCCAGGAACGCCGAGAGCCCCGCTGGGAGTTCGATATCTCCGGTCGCGGCGGCTGGACCCGGGCGCACGCCGCGGAGGATGTGACCTTCGCCGCCTTCGTCGGTGACGAGCGGATCACGGTGGCGGCGGAGGACGAGCTCTCCTCCTGGGGTCTGGGCGGCGGCCTCGGCGCGCGCGTCATGCGGGGCCGGTTCGGAGTCGAGGCCGCCTGGCAGCGGACCCGCACCAGCACCCTGGTCCCGTTCGTCGCCAACGCGGAGGCGCTGGGCGTCGAGGGCGCGGAGCTGGCCCGGGAGGAGGTGAACGCGGACCTGCTGGTCGGCCAGCTCGTGTTTCGCGCGGCCGTCGGCGGCCCCTACTCGGTGTTCGCCGGCCTCGGGGTCGGCCGGCTCCGCGTCGAGGACCCCGTCACTGCGGATTTCGAGGCGGCAACCGACGCCGTGACGAACCCGGGCGAGCTGCTGCCGGCGCTCCAGCCCGAGGTCATCTCGGACGAGGCCTCGCTGGTGGCCGGCGGGTCCATCGGCGTGACCGCGCGCACCGGCCGCTTCTTCATCCGCCAGCGCTTCGAGGCCTGGTTCGGCGGGAAGTCGGCGGCGACCTACCGGGTCTCGCTGCCGTCCACCTTCCTGACTCCGGAGATCGGGGTCGAGGCCGAGAGTCGCCTGCGGCCCACCCTCGTGATGTTCTCGGTGGACATCGGGTTCAGCCTGCGCTGACAGCCAGTGGATACGACGCCCCGCGTGGGAATCCGTCCTCGAAGCGATGGGGAACCCCGTCGTCCGGGCGGATGCGGGGCGCTTTCCCCCCCCGGGTGGCGGCCCGAATCGCTCGCGCGATCCGGTCCGCCCGCTTTCGCGGGGAGGGAGGACCCTCCCCGTCGGCGCGCGAGGGACTTTCTCCACCGCCTGCGGAGCGGCGGTCAGGAACGGACTTCACCGTCCTCGTTCGGGCGCCACGAGATGCGCCCGCCACAGCTCCGGCAGCGGGCGCCGTGGCGCAGCGTGCGGCCGAGGCGCTGGCGGAACCAGCGCTTCCCGCAGCCGCATTCGCCCACCCAGCGGGCCACCGTGTGGGCCACCCGGTGGCAGCGCTCGGCGGTGCAGCCGATCTCCCGCGCCTTCACCTTCCAGACCTCGTCGTGGCGGTGTTCCCAGCCCACGATGGCGTGGGCGATCTCGTGCAGCAGCGTGTCCTCGATCTCGGCTCGCGTGGCCCGCTGACAGAAGCTCACCGACAGTTCGATGCGCCGCTCCGGATGGCGGCAGACGCCGCCGCGCGTGGTGGAGAGGTCGAACCCGAAGGTCCAGTCGGCGCCCAGGCCACTCCGGGCCCGGTGCCGCGCGAACAGGCGCCGCGCGAGCGCCTCGACCTCAGCGAGCGTGCACTCGCGCTCCGGCGTCCGCTCGACCACGCGGAGCAGGCCGTAGGGCACCTTCCAGCGGTCCCCGCCGGCCACCAGCACCACGGCGCGGGCGAGCTGCAGCTCGGCGACGCTGCCGGAGAGCGAACGCTCGCCCACCCGGAAACGCACGCGGCTGCCGACGGGGCAGGCCGCGCCGGGAAAGGCGGCGGTGACGGCTGGACGCGAGCGGATCGGAAACAGCGGCCGTCGGGGAGAGGCGGGAGGCCGGACGCCGCGCCCTCATTGTAGGCAGTCGGGGGGATAATCCGCAGCCCGATGGACGCTCGCACCGCGTGAGCCGCCGTTACGACGCGATCGTCATCGGCGGCGGCCACAACGGGCTGATCGCCGCGGCCTATCTCGCCCGCGCCGGGCGGCGGGTCCTCCTGCTCGAGAGGAACGAACGGGTCGGCGGGGCCACCTTCAGCGAGGAGATCCTCCCGGGGTTCACCGTCTCGGTCTTCTCCTATGTGGTGAGCCTGCTGCGGCCGCAGATCATCGCGGACCTTGACCTCGCCCGGCACGGCCTCGAACTCCAGCCGCTCGACGGCACCTTCACGCCGCTGCCCGACGGGCGGGCGCTCACCCGCTGGCACGATCCGGGCCGCACCCGCGCCTCGCTCTCGCGCTTCTCGCGGCGCGACGCCGACGCCTACCCGCGGTTCGGGCTGACGATGCACCACCTCGGGCGGGCGGTGCGCGACCTGCTCCTGACCCGCCCGCCGCGCGTCGGTTCGCTCCTCCCGCGCGAACTCCGGGGCCTGGCGCAGCTCGCCCGCCACTTCCGCCGGTTCGACGACCGCCGCCTCCACGAACTCGCGCGGCTCATGACCGCGAGCGCGAGCGACTACCTCGACCGCTGGTTCGAGACGGACGCCCTGAAAGCCACGATGGCCGCGAGCGGGATCATCGGGACGAACCTCGGCATCTCGTCGCCGGGGACGGCCTACGTCCTCCTCCATCACTACATGGGCGAGCTCGACGGCGCGTCCCGGTCCTGGGGGTTCGCCCGGGGCGGCATGGGCGCGGTGGCCGGGGCGCTCGCCGGCGCCGCCCGCGGCTTCGGCGCCGAGATCCGCACCGGCGCCGGGGTGAGCCGCATCCTGAACGATTCCGGGAGGGCGGCCGGGGTCGTCCTCGAGGACGGGACCGAGCTGTTCGCCGAGCAGATCGGCTCGAGTCTCGATCCCCACCGGACCTTCCTGCGGCTCCTCGATCCGGACGAGCTTCCCGAAGACTTCGTGCGCGACATCCGCCGCTACCGGCTCCGCGGCTCCTCCGGCAAGGTGAACCTCGCCCTCGACGCCCTCCCCGACTTCGCCTCGATGCCCGGCCCGGGGCCGCACCTCCGGGGGGCGATCTCGATCAGCCCGGACCGCGCCACGATGGAGCGCGCCTGGGACGATGCGAAGTACGGCCGCTTCTCGCGCCGCCCCTACCTCGATGTGCTGATCCCGTCGCTGCTCGATCCGGGGATGGCCCCTCCCGGAAAGCATGTGATGTCCATCTTCGTCCAGTACGCGCCGTACCGGCTGAACGACGAAGACGGCGACTGGGACCTGCAGCGGGACGCCTTCGGCGACACCGTCATCGAGACGCTCGCCGAGTACGCGCCGAACCTGCGGAACATCATCCTGGAGCGGCAGGTGCTGACCCCGCTCGACATCGAGCGGCGCACCGGGCTCACCGAGGGCAACATCTTCCAGGGGGAGCTGGGCCTCGAGCAGCTCTTCTTCCTCCGTCCGGCGGCGGGCTGGGCCCAGTTCCACACGCCGGTCCGGGGTCTCTTCCTCTGCGGCTCGGGGGCCCACCCGGGCGGCGGGGTCATGGGGGCGCCGGGGAAACTCGGCGCCGAGGCGATGCTGCGCGCCGCCGGAGCGGGCTGATGCGCGGGTCCTGCGATGTCTGCGCCGTCGGGGGCGGGCCGGACGCCCTCGTCGCCGCCGCGCTGCTCGCCCGGTCGGGACGCTCGGTCCTCGTGGTCGGCGAAGGGGGGCAGCCGGGAGGCATCGCCGCGAATGTCCGGATCGCGCCGGGCCACGAGTTCCCGGTCGCCCCGGAGACGCTGCCCGGCCCCGATCCCGAGATCGTGGCCGAACTCGCTCTCCCCGACCACGGCCTCGAACTGCTCGCTCCGGACCCGGTGCTCACCGTCTTCGGCGGGGAGGGCGACCCCTTCGCCCTGCCCCGGGATCCCGAGCGCGCCCGCCTCGCCCTCGCCGGGATCTCGCGCGCCGACGCGGCCGCGTTCCCCGGGTTCACCGCCGAGCTCGGGGTCTTCGCCGGCTTCCTCCGGCGGCTGCTCGACCAGCCGCCGCTCCAGCTCGACTCCTCGTTCGCCGAGGCGCTTCCCGCCGCGCTCGCCGCGCTCGGGAGGCGGCGGCAGCTCCCCGACCTGCTGCGGATGCTCCCCATGGCCATCCGCGACGCGCTCGACGACCGCTTCGAGAGCGCTCCGCTCCGGGCCGCACTCGCCGGCCCGGCGCTCACCGGGACGCGCCTCGGGCCCCGCGCGCCGGGGACCGCAGGTCTCTTCCTCCATTTCCACGCCTTCGGCCATCCCGAGCCGCTCGGCTGGATCCGGCCGCCGCGGGGCGGGTCGGGAGCGGTCGGGGAGGCGCTGCGGAAGGCGGCGCGAGCCGCCGGGGCGCAGCTCGCGTCCGCCGGCGGCGTCCGGGGGATCCGCCGGTCCGCGGGGTCCCTTCGGGTGGAACTCGAGGACGGCCGGGAGGTGCGCTGCGAGACGGTGGTCTCCGACGCCTCGCCCCGGACCACCTTCCTGCGGTGGGCCGGCGCCCGGAGCCTCTCCCCGAACTTCGTCCACGAGGTCCGGAACATCCGCTACCGGGGCGCCGCCGCCCGGGTGGGGCTCGCCCTCCGGGAGCTCCCGCGGGTCCCTCCGGGGGTGATCCAGATCGGCGCGGAGCCGGACGCGCTCGAGCGCGCCGCCGACGCGGCCAAGTACGGCGAGATCGCGGCGGAGCCGCTGGTCTTCGCCTTCGTCCCGTCGCTCCACGAGCGGGGGCTCGCCCCGGAGGGCGGGGCGGTGCTCTCGGCCACGGCGCAGTGCGTTCCGCCGGAAGCCGACGCGGAGCGCGTCCTCGAGGTCACCCTGCGGGCGCTCGAACGCGCCTTCCCCGGGATCTCCGGGCTCGTCACCGCCCACCGCGTGCTCACGCCGAAGACGCTGGAGGCGGAGTTCGGGCTCACCGAGGGGAGCTTCCACCAGGGCGAACCCACGATGGACCAGCTCTACTCGCTGCGCCCGGTTCCCGGGTACGCCCGGCACCGCACCCCGATTCCGGGGCTCTACCTCGCCGGGCCGGGGACCTGTCCCTACGGGGGCCTCCACGGGGTCTCGGGACGAAACGCCGCCCGCGCCGTGCGCGCCGACGAACCATGACGGGAGAGGACGAACCATGACGGGAGAGGACGAACCATGAGCCGTTTTCGCGCCGGACCCGGCTTTCTCGTGACCGCCGCCTTCATCGGGCCGGGCACCGTGGTGACCGCGAGCCGCGCCGGGGCCGGCTACGGCGCGGCGCTCCTCTGGGCGGTGCTCTTCTCGGTCGTCGCCACGGTGATCCTCCAGGACATGGCGGCGCGGGTCGGGCTCGCCGGCCGCCGGGGGCTCGCCGAGGCGATCCGCGACAGCCTGGAGCACCGGGCGGCGCGCGCGGTGGCGCTCGGCCTCATCGCCGCCACCATCCTGATCGGCAACGCCGCCTTCCAGACCGGGAACCTGCTCGGCGCCTCGCTCGGGGTCAGCCTGGTCACCGGGCTGCCGCAGCCACTGCTGGTCTTCGTCATCGGCGCGCTCGCGGGCGCGCTGCTGCTGACCGGGACCTACCGGATCATCCAGAACACCCTCGTCCTCCTCGTCGGGGTGATGAGCGTCGTCTTCCTGGTGGTCGCGGTCCTGACCGGCCCGAGCCCCGGCGAGCTCTTCGCCGGGCTCCTCGTCCCGCGGGTGCCCGAGGGTTCGCTCGTCACCGTGCTGGCGCTGATCGGCACCACCGTGGTCTCCTACAACCTGTTCCTCCACGCCTCGACATCGATGGAGCGCTGGCCCGACCCGGCGCGGAACGACGAGAACATCCGCGAGAGCCGGCGGGACACGCTGCTGTCGGTCGCGCTCGGCGGGATCATCACCGCCGCGATCGTGGTCTCGGCCTCGCCGCTGCTCGGCCAGGGCGGAGACGCGGCCGACGCCGCCGCGGTCGCCCGGCAGCTCGAACCGCTCCTCGGGCGCGCCGCCCCGCTGTTCTTCGGCCTCGGACTCTTCGCCGCCGGGCTGACCTCGGCGATCACCGCCCCGCTCGCCGCCGCCTACGCGACCTCGGGGGCGCTCGGCTGGAGCTCCGGACTGAAGGGCCGCTCGTTCCGCCTGCTCTGGGCCTTCGTCCTGCTGACCGGGATGTTCTGCGGCGTCGCGCTCGGCGCCTCGCCCTACCAGGTGATCCTGCTGGCGCAGGCGGGGAACGGGGTGGTGCTGCCGCTGACGCTGATCCTGCTGCTGGTGGTGGTGAACCGGGAGCGGATCATGGGCCGCTACCGCAACTCGCTGACCGCGAACCTCCTCGGCGCGCTCGTGGTGATCGTGATCTCGGCGCTGTCGCTCCGCCAGCTGTTCGCGGTGCTCGGCCTCACCGGGTAGCGGCCTCGGGCAGTTCGCCGTCGAGCTCGCGATACACCTGCACGATCGCGCGGGCGCGCTGGCTGTCCCGGAGCGACCAGGACTCGAGCTCGCCGAAGTCGGCCTGCTCCGCGGCTTCCTCGGGGTCCAGCCCGAGGGCGTGGAGCCGGGAGGCCTCGGCGATCACCGTCTCGAGCGCCACGATCGCGGTGTCGAGTTCCTCGCGCAGCACCTCGGGCGGGTCCACGAAGCCGTGTCCGGGGACATTCACCCGCGCCCCGATCGCCTGCGCCCGGCGGAGCATCGCGACCCACTCGGTGGGATACGCCGAGCGCATCGCCGGGAACACCCGGTGGAGGAACGCCTCGGAGAGGAACAGGACGCCCGCGTCGGGGAGGTGGACCACGAGGTCGCCGCCGGTGTGGGCGCGCCCGAGGAAGCGGATCTCGATCCGGCGCCCGCCGAGGTCGAGGTCGAGCCGGTCGCCGATCACCGTCCCGGGGACCGGCAGGCCGGGGATCCGCTCGGCGAGCGCCTCCATCGCCGGCAGCGAGTTCTCGTGGACGATGAATTCGACGCCCGCGGGGAACGCCGCGTTTCCGGCGGTGTGGTCGCCGTGGTCCGAGCAGACCACGACCGTGGTGATCGGCCGGTCGGTGATCCGCCCGATCTCCTCGACGAGCCGCGCCGTCTCCTCGACGCTTCCCTGCCCGTCGGCGACGAGCACCCCCGCATCGGTCACCACGAAGAGGCTCACGGTGGTGAAGAGCTCCTCGCCCGCCGACCGGAGCTGCTCGTACGAATAGACATCCGGGGCGAGCTCGACGACGCGGGGGAAGTCGGCTTCGGTGAGTCCCCGCGCGAAGGGATCGGCGGTCCGGACGAGCGGCGCCGGCTCCGGTGGCGGGGCGCCGCACGCGGCGAGCGCCGCGGCGAAGAGCAGCACGGTTCGGCGTGGCACGAAGTCTCCTCCTTCCCGCTTATTCCGCGCCATCACGGAGTCCTCCTCGACTTCGCTACCAGGAGAGCTCGTCGACTGCCCGGAGCGCGATCCGAGCTGACCCGAAGAGGAACATGCGGCATGGTCGCGTTCCCAGGTTTCCGAACCGGGGCCGGCGAGTCGCCCTGCCGAACCCCCGGGGGCGAGGACGAAGGGGCCGGCGTAAAGCGCGACGACGATACCACGGGCCACCCCGCGGGAGGCTGGCGGCGATCCTCCGCCCGCTCGCGCCGGCGGCGGGAGATCCGGCGCGATAATTCGGATGGTGCGCGAATTCAGCACGGCTGGTCCGGTTCTCCCGGCGAAGGACTATCTCCTGCCCCCGCTGGAACGGATCGATCTGGAAGGGATTCTCGGGCTGATCCGCGGCTGGAAGTACTTCCTCCTCCACGCGCCGCGGCAATCGGGGAAGACCACCGCGCTGCTCGCGCTCCGGGACCACCTGAACACCGGCGCCGCGGGAGATCTGCGCTGCGTCTATGCCAGCGTCCAGAGCGCCAGGGTGGCCCGCGGCGATGTGGGCGCGGCGATGGAGACGGTTCTGGGGGAGCTGGCGAGCGAGGCCCGCTCGTTGGGCGACGACTTCCTGAAGCGGAACTGGAGGAGCATCCTGGCCGAAGAGGATCCGCGGCGGGCTCTGGTCGAGGCGCTGACCCGGTGGAGCGAGGCATCCCCGAAGCCGCTGGTGCTGCTGGTGGACGAAATCGACGCCCTGGTCGGCGACTCGCTCCTGTCGGTGTTCGACCAGCTCAAGACCGGCTACCGTCGGCGCCCGCATGGTTTCCCGCAGAGCGTGATCGCCTGCGGGCTGCGGAATGTGGACGACTACCGCATCGAGTGGGAGGAGAAGACGGGGCTGAGCGCCGGCAGCCCGTTCAACATCCTGTCCGACTCGTTGCGGCTCGGAGACTTCTCCGACGAGGAGGTCGCGGCGCTCCTGGGACAGCACACCGCCGAGACCGGTCAGCGGTTCCATCCGGAAGCGGTGAAGAAGGTGTGCGACGAGACGCGGGGCCAGCCCTGGCTCGTGAACGCGCTGGCCTACCAGGCGTGCTTCCGCGACCCGGCAGGACGGGAGCGGAGCCGGCCGATCACCACCGCCGACATCGCGAAGGCGCGGGAGGCGCTGATCCGGCGCCGCGACACCCACCTCCACCAGCTCGGATGGCGCCTCCGGGAAGACCGGGTGCGACGGGTGATCGAACCGCTCCTGAGCGACTCGCCTCCCACCGCGTCGGCGCGGGATGTCGCCTACACCCGCGATCTGGGCCTGATCGCCCGCGATCCGCCGGTGCGGATCGCCAACCCGATCTACGGCGAAGTCGTGCCCCGCGAGCTGACGGCGGTCGTCCGGGAAGAGCTGGTGCTGGCGGCGGCGCCCTACCTCACCGCCGACGGCGGGCTGGATGTCGCCCGACTGCTCGGGGACTTCCAGCAGTGGTTCCGCGAGCACTCCGCGCACTGGCTGAAGCGGGTGCCCTACTCCGAGGCCGCTCCGCAACTGCTGCTGCAGGCGTACTGCCAGAAGGTGGTGAACAGCCGGGGCCGCATCGAACGCGAATCCGCCGCCGGCGCCGGGCGCATCGACCTGCTGTTCCTCTGGCCGAAGGGCGGACGCGAGCAGAAGTTCGTGATCGAGCTCAAGATCCGGCGGCGGAGCCGGGAGGTCACGGAGCGCGCCGGTCTGGAGCAGACGGCGCGCTATCTGGACGCCCGCGACGCGGACGAGGGCCATCTGGTGATCTTCGACCGCGACCCGGAGAAGTCGTGGGACGACCGGATCTCCCGGAAGCGGGAGATCGTCGCCGGCCGCCCGATCACCGTCTGGGGGATGTAACCGATCGGAAGTCCGGGAGATGGCCCGAGTCCGCGACTTTCGCCGGCAGACCCGCTCCGGAACCATGGCCACCCCGAGGGATGCGCTCTTCCGGCGCGGGCCCTGGCGCGAGGAAGCGATCGCGCTGCGGCGGATCCTGCTGCAGACCGGCCTCGCCGAAGCGGTGAAGTGGCGAAACCCCTGCTACACCCACGGCGGCAGGAACATCTGCATCGTCCAGCGGATGAAGGACTTCCTCGCGCTGCTCTTTCTGAAGGGGGCGCTCCTGCCGGACCCGGACGGCCTCCTCGAACGGCAGGGCCCGAACTCGCGGACGGGCTTCCGGATGCGCTTCACCAGCGTCTCCGGGGTCGCGCGGCGGGAGCAGCCGATCCGGGACTTCGTCGCGGCGGCGATCCGCGTCGAGGAGGCGGGACTCCGGGTCGAACCGGCGCCGGACCTCGATCTCCCCGCCGAACTCGCCTCCCGCTTCGCCGAGGATCCCGAGCTCCGAGCCGCGTTCGACGACCTGACCCCCGGGCGCCAGCGCGGCTACGCGCTCCACTTCGGAAGCGCCCGCAAGCCGGAGACGCGGGCGGCGCGGATCGAGCGGTGTCGGTCCCGGATCCTCGCGGGAAAGGGCCTCCGCGACCGGTGAGCGGGAGCCTGCGCAGCCTGTGGACAAAACGCCCCGCATGGAAATCCGTCCTCGAAGAGATGGGGAACCCCGGCGTCCGGGCGGATGCGGGGCGCTGTCTCCACCGGGTGGCGGCCCGAATCGCTGGCGCGATCCGGTCCGCCCTCTTTCGCGGGGAGGGAGGACCCTCCCCGGCGGCGCTTCGCGCCGCGT
>CAYGAO010000076.1:0-11286 GCA_964347715.1 uncultured Acidobacteriota bacterium
CCAGCGATCCGGGCCGCCATCCGGTGGGGAAAGCGCCCCGCATCCGTCCGGACGACGGGGTTCCCCATCTCTTCGAGGACGGATTCCCGTGCGGGGCGCTTTCTCCACAGGATGTCAGATGAAGACCGGGATCGGGTTCAGCTCGGCTTCCTCGCGGGGCCGGTCGAGCCAGCCCATCCGCACCGGAACCTCGTAGAGCCGGCCGGCCCGCTGGCGCGCCCAGAAGTGGCGCAGGCCGGGAACGATCGTCTTCGCCACCGGCATCCCGATGTCCTGCCGGGTCTGGTCGAGAACCAGGAACTCCATCCCGAGTCCCTCGACGAGCGCCCGGCAGGCCTCCACATCGTCGCGGGTGTCGGTCGTGTCCGGAGGCCGGTAGTCGGTCCGGCGGCGGCGCTTCGCGTCCGGATCGGGGGCGAGCCAGGGGTTCATCGCCAGGGTCTGGGTCTGCCACCACCAGAGCGACTCGGGGTCGTCCCAGAAGTAACCCGTACCGTCGGCGGCCACCGCCCGCACTCCGTTGAAGTACTGGTTCAGCTCGGCGACGGCGCGCTGCAGCGCGATGTGCGGATCGAAGTGGGCGCCCGCGGAGAACAGGATGTCCTCCACTTCCTTGTCGGTCCGCCGGGACACCGCGACGAAGACCGGGATGTTCAGGTCGGTGGTGGCGTCGAGCACCCAGAGGTCCCGGTGGTGGCGCGCGTAGTAGTCGCGGGCCCGGGTGATCCAGGGGTCGTCGAAGCTCGCGAGGTCCACCTCGGGGATCCGGCAGCGGTTGTACCACCAGCAGGCGAAGCCGTCGCGCTCGGCGAGCTCGAAGAAGCCCTGCAGGATCGCCTCCTCGAGCGTGTTCCCGGCCGCGCAGCCGTTCGAGTCCGGGCCCGCATAGACGACGCCGTTCTCGGCGGGAGAGGCGAAGTAGAGCATCTGCGTGGGCAGGAAGCGGTGCCGTTCCTCGGTGAACGACCAGACCGGGGTCCAGGAGATCTCGATGTCGGGCTCGAGGCGCTCCGGCACATAGTTGAAGCGGGACATGCGGGCGTTCAGCCGGGCGGCGTTGGCGAACTGCCATTCGCTGTAGAGCTGCACCTCGTTCGGGTGGATCGCTTCGCCGTCGGTGAAGTCCCGGAGCCGCGCCCGCCGGCGGATCTCGTCCCCGTGGAACACGCCGGAGTAGCGCTCGAGGGCCTCGCAGAGCGCGCTGGCTTCGGCCTGGGCGGCGGTCGCGCCCTTCCCCGCGCTCTTGTTCCGGATGCTCGACCGGAGGAGGTAGAGGGTGTCGCTCTTGAGCGACAGGTTGCTCCCCGACCAGAACACATGGAGCCAGGGATCGGCGGGATCCGTGACCCGGACGAGCTGGGTGACCACTCCGCTCACCGGGCTCACGAGCTTCCGGTAGCGGGCCAGCGTTTCCTCGGGGGTGACCGAACGCGCGCCGCCGCTGTTCCGGATCGGCTTCGGGCTCGGACCGAGCACCACCGACGCCGGCTCCCGGTCCGAACGCCACAGCGCCTCGTCGCCGCAGGCCCGGCACTGCGGCCGCCGCATCACGAAGTGGTCCGGGGAGTCCATCCCGACGCTCTCGAACGAGATGACCCGGTCGTGGAGCGGCGCGTACCGGGCCAGGACGACCCACTTCGCGATCTCGGTGGCGGCGAAACCCCGCACGCCGCCCGTGAACGGTCCCGGAAACCGGGTCGGAGGCACCCAGGCCGCGCCGCCGCCGATCCGGCGCAGGTAGTTCTCGACCTCGCGGTTCCCGCGGATGCGGTGGGCGAGGCAGGCCCAGCAGGGGCCGCCCTCCGCCGGGCGAAAGACCGGGCCGAAGAGCGGGCGGGCGCCCTCGTGCCGAACGAGCGTCCACGGGACGCCGGACTCGAGGTGGCGGCGGTTGTGGGCCTCGAGGCTCTCGTCCAGGTAATCGTCGGCGAGCACGACCACCAGCGTGGGCGCGGGGCTCGCCGCGTCGGACTCGACGAGGCGCAGGTCCAGCGCCTCGAGATCTGCCGCGAGGCCCGGAGCGTCTCCGACGACGGCCACCCGAGCCGCCTCGAGCCGCGCCTCCGCCCATCGCGGCGAGGCGCCGTGCGTCGTCCAGAACGCCGCGGTCTGCCGGTCCATCCGGAAATCGGCGGAGACGAGGTAACCCTTCGTGGCCATCGAGACGAGCGCGGTCTGGACCGCGACCCGAGAATGTCGGCCTTCGAGCTCCGCCACGATCTGATGGCGGGTCCGGACGCCGTCGATCAGGGGAACGATGTCGAGCCAGCGCTCCCCGAAGAGCAGGAACTGCGAGGTCTCCGAGACGAGGAGCACCGCGCGCGACTCGACGGAGCGAACCGCCAGATGCGGGAGCAGGACCGGGGTCTCGACGAGACCCCGGTCCTGCGGCGTCGAGAGGGGAACCGCAGAACCCCTGCCGAAGAGCGCCTCGTCCCCGGTGGGAGGCGCCGGGTTCTCGCCGGAACGCGGATCACGCGGGCCGGGATCGAGGCTCATGTTCGCGTCGGGACGGGTCTCGGTACGTCGGCGCGGGCGAGACTGACTGGCGACCGGCTCGGACCCGGGCCGGAGACGTCTCCCCCGCCCGCCGCGCTGGCCCCGGTCAGCCCTCGGGCGAGGGAAGGACGATGTGGAGCAGGCTGTCGGTGTTGAAGAGGAGCTTGACCGTCGCCCCGGCGGGGATCTCGAGGCCCTCGGCCTTCAGGACCGTCGTGGGATCGGCGTCCATCTTCGCCTTGAAGTCGGGATCGCCGTAGTACTTCGCCACGACATCGGCGTAGATCCGCTGATTCCGCTCGAGTCGTTCGGGAGTGAGCGCCGCGATCCGTGGATCGGTGCTGCCTGCGTTATCGGACATGGGTTCCACCTCGCATCCTGTCTCTGGATGACCGAAAGGAAGAAGAAGGAGATGAGCCGGCCTGGCGACGGAAGACTCCGCGCCAAGCCGATCAGGAAGGGTCTCGACGGGCCGTCAGACGAACCGTCGAGGGTGGCCGGGTGGCGCCGTCGCCCCCGACAGACACCGGAGCGATCGGCGCGGGGCCCGGGGAACGAGAGCGGATGGAACGATCAGCTGCTGGCGCTCCCCGCGGAACCGGCGGAGGATGCCGAACTCACCGTGCCGGCGGTGCCACATACGGTGCCGACGCTACCGGCCGTCCCCGCGGTCCCGGCGCTCCCGGCGCTCTTGCCACCGGCGGAGAGGGTATCGAGCGACTCGTCGGAGAGCCCGATGTTCGGATCCGGTGGCAGCACCACATGGAAGGTCTCCGGGGTGTTCGGCACCAGGCGCACCTGGATTCCGGGAGGCATCCGAACGCCGAAGTCGCCCAGGATCTCGCTGGTATCTCCCGAATCGATCCGGTTCCGGACCGAAGCATCGTCGCGATAGCGGTTCGCGAGACCCACGAACGCGGGGTAGTGCCGCCTGATTCGTCCGAGATTCTGCTCGGAAATGGCCAGAGAGTCCATCGCTTGTCTCCTGTGGGGATGCTGGGGATAGAGGATCGAAGGGTGGCGGACCCGACGGAAAGATCCGCGGGAACCCGCGGACGATCAGCTGCCCGCGCTTCCGGCGCTCGCGGCGCTCGACGCCGTGCTCACCGTTCCCGCGCAACCGGTCGCCGTGCCGATGGTGCCGACCGTTCCGACCGACCCTGCCGAACCTGCACATTTGCCGCCGGCAGAGATCCCGGAGAGCGACTCGTCGCCGAGCGCCGCGTTCGGATCGGGCGGAAACACGACGAAAAAGGTGTCGGGCGTGTTCACGACGATGCGGGCTTCCATGCCCGCGGGGACGGACAACCCGATCTCCGAGAGGCACTCTCCCACCTCTCCCGCGTCGAGGCGGGCCCGGAGCTCCGCGTCGTTCCGGTAGCGCTGCGCGAGGCCGAGAACGGCTCCCGTACGGTCGACGATGCTCTCGGTGAACTTCACCATTTCGACGCTCGAATCCATGAGACGACTCCTTGGTTGCGGATCCCTTCGAGTGGGCACGCGGTTCCGGGAGGAAAGCCACGCAACCCGGACAGCGAGATCGGGACCGGAAGCGAAATTCTATACAGGCGTCGGGAAGGCGAGTCAAACGCCACCCGGGAGCCCCGGCGCGAACCGCGACCGCCCCCGCCCGATCGTCGCGGGCGGCCCGCGACGGTATCTGTTCTCCCGACCGGGTGGGAGGCGCGGTGTCGGGAGGCGCGCCCGGACCCGGCGTGGGGCCCACGGTCGAAGTCACGGTCGAGGTTACGGTGTTCGCGGTCTTTCCGCCCGCACCCCCGGACACCGTGGAGAGGCTCTCGTCGGCGAGCTGCCGGTTCGGATCCACGGGCAGGACCACATGGAAGTGTCCCGGGTGTTCGCGACGAACCGCACCTCGACGCCCGGCGGGAGCGAGATATCCAGATCCGCCAGGCAGTCGGCCACCTCGCCGGCATCGAGCCGGGCGCGGAGATCCGGGTCGTCCCGGTAACGCCTCGCCAGGTCGAGCAGGGCAGCCTCGCGGGCGGCGATGCTTTCCGCCGACTTCTTCGCGGCCGGGGCATCATCCATCCTGGTTCGTTCTCCTCCGGGAGAGAACGCTCCGGCGTGGAACCGGGTCCGCCAGCCGGGAGACCCGGTCTCTTTCCGGTGTCGGCGACCCGGGTCGGTCGAAGATCGGAGCGGAGCCGGCGCCCGGTCTCGGCCACTCGCCGGAGCCGTCGGCTGCTCGATCCGGACGGAGGCGACGGCGACGATCAGCGCGACCAGGTCGGACCGGACCGCCGGGCGGCCCCAGGGGGACGTCCGTCCGCGCCGTTCACCCGCCTGGTCGGCGCGTGGCGCGCGCGGTGGGAGCCGGGACGCTTCCGGCGAGCAGCCTGTGGATAGAGCGCCCCGCATGGGAATCCGTCTCTCGAAGAGATCGCGAACCCCATCGTCCGCGCGGATGCGGGGCGCTTCCCCCACCGGATGGCGGCCCGAATCGCCCGCGCGATCCGTTCCGCCTCGGCGAGGGGATACCTATTCTCCCGACTGGGTGGGAGCCGACTGGCTGGGCGGCGTGCCCGGACCCGGCGTGGAGCCCACGGTCGAGACGAGGGTCGAACCGCCATGAGAGGAAGCGCAATGGCCGGCGGTGTTCGCGGTCTTGCCGCCCGTTCCCCCGGACACCGTGGAGAGGCTCTCGTCGACGAGCTGCCGGTTCGGATCCACGGGCAGGACCACATGGAAGGTGTCCCGGGTGTTCGCGACGAACCGCACTTCGACACCCGGCGGGAGCGAGATATCCAGATCCGCCAGGCAGTCCGCCACCTCGCCGGCATCGAGCCGGGCGCGGAGATCCGGGTCGTCCCGGTAGCGCTTCGCGAAGCCGGCGAGGGCAGCCTCGCCGGCGGCGATGCTTTCCGCCGACTTCTTCGTGGCTCGGGCGTCATCCATCATGTTCATCGTCCTCCGGGAGAAACGTTGCTGCGGGAGAGGAACGATTCGGCGCGGGACCGGGTTCCGCCAGCCGGCGGCTCGATACGGACCTCGGTGACGGTGGCGATCAGCGCGACCAGGTCGGACCGGACCGCCCGCCGGCCCCAGGGGGATCGTCCGTCGGCGCCGTTCACCAGCGTGGTCACCGCGTGCCGCACGCGGTGGTAGTCGAGGCGATCCCGATCGAGGCGGCGGCGCGCCGCATAGGCCCGGGCGTACGCGGCCCCGAAGCGGTCCGCCTCGGGGAGGTCGTGGACATGGCGGCCGTAGATCGTGAGCAACAGGAGCGTGCAGGCGACATCGGACATCGGATCTCCGATGCCGAAATTCGCCCAGTCGAGGATGCCGGTGATCTCTCCCCCCCGCACCAGGAGGTTCAACGGGTGGAAGTCGCCGTGGCACAGCACCGGGCGGGGTGGCGGCGGGCGGTTCGCTTCGAGCCAGTCCACCGCGGGGCCGATCCACGGCCGGTCCCGGACCCGCAGGCGCAGGCGGTGGAGCCGGAGGTCGGCGCCCCGGTTCAGGGCTTCGAGTCCCCGCCGCTCCAGCGCGACGCGGACCGGAGCGACCTCCCGGTCGTGGAGCGCGGCGTGCCCGGTCGCGAGGAGGGCGGGTATCCGGTCCCGCGGAAGATGGACCAGGAGTTCGCCGTCGAGGTGATCCATGACGAACCAGGGCGCGCCGCCCACGGGGTCGGCGCCGACGAGGCGCGCGGGTGCCGTCGGAACCCCGGCTTCGAGCAGGGTGTTCTGGACGAACGCCTCGCGCTCCGCGCGCGCCGGGCCGTGCGCCACCGGGAACACGCGCAGCACGAGGACGGCGCCCCATCCGGGCGGCGAGCGCTCGAGGGCGAACCGGAAGGTGCCGGTGTCCGTGCCGCCAGCGAGCCGGCGCGGTCCCTCGCGGAAGGCGAGCGACGGATCCCCCGTCTCGCGCCGGAGCCAGCCGAGCAGTCGGACGCCGACGGTCATCGGCCCGGCCCGGGTCCGGCGGGGTGGCGATGCGGCGCCGCCGGGCGGGGTACGGAACAGCGCACGGTCGCTTCGGAATCTAGCAGCCCGTGGGAAAAGTCCCTCGCGCGCAGACGCGGCGCGAAGCGCCGCCGGGGAGGGCCCCCCTCCCCGCGAAAGAGGGCGGAACGGATCGCGCAGGCGATTCGGGCCGCCATCCGGTGGGAAAAAGCGCCCCGCATCCGCCCGGACGAGGGGGTTCCCCATCTCTTCGAGGACGGATCCCCATGTGGGGCGCTTCATCCACCGGCTGCCAGCAGTCCGGGGAACGGGGTGGCGCGGGTCCCGGGGGCGGCCGAGCGCCGGCGGACCGGGCGTCGCGGGAGCAACGCCCCGAAACGCCACGAAGCGCGGAGCGAATCCGTCGGGATGCGAGCCGGTCCGAACGCCGCCCGACCTCGTCCACCCGTCGTTCGGCGGGGCCTCCGGACGGCGGGCGCGGTACCCTGTTCGGCCCCATGCGTCGTCTGCTCCCGCTGCTGTCACTTCCCGCGCTCGCGCTCGCCGCCTGCGCTTCCGAGCCGCCCCCCGTCGCCGATCTCGTCCTGCTCGGGGGCCGCGTGGTCACGGTGGACCCCGAACATCCCGAGGCCGAGGCGGTGGCCGTCCGGGACGGACGGATCCACGCGGTCGGCACGACCAGCGAGATCGAGGCGATGGTCGGCCCGGACACCGAGGTCATCGGGCTCGCCGGCCGGCTCGCGATTCCCGGGTTCATCGAGGGGCACGGTCACTTCATGGGCGTGGGGAACGCCGAGATGATCCTGAAGCTCGGCGAATCGGAGAACTGGAACCGCATCGTCGAACAGGTCGCCGAGGCGGTCGCCGAGGCCTCGCCCGGAACCTGGATCGAGGGGCGCGGCTGGCACCAGGAGAAATGGGACGAGGTTCCTCCCGGAGCGGTCGAGGGGCTGCCGCACCACCTCGGCCTCTCCGAGATCTCGCCGGAGAACCCGGTGCTCCTCCGCCACGCGAGCGGCCACGCCGCCTTCGCGAACGCGCTGGCGATGGAACTCGCCGACATCGGGCCGGACACCGGGGACCCGCCGGGCGGGACGATCGTCCGGGATGCCGAGGGGAACGCCACCGGGGCGCTGCGGGAGACCGCGCAGCGGCTCGTCGCGCGAGCGCGCGACCGGGCGCTCTCGGAGCGGAGCGACGCCGAGAAGCGGGCGGAGCTCGAACTCCAGCTCGAACTCGCTGCCGAGGAATCGCTGCGGAAGGGCGTGACCAGCTTCCAGGACGCCGGGTCTTCCTTCGAGCTGATCGGGTTCTTCCGCGATTTGGCGGAGGCCGGGCGACTCCCGGTGCGGCTCTATGTGATGGTTCGGGGCGAGTCGAACGCGCAGCTCGACGCGCGCCTCCCGGACTTCTTCCTCGACAACCACGCCGACGGGTTCCTGACGGTCCGATCCATCAAGCGCCAGGTCGACGGCGCGCTCGGGGCGCACGGCGCCTGGCTGCTCGAGCCCTACGACGACATGCCGGCGAGCACCGGGCTGGTCCTCGAGGAAGTCGCGGACATCGAGGAGACCGCCCGGATCGCGATCCGGCACGGCTTCCAGGTGAACACCCACGCGATCGGCGACCGGGGCAACCGGGAGATCCTCGACGCCTACGAGCGGGCCTTCGCCGACGCCGGCGTGGACGGACGCGAACTGCGGTTCCGGATCGAGCACGCGCAGCACCTCCATCCCGACGACATCCCCCGCTTCGGGGAGCTCGGGGTGATCGCCTCGATGCAGGCGGTCCACGCGACCTCGGACGGCCCCTGGGTGCCGGAGAAGCTCGGCGACGAGCGGGCGCGCACCGGAGCCTACCCGTGGCGGTCGCTCCTCGACTCGGGCGCCGTGGTGACGAACGGGACCGACGCTCCGGTCGAGGACCTCGACCCGATCCCGAGCTTCCACGCCTCGGTGACGCGCCGCCTCCCCGACGGGAGCCGGTTCTACCCGGACGAGGCGATGACCCGGGAGGAAGCGCTCCACTCCTACACGATGGCGAACGCCTGGGCGGCGTTCGAGGAGGAGGTGAAGGGCAGCCTGACGCCCGGCAAGTACGCCGACATCGTGGTGCTGACGAAGGACATCCTGACCGTACCCGAGGCGGAGATCCCCGAGGCCGAGGTCGCGCTCACGATCGTGGGCGGCGAAGTCGCCTGGCGCGCCGGGCAGTAGCGCGATGCGCTTCGCCACGCTCCGGGGGCCCGGCTCCGGGGAGACGGCGGTCCGGGTGTCCCCCGACGGGACGCGCTGCCGCCCGCTCGGCGAGACGCTCGCCGCGCGGCTCGCCGCACCCCGGCCCTCGGCCGAGGAGGATTGGGACGGCGCCCTCGAGATCGCCGGCGCCCGGTTCGCGCCGTTGATTCCGCGCCCGGGCGCGATCTGGTGCGTGGGGCTGAACTACGAGGATCACCGGATCGAGACCGGAAGGGAGCGGGCCGACTACCCGACGCTCTTCACCCGGTTCCCCGTCTGCCTGCTCGGACACGAAGAGTCCCTCGTGCTCCCTGCGGTCTCCTCGAAGCTCGACTACGAGGGGGAGCTCGCGGTCGTGATCGGAAAACCCGGCCGCCACCTCGGGGAGTCCGAGGCGCTCGACCATGTGGCGGGGTACGCCTGCTTCAACGACGCCTCGGTGCGCGACTTCCAGGCGCACAGCTCCCAGTTCGGCCCCGGCAAGAACTTCTGGCGCACCGGCGCATTCGGCCCGTTCCTCGTGACCCGAGACGAGATCCCCGATCCGCAGGACCTGCCGATCCGGACCCGGCTGAACGGCGAGGTGGTCCAGCAGAGCCACACCTCGCAGATGACCTGGCCGGTGCGCTCGCTGATCGCCTACCTGTCGCAGATCGCCCCGCTCCGGCCCGGCGATGTGATCGCGACCGGGACTCCCTCGGGAGTGGGAGTCGCGCGGAACCCGCGGCGGTACCTGGCGCCGGGAGATGTCGTCGAGGTCGAGATCGGCGGGGTCGGCCTGCTCCGGAACGGCGTCGTCGAAGAGCCGGCGGCCCGGTAACCGCCGCCGGGCGAACGCTCGGGGGCCTCTCCCCCGGTCAATCGATCCGGAGGAGGCTGGCGGGCGACTCTCGCGCCGCGCCGACGGCCGGCGGGAGGCCGCCGGCGGCCCCGATCACCACGGCGACCGCGGCGGCGCGGAACACGGTTTCTCCATCGACCAGCAGGCTGAACCCGAGTTGCGTCAGCGCGGTCACATTCAGCGTCGAGGTATGGACGCCGTCGAACCACAGCCACGCCGCCGCGCTTCCGACCGCGCTCCCGATGACCGCCAGCAGGATCGCCTCGGCCATGACGCCGATGACCACGGCCAGGCGGCCGAAGCCGAGCGCGCGCAGCACCCCGATCTCCCGGCGCCGCGCCCTGACGATCCCGAACATCGTGTTCAGCACGATGAACCCGATGGCTCCGCTCATCAGGACGACGGTGACCCAGCCGAAACCCGCGACGAAACCCTGCATGACGCGCGCCTGGGTTTCCCGGAAATCCGATTCCCGCTTCACATTCACCCCGAGCCGGGCCGCGATGACCTCGCCCTGGCCCCAGGGAACCTCGCCGGCCTCCGCCAGGGAATCGAAACGCTGCACGGCTTCTCGCAGCTGACGCCGCCCCTGGTCCTTGTCGCCGAACGGTCCCGGGGCCATGAGAGCGTTGATGCCCTTGTGGTAGAGCACCTGCGGGCTCTCGGGGTCCGAGGCGAACGCGCGTTCCAGGGTCTCGCCCGCTCGGCGCCCGTAACGCATCCCGGACATCATTCCGGTGATGCGGGCCTGATGGACCTGGGACAGGACGAGCAGCGCCTGGGGGTGGGACGGCGAGCCGGCCAGGATGGATTCGATCAGCGGCTCGGCCTCGTCGAGCAGACGCTTCCGGATGGCCTCGTTCGCCCGCTTCACCTGTCGGGTGACTTCATCTATCGGGTGCGCGACCGCCACCCGCCAGAGGGCCCAGGCCCTGGTCAGAGGATCGTCGGAAGGAACCTGCTCCAGCGCGGCCGTCGCCGCCGCCGGATCGCGGGCGTAGTAGGCCTCCTCGATGGCGCCGATGTATTCCCCCGCGGGGAGGTCGGCGGTCCGAGCCGCTTGCGCCGACGCGGCTACCGCGAGGAGCGCCGAAGCGCAGCCGGGGCCCCGACAGCCCGACCGGGAGGCGGCGCCTGCTGCGACCGCCTCGGGAGTCGGTGCGAACGCGCCTGCCAGGAGGGTGCCGCAAAACAAACCGATGTGTCGAGTTCGGACCATCACGGACCTCCCGATCTGGCTGTGCGATGGCGAGGAAATGAGGGACCTCCGTTTGTACCGCCTGGAGTCCCGGATGTCGAATCCGTGCGCGGCGCCGCCCGACCGGGCCCGGCTCGTCCGGGGGGGTGTTCGCGCGTTTCGGCTACCCGCCCGGGAGGCGAGGGGCGCCGCTGGAGTTCGTGGTGTCGAAGGGGCGGCTCCGGGTCCGACGGGCGGGCTCGGCAGGCTGGGGAGAAAGTCCCTCGTGCGCCGACGCGGCGCGAAGCGCCGCCGGGGCGGGTTGCGGGGAGGGTCCTCCCTCCCCGCGAAAGCCGGCGGATCGGATCGCGCCAGCGATACGGGCCGCCACCCGGTGGGGCAAGCGCCCCGCATCCGCCCGGACGACCGGGTTCCCCATCTCTTCGAGGACGGATTCCCATGCGGGGTGTTTTGTCCACAGGCTGATGGGGGTCCCCATCTCTTCGAGGACGGATTCCGATGCGGGGCGCCTTGTCCACAGGCTGTCCTGACTTTGTCGGTTTCGAGACAAAAGTCATTGATTCCAGGGGACTTGTGGAT
>CAYGAO010000077.1:0-11186 GCA_964347715.1 uncultured Acidobacteriota bacterium
TTCCGCCCTCTTTCGCGGGGAGGGAGGGCCCTCCCCGCACCCCTCCCCGGCGGCAATTCGCGCCGCATCGGCGCGCGAGGGATTTTCTCCACCGCCTGCTGACCGCGGTGGCGATCGGCGTCTGCGCCGGCATCCTCCGCTCGCCCGTCGGCATCCGGGGCCAGTCGCGCGGGACGAGACCGCGCCGAAGGCCGGCTCGCCGGCCGTGCGCTCGGCGCGCGGCGGGGCCGGTCTGGTCTCCCGGCTGGTCGGGAGCCGGGGGCAACGGGCGGAAACCGGCGATCCCGCGCCCTGCCCGGTGGCGAGAGTGGTTCGCCCCGGCTGCGTCGCCACGCCGCGGGCAGGGCCGCGCCCGCCCCGAGCGCCGACTAGAATCGCAAGCGGGGGTTCGTCATGCGGTTCCTGGTCCACCTCTCCTTCGCCGGTCCCTTCCTCCTCTGCTCCCCGGTCACGGCGGCACAGGTCGAGGTGGTGGACCGCATCGTGGCGCTCGTCAACGGGGACATGATCGCGCTGAGCGAGCTGGATCGGCAGGTGGTCATCCAGGCCGAGCGGCTCGGCGTCCCCGAAGATCCCGAAACGCAGGCGGCCTTCCGCGCCCAGGTCCTCGAAGGCATGGTGGACAACGCGCTGATCCTCCAGGTCGCCGAACAACGCGGGCTGCGGGTGCCCGACCGCTACTTCGACGAGTGGAAGAAGGCGACGATCGAGGAGATGAACCTCCCCGACGAGGCCGAACTCGTCCGGCAGATCGAGCTCCAGGGCTCCACCCTCGAAGAGATCCGGAAGCAGTTCGTCGAGGGGGTCCTGATCAGCGAGATTCGGCGTCAGGACATCGAGGAGCGGGTCCGCATCAGCGAGCCCGAGATCGAGCAGCGCTACCGCGAGAACGTGGACGAGTTCCGCCGCCCGCCACGGGTCCGGCTCAGCGAGCTCGTGGTCCATGTGGACGGCGAGGCCGGCGGGGAAGACGCCGCCCGCGCGCGGATCGGCGAGGCGGCGGGGCTCATCGAGGGCGGCGCCGGGTTCGCCGAGGTGGCCCGGGTGCGCTCGGAGTCCGGGTCGGCGGAGAGCGGCGGCGACCTGGGCCTGTTCGAGCTGGGGGAACTCGACGAGGCGTTCCGCGAGGTCGTCTCCGGGCTCGAGACCGGACAGGTCTCCGAACCGCTGCGGATCGGCGACTCGCTCTACCTGCTGCGCGTGGACGAGCGCACCGAGGAATCCACGATCCCGCTCGCCGAGGTGCGGAACCGGATCGGCGAGGCGCTCCACTCGGAGAAGATGGCGCTCGAGATGGAGAATTTCGTCCGCAACCTGCGCGAGAACGCGATCGTCGAGATCCGCCTCGAGGACCCCCGGACGACCGGAGAGCCGCCGAGCCGGTAGCCCCCGGGGGGGGTCAGCCCCCGCGGGTGTGCATCTCGAGGTGCGGGTCCTGTTTCAGGTCCCGCGCCGCGACCAGCGGCGCGCGCTCCTCGAGTTCGGCGCGCTCCTCGGCGCCCCGGTCGGCTCGTCCCTCCCAGACGCGCGCGATCAGCGCCTCGAGTTCCGCCGCCGTCGCTCCCGCGCGGATCGGGGCGCGCAGGTCGAGCCCCTCGGCCGCGTAGAGACAGCGGAACCAGCGACCGTCAGCGGTGACCCGGCTGCGGTCGCACGCCCGGCAGAACGGCTCGGTGACCGATGCGATCACGCCGAAGATCCGCCCGTCGGGGATCCGGTAGCGGACCGCGGGGGCGGCCGGGTCCTCGACCGGGACCGGCTCGACCGCGCCGTAGCGCTCGCCGAGCGCCGCCCGGATCGCCGCCGCCTCGAAGACCAGATCGGGCCGCCAGCCCGTGGCGCCCCCCACATCCATGTATTCGATGAAGCGGACCTCGGCCTCCTGTTCGGTCGCGAACTCGAGCAGATCGGCGAGTTCGTCGTCGTTGAACCCGCGCATCACGACGGTGTCCAGCTTGAGCGGCCCGAGCCCGGCGGCGCGGGCGGCGGCGATCCCTTCCCGGACGCGGGCGAGGTCGTCGCGCCGGGTGAGTTCGCGGAACCGGTCGGCCCGCAGGGTATCGAGGCTCACCGTGACCCGGTGGAGTCCGGCGACGCGGAGCGCCTCGGCCTGGCCGGCGAGCAGGACGCCGTTCGTGGTGAGCGCGATGTCCTCGATCCCCGGTACCGGAGCGACGAGGCGGACGAGTTCCGGCAGGTGGCGCCGGATCAGCGGCTCGCCGCCGGTGATCCGCAGCTTCTTCACGCCGAGCGCCGCGAACCGCTCGACGAGGAAGGCGATCTCGTCGAAGCTGAGCAGGTCCTTCCGCGGCAGCCAGACATATTCCTGCTCCGGCATGCAGTACTGGCAGCGGAGGTTGCAGCGGTCGGTGACCGAGAGGCGGAGGTTCCCGAGCGGCCGGCGACGGAGGTCGAGGACGGGCCGGGTCATTCGGCGAACAGGAGCTCGACCTCGAAGAGCAGCGTGGCGAAGCCCGGGATCCCCGGCCGGCCGCTCGCGCCGTAGGCGAGCTGGTGCGGGATCACGATCCGGCGGAGTCCGCCGACGCGCATCCCGGGAACGCCGAGGTCCCACCCGGCGATGACGCTCCCGATGCCGAGGGTGAAGGTGAACGGCGCCTCCGCGTCAGCGGAGTCGAACACCGGGCCCCGGTTTCCGGGCGCCGTCAGGTCGTAGAGCCAGCCGGTGTAGGCGACCGTGAGCGTCTGGCCGGGCCCGACCTCCGCACCCTCGCCGACCCGGAGGTCCTCGGTCGAGAAGGGCGCCGCCGCTCCCGCGACCACCTCGACCTCGAAGAGCAGCGTCGCGTTGGCCGGGACGAGCTCGGTTCCGGCGGCTCCGAAGGCGAGGTCGGGGGGAACCACGAGGCGGCGGCGGCCGCCGACGCGCATCCCGGTGACACCCCGCTCGATCCCGGGGATCAACTGGGCGGCCCCCAGGCGGAACGAGACCGGCGCCTCCGGGGTGGCGCTCGCGAACTCGCGGCCCCGGTGGTCCGGCGCGTCCGGGTCGTAGAGCCAGCCGGTGTAGGCGATCGCCACCAGCCAGCCGTCCTCGACCTCGTCCCCGGTACCGGGAACGAGTTCCTCGATCCCGAACGGAACCTCGAGGACGGGAGGAAGCGCGGGGTCCGGCGTCGCCGGAGAGGAATCCGAACCGCCACAGGCGCCGAGGAAGCCGGCCCCGAGGAGGAGCGACGGGAATATCTGGCTCCGGCGCCGGGGCATCGGGTCTCTCCCCGCCGGAACCGGCGCGGGTCCGCGAGCGTACACCTGCGGGCGAGCGCTCAGCGAGCGAGGAAGGTTCCGGGGCGGGCGCCGGTGGCGCGGCCATCCACGAAGACCGTCTCGCCCGCCACCAGCACCCGGTGGATCCCCGTCGAGAGCGCGTGGGGATCGTCGGGAGTCGCCCGGTCGGCGACGACCTCCGGGTCGAAGAGGACCAGATCCGCCGCCATCCCCGGTGCGATGCGGCCGCGGCCCTCGAGGCCCAGGTGGTCGGCGGCGAGCGCGGTGAACCGCCGGACCGCCTGCTCGAGGGTGAGGATCTTCCGCTCGCGCACGAACTGCCGGATCGCCCGCGGAAACGACCCGTAGCCGCGGGGGTGCGCCCCGTGGAGCCCGCCGTCGGTGCAGAGGTTCGCGTGTTCCCAGGCGAAGAACGCGGCGATGTCATCCTCGTCCATGCTCGTCGCGATCACCGTCTCGACCGGAACCGCGGGGTCCCGCGCCGGATCCCGGCGCATCGCCTCGGCGCGGCGGATCAGCATGAGCAGCGTCGCCGCCGGCTCCTCGCCGCGCTCGGCGGCGATGCTCGCGAGGGTCCGCCCGGCCCAGGACGGCTCGGGGGCGTAGAGCGGGATCAGGACGCCCTCGGGGGGCGCGATCTCGGCGGTGACGAAGCGCGCCTCCTGGAGGTCGGTGAAGTCGCGCTCGGGGAACAGCACCGTGAGCGTGGACTGCCAGTACGGGTAGGGATACACATCGAGGGTGATCTCGATCCCGTCGGCGCGGGCCTCGTCGAGCCGGGCGAGGAACTCCGGAGCCCGCCCCCAGAGGCTCTTCATCGCGAGCTTCGCGTGGGAGAGCTGGACCGGCATCCCGGTCGCCCTCCCGATCTCGATGATCTCCTCGAGCGCTTCCTCGAACCAGCGATCCTCGCTGCGGATGTGGCTCATGTAGCGCCCACCGACGACGGCGGCGGTTTCCGCCAGCGCGAGCACCTCGGCGGTGGCCGACCAGATCCCGGGGTCGTACTCGAGCCCGGTGCTCAGGCCGAGCGCTCCCGCGGCCAGTTCCGCTTCGAGCAACCGCTGCATCGCGGCGATCTCGTCCTCCGTCGCCTCGCGCCGGGAGTCCTCGCCGAGCACCAGCTGCCGCAGGGTGTTGTGGCCGGCGTAGCTCGCCACCCGAACGGCGGCGGGCGTCTCCTCGAGGCGGTCCCGGAACTCCCCGAGCGGGTAGGGCGAGAAGCCGTCCTGACCCACGACGACGGTGGTGATCCCCTGGCTCACCGCCGCCAGCGCATCGGGCCGCTCGAAGAGGTCCCGGTCCGCGTGGGAGTGGGTGTCCACGAAACCGGGCGCGAGCACGAGTCCGCTGGCGTCGAGCACGGCGTCTCCGGCGGCGGCGGTCGTCCCGGGGCCCGAGGCGACGATTCGCCCGGCGACGATCCGGACGGCGCCGGTGACGGACGGAGCGCCGCTTCCGTCCACGATGCGGGCGTTCTCGACGACGAGCCCCGGAGGCCCCTCCGCGCCGCAGCCGGCGAGCGCCGTGAGCGCGGCGGCTCGCAGCAGCAGGCCCTTCATCGCGGCGCGCCCCGCGCGGGTCGGCGGGTCGGAACCCGCCAGCGGGAGATCGGCCCCCCGCCGGTCAGGAGAGCAGGGACTCGAGGCGCGAGGCGAGGTTCTCCTTCGACTGGACCCCGATGATCTGTCCGACGACCTCGCCACCCTGGAAGAAGAGCAGCGTCGGGATCGAACGGACCCGGAACTTCTCGGCGATCCTCGGCTCGTCGTCCACATTCAGCTTCCCGACGACCGCCCGGCCCCGGAAATCCTCGGCGAGCTCCGAGATCGCCGGCGCGATGACGCGACACGGCCCGCACCATTCGGCCCAGAAGTCCACCAGCGTCGGCTGGTCACCGCCGATCGTCGTCTCGAAGTTCTCGCTCGTCAGCTCGAGCGCGTTGCCGTCAGCCATGGGTCAGATCGCTCCGTTCGGGAAGGCGAGACGCGAACCACCGGCAGCGCCTCGGGGCCGGGAATTCTAGCAGCGGGGCGTCGGCGATAATTCCCGGTCCCGGCGCTCATCCATGGCGCACACCCATTGCCACCATCACCCGGCAGGCCCGGCCTCGCCCTTCGGCGAGGGGCCCCGGCGGCGCGCCCTCGGGTTCGCGCTCCTCCGCACCGCGGTGATCGCGGTCGTCGAGTTCGTCGGCGGGATCTGGACGAACAGCCTCGCGCTCCAGGGGGACGCGGGGCACATGCTCAGCGACGCCGGAGCGATCGGGGTCTCCTTCGTCGCCGCCACCCTCGCCGCCCGCCCGATCACGGACCGCCTCACCTTCGGCTTCCATCGGGCCGAGGTGCTCGCGGCGCTCGCGAACGCCGCGTTCCTGCTCGGCGTCGCAACCTGGTTGGGGGTGCGCGCCGTCGGCCGGTGGGACCAGGCGGTCGAGATCGCCGCGCTCCCGGTGCTCGGGATCGCCATCGTCGGGCTGGTGGTGAACCTGATCACGCTGCGGGTCCTCGGCCACCATCCGGAAAACCTGAACATCCGGGGCGCGTTCCTCCATGTGCTCGGCGACACCCTCGGCTCGGCCGGCGTGATCGTCTCCGCGATCGTCATCCACTTCACCGGCTGGACGACCGTGGACGCGCTGGTCTCCTTCGGGATCGCCGGCCTGCTCGTCGTGGCCGGCCTCCGCCTGTTCCGGGACAGCCTGACGGTGCTCATGCTGGCGATGCCCGCC
This sequence comes from uncultured Acidobacteriota bacterium, assembly GCA_964347715.1. GTDB lineage: Bacteria > Acidobacteriota > Vicinamibacteria > Marinacidobacterales > Marinacidobacteraceae > CAYGAO01. The sequence continues at coordinate 5,981 of CAYGAO010000077.1, forward strand.
CATCTCGACGGCGAGGAGATTCGCTCCGGACTCCGCTCGATCCCCGGAATCCGCGACATCCACGACTTCCACATCTGGACGGTGAACAGCGGGTTCGTCTCCCTGAGCTGCCACGCCGACATCGATCAGGGCATCTCCACCGAGGTCATCCTGCACCAGGCGACCGCACTCCTGCGCGACCGCTTCGGCATCCGCCATGTGACGATCCAGCCGGAGGCGACGCCCGCCCACCGGGAAGCCGATTCGTGCCGCATCCTCGCCCGCTGACACCCGGGCCGCGGTCCCGCCACCGGGTACGATGGAAGGCCTGATGCCGCACCGGCGAACGACGGCAACCCTCTCCGTGGCGGTCGCCGTCTCCTTCTGCGGCTGCTCCGGCCCATCGGAGCCCGCCGGGGAGGAGAGTCCCTCCCCGTCCCCGCCACCAGCTCCCCCGCGCGAAGTCGTCGTCCATGCCACGGCGACGACCGGGAGCGTCGCCACCGAACGCCTCTGCCTCGAAGAGGAAGGCCTTCACCTCCTCGAGGCGGAAGCGGCGGGTGGAAACGCGGCCATGGGTTACCTGGCGATCGACGACGGAAGCCAGGAGGGAGAAACCGTCGTCGCCCTGATGCGGTTCGCCGACCAGCCGCGACGGATCCGCAGCGAACGAGTCGAGTTGCACGCCGGCGAGCCCTGTTACCTGATCACCGCCGATACCGGGGTCAGTGGAGAACGGGCGACGACGCGCCTGATCCGGCTCGACGATCCAACGGAGCCCGTTCCGGCGAACGCGTCGAGCGACACCGACGAACCGACAGGGTTCTCGGCGCCCACGACCGAGCTCCTGGAGCTGTACGAGGAACTCCACTCCTTCAAGGACGACCCGGCGTTCCATCGCGCGGGATTCGGAACCTGCTGTCGCTTTCGCGACTGGATGACCCGGGTCGAGGCCCTCGGCTCTCGGTCGGGACTCGAACCGCTCACGGAGATCGGAGTGTTACCCGGAGATCTGCTGGTGCTCGGCCGGGCGTACCTGCGGAGCCGGGGCCGACCCACCGAGTACACCCGCGAGATGGAATCCCTCTACCGGTCGGGCCTTTCGGCGCTCGCCCGCTAGACCGCCACCTTCCATGCGCGCCCGGGCGCTGACCTTCCTCGCGGGGTTCCTCCTCGCGCCGGGGGCGCTCCTCCAGGCGCAGATGAGCCCCCTCCGCTACCCCGCGGTCGCGGGCGGGCAGATCCGGATCGAGAACTACCTGGTCCCGCGGGTCACCTCGTGGCCCGCGTATCCCGCCTGGTCCCCCGACGGGGCCGAGATCGCCTTCGCGCTGGACGGACGCCTCTGGGCGATCCCGAGGGGCGGAGGCGTGGCGCGCCAGCTCACCGGGGGGCCGGAGGACGCCGCGCCGACCCACGACTTCGAGCCCGACTGGACGCCGGACGGCGGCTCGCTGGTCTTCTCCCGCGACACGGGCGGCAACCTCGACATCTGGCGCGTGGACGCGGGCGGAGGCGTCCCCGAACGGCTCACCGAGCACCCGGCGATGGACTTCCATCCTCGCGCCGCCGCCGATGGGCGCGTGCTCTACGCCTCGGCGGCGTCGGGGACCTTCGACATCCGGGCCGTCGGCGGCGGCGCGGACACCCTGGTCTGGGGCGGGCGTTCGAACGAGATCCAGCCGGACCCGGGCCCCGGCTTCGGAACCGGGGGGCCGGGCTCCTTCCTCGTCGCGGTGTCCTCCCGATCCGACCACCCGGGAACCGGCGGGATCTTCCGCGTCGAGACGGAGGCGGCGAACGAACCCGCCGAGCTCCATGTCGAGGAGACCACCTTCCGCACCCGTCCGGCGGTCTCCCCCGACGGCCGCCTGGTCGCGTTCGCCTCCGATATCCGCGGCAGCTACGACCTGTTCCTGCTTCCGGCGGCCGGCGGCCTCCCCTTCCGCCTGACCCGCGACGACGACTGGGACGAGCGCGACCCGGCGTGGTCGCCCGACGGGAGCGAGATCGTCTTCACCACGAACCGCGAGGGAAGGCCCGAGCTCCGGGTCATCGGAGTCCACGGGGGTTCCGAACGCCCGATCCCGGTCACCGGGCTCGGGCGCCGGGGTCCGGCCTGGGGACGGCTCCGGGTACGGACGAGCGAGCCGGCGCGGGCGACCGTGCTCGGAGCCGACGGACGCGCCCACGCGCCCCGGGGCGTCTTCCGCCGGATCGTCTCCTTCACGGAGACCCACTACTTCCACACTGCCGGGGAGTTCGCGCTGGAGCTGCCACCCGGCCCGGCCCTTCTGCGCGTGAAGCGCGGGGTCGAGTACCGGCCCTTCGAGCAGCGGGTGGAGATCACCGCCGGCGAGACCACCGTCGTCGAGGCGGACCTCGAACGGTTCACGGACCTCGGCGCCCGGGGCTGGTTCTCGGGAGACACCCATGTCCACGATCTGCACGCCGGAGACCTCCGGATCACCCCCGCGGATCTGGTCGCCCAGGCGGAGGCGGAGGCGGTGCGCGTCGTCCACGCGCTGATCCATGTGGACGGCAGCCGGACGATGGGCGATCCGGCGCGCTTCACCCCCCGAGCGCACTCGGCATCGAGCGGCGCGGTGCTCCTGCGCTACGGGCAGGAGTACCGGATGCCGTTCGGACACCGGACGGTCCTGAATCCGGAGCGCCTGTTCTTCCCGCTCGCCACCGGCGTCGGCGGCACCGCCCGGGAGGCTCCGTTTCCGCCGCTCTTCGAATACATCCGGCGGCTGCGCGCCGAGCAGGGCGAAGAGATCCTGGTCGGGATGCCGCATCCCTACTTCGGGTATCTCGCCGCCGGGGAGGCGTTCTCCGGCGACTCGCCCTCGGAGATCCCGCTCGACGCGGCGCTCGGGGTGGCCGACTTCTTCGACATCAATTGCATCCCGAGCTCGGAAGCGGGCGCGGCGGCGATCTACGCGCGGCTGCTGAACGCCGGCTTCCGGCTCGCCGCCGCCGGCGGATCCGACACCTTCTCGGACACCGCGCGCGACCCGCCGCTCGGCACCGGACGCACCTATGTCGGAGTCGAAGGCCCGCTCGACCTCGAGGCGTGGCGCGAGGGGCTCCGCGCGGGCCGCAGTTTCTCGACGAACGGCCCGCTCCTCGAACTCGAGGTGGAGGGCGCCGGGATGGGCGCCGAGATCCACCGCGAAGGCCCGGCGACGCTGGAGGTCGTGGCGCGCGCCGTCTCCGCGGTCCCCATGGAGCGGCTCTCGGTCCTCGTGAACGGCGAGGTGTGGCGCGAGGCCCGCGATGACGGCGGTGGAGACCCGGTGGCCGACTCGCCCTTCGAACTCCGGATCGAGGCCGACCTCGAGCTCGAGGAGAGCGCCTGGATCGCCGTCCGCGCCGAGGGTCCGAGCTCGCCCTGGACGACGGACAGCTCGCTCTTCGCCCATTCCTCCCCGGTATGGGTGCTCCTCGACGGGCGCGACATCGTGGTCGAGGAGGACCGCCGCTATCTCGAAGAGATGATCGAGGCCTTCGGCGCGGCGATGCGGCGGCGCGACGACTGGGGTGATCCCGCCGAACTCGAAATCACCCTCGCCGGCGTCGAGGAGGCGCTCGCCGCGATCCGCGCGCGCCAGCGCTGACAGGCTGTGGAGAAAGCCCCTCGCGCGCCGACGCGGCGCGAAGCGCCGCCGGGGAGGGGGGCGGGGAGGGTCCTCCCTCCCCGCGAAAGAGGGCGGAACGGATCGCCCGAGCGATACGGGCCGCCAGCTGGGGACCCGTTGCCCGCCGAACGCGGCGTCGACATCGCCGTCGACATCGCCGTCGTCGGGGCCGGGCCGGCGGGGGCGCTCGCCGCCCGCCAGCTCGCCCGCTTCGGCTTCCGGGTGGTCCTCGTCCACGGGCCCCGAAAGCTCCGCCGCCTCGGCGAGAGCCTCGGCGCCTCCGCGCCGCGGCTCCTCGCCTCCTTCGGACTCGAACCGCCCGAGTCGGTCTGGGCGCCCCGGCCCGGCGACCATCTCGTTCGCTGGGCCGGGCGTAGCCACCGGGTCGCCGTCCGGCCGCCCGGCGGCAGCCCGGCCGAGGGACAACGGCTCGTCTGGCGTGACCGGTTCGATGCCTGGGCGCGCTCCGAAGCCCGCCGCGCCGGGGCCGAGATCGTCGAGGGATGGGCCGGGCGCGACGATGACCCGGCGGTTCTCGCCGTCCGGCGCGACGAGGGGGACCGGCTACGACTCCGCGCGGCGGCGCTCGTGGATGCGAGCGGGCGGAGCGGTGTCCTGACCCGCGGTCGACGGCGGTGGCCCGACTTCCGGACCACCGCGCTCACCGCGCACTTTCCGGGCGGATCCGAACCGGGAACGCTCGTGGCGGCGCTTCCCGAGGGGTGGTTGTGGAGCGCCCCGCTCCCCCACGGACGCCGCGATGTCACGGTTCTCCTCGACCGCGAGGCGGTCGCCGGAGACCTCCGGGAGCATTACCGCGCGGCCCTCGAACACACCGACCTCGGCGCGTTCGTGGCCGGCGCCCCGCTGACGCCGGTCGCGGCCGCCGACGCGACGCCCTACGCCCTCCGGGATCCGGGACCCGAGGAGCCTCCCCTGGTGATCGCGGTCGGAGACGCGATGAGCGCCCTCGACCCGCTCACCGGCCTCGGCGCGATGAAGGCGATGGACTCGGGACTGACAGCCGCCGTGGTGCTCCGCACCGCGCTCGAGCGCCCGGAGCGCCTGGAACTCGCCCTGCGCTTCCATCGGGACAAGGAGCGCGGGATCGCCCGGGAGACGGCGAACCGGATCGCCCGGTTCTACGCCGAGGAGCGGCGCTTCGCCGACCGGCGGTTCTGGATCCGGCGCTCGCGGGCGACGCCCGCGCCGAAGCGGCCCGGGCTCCCCGAGCGGTTCCACCCGGCGCGAGGGGCGCGGGTGGAGACGCGGGGGGTCCTCCGCGGCGACTGGATCGAGCCCGCCGAGGTCGTGGGACTCGAGGGGCGCGGTCGCGCGGCGCACCGGGTCGCCGGCGTCTCGCTGCCGGACATCATCCGGACAGCGCGCGGGGGAACCACGATCCGGGACCTGACGCGACGGCTCGACGCCCCCCGGGAGGCGGTCGAGGCGGCCGCCCGCTGGCTCGCCGCCGAGGGGTTCCTGACCCGCGAACCCGAACCCCGGAGCCAACAGCCTGTGGACAAGACGCCCCGCAGGGGAATCCGTCCTCGAAGAGATGGGGAACCCCGTCGTCCGGGCGG
>CAYGAO010000078.1:0-11071 GCA_964347715.1 uncultured Acidobacteriota bacterium
GGGGGGCGCCGGGCGGGCGCGCGGCGGCGCGGGTTGTGGGGGGGGGGGGCGGGGGGGCGGGGCGCGGGCGATCTGGTGGACGCGGGAAGCCCGCGCGCTTCGGCGGCGGTTGAGCGGGGCGGTGTCCGGCTCCGGCGGCGAGCGCCCTGGCGGGCGGCTCGCGGTCTGGTTCGAGGCGCCGGGCGAGGTCCGGGTGCGCCGGGGTCCGGTTCCCGAGCCGGGCTCGGGGGAGGCGCTCGTCCGCGTCCGGGTCTCCGCCGTCAGCGTCGGGAGCGAATTGGCGGCGCTTCGGGGCCAGCTCGATCCGGGGCTCGCGCGCGACGACACCCTGCCGGCGCTCGCCGGAGGCTCCTTCCGCTTCCCGTTCGCCTACGGCTACGCCTCGGTGGGGGTGGTGGAGTCGCTCGGCCCGGATCCGCCACCCGACGCGCCCGCCCCGGGGACGCGCGTCTTCGCCTTCGTCCCGCACCAGAGCGTCTTCTCGGCCCCGGTGGGCGAACTGCTGCGGGTTCCCGCCGGGATTCCCGACGAGCGCGCCGCGCTCTTCCCCTACCTCGAGACCGGGGTGAACCTCCTCCTCGACGGCGCCCCGCGGATCGGCGACCGGGTCGCGGTCGTGGGGCAGGGGGTGCTCGGGCTCGCGCTCACCGCGCTCGCGGCGCGCTTTCCCCTCGGGGGGCTCGGCGTGGTCGAGCCGCGCGCCGAACGGCGGGAGCTCGCGCTCGGGTTCGGGGCGGATTTCGCCGTTTCCCCCCCGGCCGCGGTCGCGGCGGCCCGGAAGCGGTTTCCCCGGGGCGCGGAGATCGTCTTCGAGGTTTCCGGACGGCGCGAGGCCCTCGACCTGGCCATCGCGCTCGCTGCCCGGGAGGGCCGGGTGGTCCTCGGGTCGTGGCTCGCGGGCGGGCCGACCGCGGTGGATCTCGGCGGCTGGTTCCACCGGGGGCGGGTGCGGATCGTCTCGAGCCAGGTGAGTCGGCTCGGTGCGCTCGGGCCGAACTGGACCGTCCGGCGCCGCCGCGAGACCGCCTGGTCGCTGCTCGGGAGGATTCCGCTAGAGAGGCTCGTCAGCCACCGCTTCCCGCTGACGGAAGCGGCCGCGGCCTACGCCCGTCTCGACGCCGGGGAGGGGCTCGGGGTGCTCCTGACCGCCACGGGCTCCGGGTCCGGCTCCGCCACGGGTTCCGGGTCCGGCTCCGCCACGGGTTCCGGGTCCGGCTCCGCCACGGGCTCCGGGTCCGGGACCGCCGCCGGCTCCGGCTCCGGGACCGCCACCGGCCCGAGCCCGGGCGTGGCGGCTCCGGCGTCGCGTTCGGCCTCGGTCTCGGACGCCAGCCACTGATAGATGGACTGCTGGGCGGCGCGCTTCGGGGTCCCCGGCTCGACCCGCTCGTTGTGTCCGCGCGAGTCGTGCTTTCGCGCCTTCGAGTCGTCCGCCCACTGGAGGTCGAGATAGCGCCGGACCGTCGCCTGGACGCGCGGGTCGTAGATCGGGCAGGCGATCTCGATGCGCCGCTCGAAGTTGCGCGTCATCCAGTCGGCCGAGGTCAGGAAGTAGAGCGGGTCGCCGCCGTTTCCGAAACAGATGAGCCGGGAGTGTTCGAGGTAGCGGTCCAGGATCGAGATCGCGCGGAACGGCGCCTTCGGGCGCAGATCGTCGGTCGGGAGCGAAAAGGTCCCCCGCACGATCAGGCGGATCTCGACCCCCGCCTCGGCCGCTTCGCGGAGGAGGCGGACGGTCACCGGGTGGGTCAGGTTGTTCAGCTTCGCTTCGATGAGCGCCGCCTCGCCCTTCCGGGCGCGCTCGGTCTCGGCGCGGATCAGGTCGTGGATCCCGGATCCGAGGCTCCACGGCGAGACGAGCAGATGGTTCATGTCGCGCGGCTCGTAGGGGCGGCGGATGACCCGGAAGAGGCGGGCGATGTCGGCGCAGATCCCCTCGTGGGTGGTGAGCAGGAAGTGGTCCGTGTAGAGCCTCGCGGTGACCTCGTTCAGGTTCCCGGTGCCGACGAAACCGTAGAGCGCGCGCTGCTTCTGCTCGCGCCGCTCGATGAGCCCCATCTTCGCGTGGATCTTGAGGCCCTCGGAGCCGAAGACCACCCGCACGCCTTCGCGGTTGAGCTTGTTCGTGAACTCGAGATTCGTCGTTTCGTCGAAGCGGGCGGTGATCTCGACGATGGCGGTGACCCGCTTCCCGTTCCGCGCGGCGTTGATCAGCGCCCGGACGATGCCGGAGTTGTTCGCGATCCGGTAGAGGGCCACCGAGATCTTCGTGACCTTCGGATCGATCGCCGCTTCGCGCAGCAGATCGATCAGGTAGGAGAAGTTCTGGTAGGGCGTCTGGATCAGGATGTCCTGCCGGCGCATGCTCTCGAGGAGCGACCGCTCCCGGTCGATGCGGGGCAGCCCGAGCGCCGGCCAGGGGCGGTAGCGGAGCGCGGCCTTGAGCTTCGGGAAGCCGATGAAGTCCTTGAAGTTGTGGTGCCGGCCGCCGGCGACGAGCACGCTCTGGTCCTGGATCCGGAGGTTGCGGCAGAGGATGCGCAGGAGCTCGTCCGGCATCGCGGCGTCGTACACGAAACGGACGAGCGCCGCGGTGCGCCGCCGCATCACGCTCTTCTCGACCTTGCGCATGTAGCTGTCCCGGGGCGTCCGGTCGAGGGCGAGCCCGCCGTCGCGGGTCAGCTTCACGACATAGCCGTGCGCCGACTCGGCGCGGAAGATCGAGAAGATGTCGACGAGCCGGAGCCGGATCACATCCTCGAGCAGGATGATCGTGGTCGAACCGGGGGCGCTCGGAAGGCGCACGAAGCGGGGAGCGGCGCCGGTCGGGATGTCGACGATCGCGTGGATCGGCCGCCGGCCGCCGGCGCGGAGGACGCGCACCGCGAGGTAGATGTCGCGCTCGTCGAGGTTCAGCTCCTGCTCGCCCCGGCGCAGCATGATCGGGGTGAGATAGGGGCGGACCTTCTCGACGAAGTAGGAGGCGACGAACCGGCTCTGCTCCGGGTTCAGGTCCTGATCGGTGATGATGCGGATGCCGTGGGTCCCGAGCTCGGCGAGCACTTCGTCGTAGGTGCGCAGGAAGATCGCCTGGTCGCGCAGGATGCGGCGCTGGATCTCGGCGAGGACCGCCGCCGGCCCGTCGCCCGAGGCGGCGGCGCCGCGCGGAGCGAGCTTGTGGGTCCGCTGCACGGTGGCGACCTGGACCCGGTAGTACTCGTCCTGGTTGTTCGAGAAGATGCCCAGGAAGCGCAGCCGCTCGAGCAGCGGCACGCTCTCGTCGCGCGCCTCCTGGAGGACCCGCGCGTTGAAGGCGAGCTGGGAGAGTTCGCGCGGGATCAGGGCGGTGGGGGACTCCTCGGACATCGGGCGGAGCGCTGTCTCCGGCTGACTAGACTACGCCATGCCATCCGGTCCGTGGGCGCTCGTGACCGGCGCCTCCTCGGGAATCGGTCGGGAGCTGGCGCTCCTCTGCGCCGGGGACGGACGCCCGGTGATCCTCGTGGCCCGGGGCCGGGAGCGCCTCGAGAGCGTCGCTCGGGAGATCCGCGAGGCGCACGGGGTGGAGACCCTGGTGCTGGCGTCCGACCTCGCCCGGGCGGGCGCCGGGGAACGGCTCTTCTCCGAGACCGAGCGGCGCGGACTCGAGGTGGACTTCCTGATGAACAACGCCGGTTTCGGGATGAGCCGCCGCTTCGCGCGGGTCCCGCTCGAGACCCAGCAGGCGATGATCGCGCTGAACCTGGTGGCCCTCGCCGACCTCTGCCGGCTCTTCCTGCCCGGGATGCTCGCGCGGGGACGGGGGCGGATCCTGAATGTGGGATCGGGCGCCGGCTATGTCCCCGGCCTCGGGTTCACCGCCTACGCCGCCACCAAGGCGTTCGTGCTGCATCTCACCGAGGGCCTCGCCGGGGAACTCGCCGGCTCCGGGGTCACCGCGAGCGTCCTCTGTCCGGGCCCGGTGAACACGCCGTTCCTCGGATCCGCGGGGATCGCGGGCCTCTCGGGGATCCGCCGCCTCGCGCTCGCGGACCCCGGGTCCGTCGCGCGGGCGGGATACCGGGGGGCGCTCCGGGGCCGGGTGGTGATCAACCCCGGGTTCCTGCCGCGGCTCGTCCCGCTCGCGACCAGGCTCCTGCCGCGCTTCGCGGTTCGCTGGCTCGGGCGCGCGGTCGGCGGCGGCCTCACCCGGCGGAAGTCCCGATGAGCGACGGCCTCCTTCCCGGGCGGCTCCCTCGTGGCGGACGGACCCAGCCGGGGGCGCCGTGAGCGACGACCGACTCCCTCCGCACCGGTACCTGGACGCGCTCGGCATCGTCTGGGAGCGGCGGGTCTTCCCGCCTTCGACCGAAAAGGGCGCCGCGGCGGTGGCGCGGGCGCTCGGGTTCCGCGAGAGCCAGATGGTCAAGACGCTCATCTTCGAGTCGGGGACCGGCGAGCGCGCGCTGATCGCGGTCGGGGGGGACCGGAAGGTGATCTCGGGGCGGCTCAAGCGGGCGATGGGAAACCGGAACATCCGGTTCGCGAGCCCCGAGGCCGTCCGCGAGTTCACCGGCTACCGGATCGGTTCGATCCCGGCCTTCTCCTGGCAGCCCGAGGGGGCCCGGACCTTCATCGACGAGGCGCTCCTCGAGGAGCCGGTCGTCGGCGTCGGCGCCGGCGTCTGGGGCGAGGAGATCCTGCTCGCCCCCGCGGACCTCGTCCGCGCCACGAACGGTACGGTGGTGGACCTCACCGGCGAGTCGCCGATTGGTAGAGTGAAACCATGACTCCTGCCCGTCCTCGGCTCGGCGCCGGACTCCTCGCGGCCCTGCTTCTCGCCGGCGCGGGGGCGACGGCGTCCGGTCAGGAAGTCCGGACCGCGGAGGACGCCTACACGGTGTGGCTCTGTCCGATGCACCGGGACCACCAGTCGCACGAGGAGGGGTGCTGCCCGCTCTGCGGCATGGCGCTCGTGCGCCGGACGCTGGTCACCCGCTTCGTCTGTCTCGGGGAAGAGGACGGGGTGGTCGAGGAGGGACCCGGCAGCTGTCCGGCGACCGGGGACCCGCTCGTGCCCGCGACCCGCGAGGTCGTCTGGACCTGTCCCGAGGCGCCGGATCGCTTCGAGTTCGAAGCCGGCGTCTGCGAGAGCGGCGCGCCGCGCGAGATGACCACCCGGGTCTCGGAGCACGGCGACCACAATCCGCGGCACGGCGGGATCCTGTTCATGGCCCCGGACGGGGTGCACCACCTCGAGGGCGCCCTGGTCGAAGGCGCGTTCCGGCTCTACTTCTACGATTCGTTCACCCGTCCGCTCGAGCCGGACGGTTTCGCCGCCCGGCTCGCCCGGGCCGATGACGGCGGGGAACTCCTCGGCGAGCCGGTACCGCTCGATTCCGCCCGAGGCGCCCTCGAGATCCCGGTCGAAGGCCCGCGGGGCGACGAGCGGGCGTCGTTCACCGCCTTCGTCCGCTTTCCGGGGCGCGACGCCGAGGACCGGTTCGACTTCATCTTCCTCTCGGAAGCCGAGCGCGCCGCGCTCGCCGCCGCGTCCGCTCCGACGGCGCTGCCCGAGCTCCGGATCCCGGACGGGGCGCAGGAGCTGCTCCAGGCGATTCGGGATCGGGACCGCCGGGTGCAGGCGCTGATCGCCCAGGGCCGCTGGGCCGATCTCTTCATCCCCGCGCTCGAGGCGAAGACGCTCGCGCTCGCGTATTCCGAGCGGGCGGCCGAGCGGCCCTGGGTCGCGCTGAAGGCGATCGTCCGGGGCGCCTGGCTCCTCGATCTCTACGGCGACCAGGGCGACCGGGTCCGGGTCGGCGAGGCCTACGAGATCTTCGCCGAGGGGATGGCGGGGCTGCCGGAGACCGCTCCGGAACCGGGCCGGTGATCGGGATCGCGCCGAGGGCGAAGTGGCCCTTCGGGGCGGCTGCCTTCGGGCTGCTCGTCACGCTCTTCGCGCCGGAGTGGTTCCGGGTCGCCGTCGCCCACGAGCCCGAGCTGTCGCGTTTCACCTACCGGCGCGAGATCCGGCCCCTCCTCGCGCGGCACTGCGGCTCCTGCCATTCGGGGAGCGGGCCCGCTCCGGTGAACCTGATGCGCCACGCCGACGCGCTTCCCTGGGCGAACTCGATCGCCCGGCAGGTCCTCGAGCGCCGGATGCCGCCGTGGCTCCCCGACGACGGCTTCGGCGAGTTCGCCCACGCGCGGACGCTCGACGAGCGCGAGACGAACCTGCTCGTGGACTGGGCGATCGGCCTCGCTCCCGAGGGGTCCGGGCCCGAGGACGCAACCGAGCCTCCCGAGCCCGAGGCGCTTCCCGCCGCCCGGCTGACCGTCGGGGCGCCGGTCGAGATCGGAGCGCTGGACTCCGGGGCGGTCGTCTGCGCGCCGCTCGCGCGCGGCGAGGGGGTCGGCGAGGCCGCCTCCGGGTTCGCGCTGGTTCCGGGCGAGGGAGTCTCGATTCTGCGCCGGGCAGTGCTGTTCCGGGGCGACGACTGCGAGAGCGGCGTCCCGATCTTCACCTGGGTCGTGGGGCAGGGGGCGCGGCGCCGTCCGGCGGGCGCCTTCGATCCGCTCCCGCCGGACGCGGGGCTCTTCTTGCAGCTCGCCTACCGCAAGGGGTTCGACACCGAGGGGCTCGCCTTCCGGGACGCGCCCGAGGTGGCGGTCTTCCCTCCGGTTTCCGATCCGGGCGCCGCGGTCGAAACGGTCGCGCTCGAGCCCGGTCTCACCCGGCTCGGCGCCGCCTCGCTGCTCTCGGTGCTCCCCCCGGAGGGCCTCGATCCGGGGCCGGACGGGTTCGCCGTCGAGGTCGTGGGAGCGGGCGGGCAGGTGACCCCGCTCCTCCGCATCCGCCGCTTCGACGCCGACTGGTCGGAGAAGTTCCTCTTCCGCAACCCGATCTCGCTCGCCGACGGCTCCGCCATCCGGGTCTCGCACCCGGGCGCGATCGTGGATGTCGTGCGCCCGTCCGCGGCCCTGCTGACCGGCGAGCCGTAGTTCCGCGATCCGGCGACTTCATCCCCGCGTCGCGGTGAAGCAGACCGGGGCGGCGCAGGTGGCGCCGGTGCTTCGGCCGGAGGGGAGGCGCGCGGAGATCGCGCCGCGGTTCGCATTCCCCGACCAAATCCGCGACAGGAAGAAGCCGGGTGGCGGCCCCGCTGCAATCTGGCTTCGCCTTTCGGCAGGCGTCCGCATCGGTGGGCAGTGCCGGTGCGGGTTCAGTCGTGCGCCGCCCCCCGAATCCGGTAGAGGGCCAGGAGACTCTGCCGAATGCCGATTGCCAGATGCCCGAGTCCGATCGCCCGGAGGACCACCTCGTCGAAACGCCGTCGGTCAGCCGCCGCCAACTCGTTTGGGAGATCTCGCACTTCGCGGGCGAGTAGCGGCCGAAAGGCCTCGAGGATCCGGGCGCGGTCGCCCGAACGGATCTGCGCGAGGTCGGGTATCCGGAACACGGCTGCCACACGGTCTCGTGAGAGGTCCAGCGCGCCGAGCCCCCGGCCGAAGCCAGTCGCTTCGATGAGGAACGCGCTCAACGTGGTGTTCATCAGGGCGTGCACGAGCGTCAGATCCGGACCGTCCGTCCGAGCGGTCAGCGCAACCAGGCGTTGGTCCACGAACGAGCGCTCCTTCAGGCGGGCGACGAACGACCTTCGGCCAGGGTTCACGCTCATCACGAAGTCGGCCTTCCGGTCGGCCTTCATCTCGTACCAGTGATGTGCCGGGCGGGCGAGCACCTCCGGGAGCAACCTCCCCTTGCCGTTCCGAGCGCGCATGAAACGCTCGATCCACTTCCGCGCCCCGGAGTGTCCCAGACGACGGAGGTCTTCCATGCTCTCGGGGCAGCAGAATGCGACAGCATCGGGCGCTGCTTGAAGACGGGACACGGTACTGGTCGTGCGGAGTACCGGTGCGATGTATTCGGGCTCGATGCCGTGGCCCTCGGCGGGATAGAACAACGGGTTCCAGCCGCGTCGTTCTCCGCGGCGGACGGTGAACGACCGTTCGATGGGGACGAGACGATCGAGGGCCTCCGGAAGCCATCCGCACTCTCCGAACAGGGCTGTGCTGCCGGCGAGCGCCTCCTCCACGCTGAGGACGAGCGATTGCGGCTGTTCGAGGATCCGATAGTCCGGAGTCTCCACGGCGCCCTTTCCGTCCAGATCGTTCGCGAGCTGATCCATCAGCACAGGCGTCCAATCACTGATCGGCTTCAGGGTCGTGACGAACCGCGAAGACTTCGTTTGCGTCGTCCCTCGAACGAGCACGAGGATCGTCGTCACGATCTTCGGTTCGGCGAACCAGCGCCCCGCACCGGAAACGACGACCGTTTCGATGTGGCAGCGCTCGCGCAACGCGCGGCGAAACTCGACCCCCCACTCGGTGCCGAGCCAGGAGTTTCCGACGATCACCCCGATCCGTCCGTCCTCGGAGACGAGGTCGGTCAGATGGAGCAGCACTCGGGCGAAGAGGTCGGCTCGTCTGCCGAGTCGAAGGCAAGTCGGACTCGTGCGCGCCTGTTCGTTTGCTGCGTCGAAGTCCTGGGCGCGGACGAACGGCAAGTTGGAGACGATTGCCGCTGGTCGCTCGAGTGCCATCGTAAGGTCCCGTCCAGTCGTCGGATCGACGACTGTGACGTGTGCGCCCGGAGCCAGGTCGAAGACATCGCGACGGAACACCCGGACCGGTTCGCCGATGGATTCCCGGTCGGCGAGGGCCAGAGCGCACAGTTGGAGCGGAAAGTGGAACTTGTCCGACGCCCACACAGTTGCCATTGCCTCTTGGACGGCGATTCCGGCTTGCCGTTTCGCCTCGTATGCCGCGCGGGCGATCCGGCCCGAGCCGCAACACGGATCGAGAACCGATTTCCGTCGTTCCTCGATCGTGAGTGCCACCAGCAGACGAGCGAGTGCCGTCGGCGTCACGAACTGACCGGCCGTCTTGCGCCGGGACTGGATCAGCAGGCGTTCGAGTACCGTGCCGAGTTGATTGTGCGGCAGGTCGGGAAGACGGAGTGATACGAGGAACTCGTTGAACCGGACGAGTGCGCGCCAGGATTCCTCACCGATGTGTTCCGAGAATGGGTGGGCGCCGAAGATCTGCAGGAAATCGCACTCGGCGCTCACGGTGTCGAAGATCGCGTTCGCTCTCTCCATCGGGCAGTCGTCACGAACTCGGTCCACCAGGACGGCGGCCTGGTGGAACTCCTTGAGGTAGTGACAGAAGAGAAAACGGTTCGTCCAGCTCGTGAGGATCACGAGCGCCAGGTCCGGCATGGATATGGGGTTGGATCCACGAGCGCCGTACGCCACGGCGTTTTCTCTCCACCAGCGGCGGAGGCGTCGCTCCAGAGCCGCTGAAGAGGTGGCGGCTTCCGCGAGCGACTGCGCCGTGCCAGCGCGGAGCTCTTCCAGGAAGTCCGCAAGGAACTGCTCGCGGAGGACCTGGACAGGAGACGCCGAGGTCAGCTGGCCGGACCGGAAGTACTCGTTCAGCACATCCAGGATATCGACGAGGCGCGCCCGCCAGAGGCCCTCGGACGGAGGTACTTCCTCCCGACGGGATATACCGAGTGGCGGCCAGGCGCGGAGCAGGGTGAATCCGGGGTCGTTCGGCTGCGTTGCGTGGAGTGCTGCTTCGTTGACGTTCCAGACGAGGAAACTGTTGACTCCCAGCAAGCGCGCCTTCGTCGCGGCGTTCGCCAGGAGAGACGGGTCGTGGATGGAGGTATCGGGGAACTTCAGTTCCCACCCCTGTCGGACGCGCCCCGCAGCCCGATCACCGTAGAGGAGAACATCCGGAAAGAAACGGGCGCCACCGGGTCCGCGCACCGTGGCCTCGCCGCCGGCGCGGTGGATCTCCAGACGCCGGGCCCGCGTGTAATCGTTGATCGCGGCGACTACATCGATTGCCCACGCTCTTTCGTTGTAGCCGATCGGGGTCACGCGCGAACGCTGATGGGGCTGGCGGAGTGGGCCGACAGGCGGGAGTGCGCGATCGCCAGGTAGTCGATCCGGTGTTTCTTGAACCGGTGGACTTCCCGGTTCTTCTCGATTCCGCAAAAGCGTCGGCCTTCGAGGTGCGCCGCGACGAGGAAACTGCCACTGCCGAACGCGTTGTCGAGGACCAGGTCCCCCGGATTCGAAAATGTGCGAACCAGGTAGCGGCCGAGTTCGACCGGCTTCTGGGTGGGATGCCAGACCGCCCGTTCCGGTTCGCTCTCGGCGGTCTTGAAGTACACGACATCACAGGGAAAGCGGGATCCGTTGCTCTGGATGTGGGCCGGCTGGAACTCGCCGTAGCTGCCCGAATGCTGGTTCTTGCGGATTCCCTTGTCGTAGGGAAGCCCGAGGGTCATCTGGGGGTTGTAGGTGCAGTGTCGCGGGTAGAAGACGCAGATGTCCTCGTGTTTCCGGAGCGGCTGGACGCGCGCGTTCAGGAAGTTCGTCGGTTTCGACTTCACCCAGACGATCTTGTAGCGGAACCAGGCCTCGTTCGAGGCGATGAGGCGGGCGGTGAAGAGCCCCTGTCCCGTGAGCACCACGGCGCCACCCGGCGCGAGTACGCGCCGGTACTCGCGCCAGAGCGCCTCGAGGTCGATGACCGAGTCCCATCGGTTGCGCGTGGTCCCGTAGGGAAGATCGCAGAGGATCAGGTCCACTGTCTTTTCCGGGAACCGGGGAAGGACCTCGAGGCAGTCCCCTTCGTAGAGCCGGTTGGCAGGTGCGTCCGGGATCGGAACTTCCGGCCGGGCGGGCGAAGCAGGGACGGAGGGGGGAGCCGGCACCGATTCCCGACCCGGCCCCGCCGGGGGCTCGGGGTGGAGCAACGGGTGTCGCCTCATGGCAGTTCGTTGGAACGCTAATCGAGGCGGGCGCCAGAAATCGTCAGTGGAGTCGGGAGGGTCGCGGGATCCTGTCGGCAGCAACGACCGGCAAGCGGGCCATCCACTGCCGAGCCTGCCGGTGGGGGGAACCGGGGGGCAGTCCACCGCACCCCTTCCGCGGGCCCGCGCGCAGCGCGCGCCCGCGGGTGGCCGGGAGGGTTCCGCTACGAGGCGGTGGAGAAAGTCCCTCGGGCGCCC
>CAYGAO010000079.1:0-10993 GCA_964347715.1 uncultured Acidobacteriota bacterium
GCCCCGCATCCGCCCGGACGATGGGGTTCCCCATCTCTTCGAGGACGGATTCCCACGCGGGCGCTTTATCCACAGGCCGATAGCCGCCCCACCGGAGCGTCGGGAGACCGTCCGGGATCGGGGAACGGGCGCATCCGGTGGATCCTTCGGCGCGGATGAAGGACGGGCGCACCGGGTGGACCGTCCCGCGCCGGTTCGGGGTGGCCGGTTCGGGGTGGCCGGTTCCGCGCCGGTTCGGGGCGGCCGGTTCCGCGCCGGTTCGGGGTTGCCGGTTCCGCGCCGGTTCGGGGTTGCCGGTTCCGCGCCGGTTCGGGGCAGGACGGTCCGGCGCCGGTTCGGGGCGGGCCGGTCCGGCGCCGGTTCGGTGTGGCCGCCGAACGACCGCAGGACAGCGCGGGTCGTCGTTCCGCTCCGAAGGAACACGAGACCCCGGTTTCCGTCTCGATGTGGCTTCTCTGATCGTGCGGGGCTCGGAACGCGGCGCACTCCCGAATTGCCGGCCGTCGGGCGGTTTCCGGCGCATCCGGCCGCCGTGGACCGGCCTTTCTGGCAGATTCCCCGGTTTCCGGCGGTATCGAGGGAAGCCGTCGCGCGGATTCTTCGCCGGTTACCTCAGCGATCGATCCCGCATGCAAGGCCCGACCTCCCGAAGGACGCGATTCAAGCGGTCGAGCGCGCCGCCTCGGCCTGATCGACTCACTCATCCGCCCGCAGCGGAGCAGGGTGATCGAGCACGTAGCTCATCAGCGAGGGGATGCCCGGTTCGTAGCGAAGCGGCGGTCGCTGTCCGGGGGGACGCCAGAAGAAGCCGAGGCGTTCGAGCGCGGTGAACGCGGCCTGAATCTGTTCCGGCGCCGGGTCGGGAGCGAGACCGGCGGCGATGGCGGTCTTCAGCTCCTCGTAACGCAGTCTCGGCGCAGACTCGAAGCAGGTGGCCATCTGCTCGGCGACGGTCAGCCAACCCGACCGGTCCAGTTCCAGGTAGCGATCCTCGTAGTAGTCCGCGACGCGAGCGGCGACCTCAGGCCGCGCCGACTCCACATCGCTGGCGGTCAGCCGGGTAGCGCCGGTGGCGAGCCGCCGGTCCCACAGCGCTTCGCCCCAGAGCTGGACGAAGTACGGGTAGCGCTGGCTCTCCTCGACCACGGCATCGAGAGCGGCGGCGGCGATGCTCACCCCGTGGGCGGCCAGCGGTTTCCTCAAGGCGTCTCTCGCGGCGTCGGCGCTCAGAAGACCGACGCCCAGGCGCCCTTTGCCGAGGCGGTTCCAGAACGAGGCGTTCATGGCGCCGAGGTGCGCGGCGAGGCCCGGCGTCCCGGCGAGCGCCAGCAGGAACGGCGCCCCGGCACGCACCTGCTGGCTGGTGTTCAGCAGCAGTCGCCCCACCTCGATCCCGAGGGTGTGCGCCTCGTCAACCAGCACCGCCACCGGTTTCCGGCGGCAGCGGGCGGTCAGTTCCTCCCGGAGGTTCCGCGGGCCGGCCGACGGTGGCGGCCACTCCAACGCCCCGAGGGCGGCAACTTCGATCTTCCGGGGCAACCGCTTCGCCATCGCCGACTCGGGCAACAGAAGATCCCGTAGAGCCCCGCGGCCCGGAAGGTCGGCCGGGGTCAGGACCACGACATCCACTCGCGCTTCGCGGTCGCGGCAGCGCTTCTCGAACCAGTGGAGCAGCACGGTCTTCCCGTTGCCGCGCGGCCCGATCAGGGCGATGTCGTGCGGTGGCGCCTCGCCGCGAGTCAGCTCCTCCAGACACTGCGCCAGCACCGCCTTCTCCCGCTCACGCCCGGTCAGGGCCGGAGGCTGAGCGCCCGTCCCGGGAGTGAAGACCCGTCGTCTGGGCACGCTCATCGGAGCCGCAGTCTAGGGGCGCGGCCAGCCCCCGGCAAGCCGCCGGGACGGACGGACGGGGCGCGGGTCTTCGCGGGGGATGAACAGAGCGCGTCGGCGTGGCACTGGCCAGCGGCTACCGGTGCGGGAGCCGGACGGCGGGCTGGATCGCGGGCGGCCCTGCGGGCGGTGTCGGGGGCGCTGCGCGCTCGGCGGCAAACGCGCCATCTTCGGCGACCTCGCCGCCGGTACCATCCCCGCGGGCGCCGTCGCTCCGCGGGCGGCGTCCGCGATCGGCCATCGGCCGGGAGGAACCATGATCCGGACACCGTTCGTCCTCTCGCTGACAGCGCTTCTCACCCATGCCGCGGCGACTTCGGCCCGCGCCCAGACGGACCTTCCGACGCCCGAAATGGTGGAAATCCAGGGGGGAGTCTTCTTCATGGGCTCGCAGCGCGGCCCGGCGCAGGAGAAGCCGATCCACGCGGTTCAGGTCTCGGACTTCTGGATCTCGAAGCACGAGGTGACCCACGGCCAGTTCGCCGCCTTCGTCGAGGACAGCGGCCATGTCACT
Source organism: uncultured Acidobacteriota bacterium (assembly GCA_964347715.1). Classification (GTDB taxonomy): domain Bacteria; phylum Acidobacteriota; class Vicinamibacteria; order Marinacidobacterales; family Marinacidobacteraceae; genus CAYGAO01. The sequence goes on from CAYGAO010000079.1 coordinate 2,405, forward strand.
GAAGCCGAAACATTCGGAACCGGCCGGATCCTCCGGAACGGGAGCTTCGGCTACTACCCCGGTTTCACCTGGAAGGAGCCCTGGGGGCCGGGCTCGAAGGTCGAGGAACCGGAGCGGTATCCGGTGGTGCAGGTGAGCTGGAACGACGCCGTCGCCTATACGCGCTGGCTGAGCCGCCAGACCGGGGAGGCCTACCGCCTTCCGACCGAAGCCGAATGGGAATACGCCTGCCGCGGCGGGACGCAGACGACCTACTGGTGGGGCGACGACTTCGATTCCACCCGGCTCAACGCCGCGCCGACCTGGCGTCAGGGAGACGCCCCCTGGCCCCGCGACGAACACACCCTCATCACCCCGATCGACCGCTACCCGGCGAACCCCTTCGGACTCCACGATGTACTGGGCAACAACTGGGAATGGGTGCAGGACTACGCCGCGGCGGACCACTACGCCGCGCAGGTGCGCCGGCCCGAATCTCCCGTCGTGGACCCGCAGGGTCCTTCCAGCGGACACGAGCGCGTGCTCCGGGGCGGCGGCTGGAACGCCGGCCCCGACCGCGCGACCTGCTCCTGGCGTTTCCTCGCCGACCCGCCGGTGTACCGCAGCGACCATGTGAGCTTCCGCGTGGTGCGGAACCCCTGATCCGGGCCGGGACCAGCAACCTGCGGCCGGATGCCGGACCCGCCGTCGGCGGTCCACCGGTGGGACACATGAACCACGGCCGGATCGTCAGCTTCCTCTGGGGCGTCGCGGACCTGATCCGCGACACCTTCAAGCGAGGCAAGTACCAGGATGTGATCCTGCCGCTCACCGTGCTGCGCCGGCTCGACTGCGTGCTCGCGCCCACGAAACCGGGAGTGCTGGAGGTTCAGGCGCGACTCCGGCGCAGGATCGAGAACCTCGATCCGCAGCTCCGCCGCGCCTCCGGATTCTCCTTCTACAACACCTCCCGCTACGACTTCGACAAGCTGCTCGCCGACGCCCCGCACCTCGCCGAGAACCTGCGCCACTACATCGCAGGGTTCAGCCCCAACATGCGCGAGGTGCTGGAGAAGTTCGACTTCGACAACACCATCTCCAAGCTCGACGAGGCGGGCCTGCTGTTCCAGGTCATGCAGCGGTTCGGCGATCCGAAAGTGGATCTCCACCCCGACGCGATCGACAACTTCACGATGGGCTCCATCTTCGAGGAGCTCCTGCGGAAGTTCAACGAGGCGCTGAACGAGAACCCCGGCGCGCACTTCCCCCCCCGCGATGTCGTCCATCTCATGCTGCACCTGCTGCTGTCCGGCGACGAGGAACCGTTGCGCACCAAGGGGGTCGTGCTGAGCGTGTACGACCCCTGCTGCGGTTCGGGTGGAATGCTGACCATCGCCAGGGAGCACATCACCGTCGGGGAAACGCGAGAGGGCGAACGGCAGGCCGACTCGCTCAATGCCGGCGCCGACATCCACCTGTTCGGCCAGGAGGTGAATCCGGAGACCTTCGCGATCTGCAAGTCGGACCTCTTCATGAAGTCCGAGGACGGCCGCGACGCCAGGAACATCCTTTTCGGGAGCACGCTCTCGAACGACCGCCATTCTGCTGTCCGCTTCGACTACCTGATCGCCAATCCGCCCTACGGCAAGGACTGGAAGCGCGATCGGGACGCGGTGCGGGCGGAGCACGACCGGGGCGCCGCCGGCCGCTTCGCGCCGGGCCTGCCGCGGATCAGCGACGGTCAGCTCCTGTTCCTGCTCCACATGCTCGCCCACGCCAAGCCGCCCGCCCGGGGCGGCTCGCGGCTGGCGATCATCATGAACGGCTCCCCGCTGTTCACCGGCGACGCCGGCAGCGGCGAGAGCGAGATCCGCCGCTGGATCCTCGAAAACGATCTGCTGGAGGCGCTGATCGCCCTGCCCGAGCAGCTCTTCTACAACACCGGCATCGCGACCCATGTCTGGGTGCTCACGAACCGGAAACGGCCCGAGCGGCGCGGCAAGCTCCAGCTCATCAACGCGGCCTCGTTCTGGGCGCCGCTGCGAAAGAGCCTCAGCGACAAGCGGCGCGAGGTCCCGTTCGAACGCAAGGAAGACATCCTGCGGCTGCTCGCCGACTTCGACGACGGCGCCACTCGCCCGGATCGCGAGGGGCGCGAGGTAGTCGTCAGCCGCGTCTATCCGACCACCCGCTTCGGCTTTCGCAAGATCACCGTCGAACGGCCGCTCCGGCTCGACTTCCGGGCGAGCCCCGAGCGGATCGCCCGCCTCGACGACGAGCGCGCCTTCGTCAACCTGGCCCGGCCGCGCCGGAAGGCCGGCGGCGAGCAGGCGGGCCGGGAGCGGCAGACCGCCGTCCGGGCCCTGCTCCGGAGCCTGCCGCAGCGGCTCTTCCTGGACCGTGCGGAATTCGAGGCCGAGCTTTCCCGGGCCGCCCGGGAGGCGAAGCTGACACTCGCCGCGCCCCTTCGGAAGGCGATCCTGTCGGCGCTTTCCGAGCACAACGACGCGGCCAAAATCTGCCGGGACCCGGCGGGCCGCCCCGAGCCCGATCCCCAGCTCCGCGACACCGAGAAGGTGCCCCTTCGGGAGGACATCGAGTCGTTCTTCGAGCGCGAGGTGAAGCCCCATGTTCCCGACGCCTGGATCGACACCGGCCGCCGGGATCCGAAGGACGGGAAGGTCGGCCTCGTGGGCTAGGAGGTCAACTTCAACCGCTACTTCCACGAGTACCTCCCGCCCCGTCCGCTGGAACAGATCGAGGCGGACATCCGGGAAGTCGAGAAGGAAATCGTGGCCATGCTGCAGGGGATGGCGGGCGGATGACCGAAATCGTCGGCAGTTGTGCACAATTGCCGACAAATTGATGCAGCGCCGACATGGGGCTATGCTGGGGGCGTGCAAGCATCAAATCGTCGGCATCCAGCCGTAACTGCCGACACTTCAGAGCACATCTCCGGACTGCAGGGTCTCGGCGGGAAGAGCTTCTTTCGCGCGCGGGAGGCGGCGGAGCTGGGCATCGACTCCCGTGCGCTGCGGCGCCTGGTCGAGGAGGGGGCGGTCGAGCGGGAGGCGCGCGGCCTCTACCGCGTCACCTCGGCTGAAGTCACCGAGCACTACACCGTCGCCGCCGTCTGCGCCCGGGTCCCGGGCGCCATCGTCTGTCTGCCGAGCGCCCTCCGGATCCATGACCTCGGCACCCAGTCTCCGTGGCGGGTCTGGATCGCCATTCCCCACAAGGCCCGCGCGCCCCGCGTTCCGGAGCTGCCGATCCGGGTGATCCGTTTCTCCGGCGTCTCGCTGCGCTACGGGGTGGAGGACACGACCTTCGAGGGGGTCCCCGCGCGGATCACCAATCCGGCCCGCACCGTGGTGGACTGCTTCCGATTCCCGCACTTCGTCGGCATGGATGGGGCGCTCGAGGCGCTGCGCGACGCCCTCGAAGACCGGAAGGCGAGCCCCAGCGAGATCTGGCGCGCGGCGGAAGTGTGCCGCGCGAAGTCGATCGTCCATCCGGTCCTGAAGACGGTCCTGGGATGACCCCGAAGAGACAGATCCGGGACTTTCCGGCTTCCGTTCGCCAGCGCCTGCAGAATCTGGCCCGCGAACAGGACCTCGATTTCCAGCGCGTGCTCGATCGCTACACCGGCGAGCGCTTCCTCTACCGCCTCTCGGCCTCCGACGAGGTGGACCGGTTCGTCCTGAAGGGAGCGGCGCTCTTTCGGATCTGGTTCGCGACAGAGCAGCGGCCGACGCGCGACCTGGACTTCCTCGCCACCGGCCCCGAGAACCAGGCCGCGATCCGCGCCGCCCTCGAGGCCATCTGCCGCGTTCCCTGTCCCGAGGATGGCGTGGCTGCTCACCGCGATCGCGGCGACTTCCGCCGGCGAGCGACGGCGTTCGCGGGCGAGACACCGGTGGCTTGCTCCCGCGCTACTGCGAAGACACCGCACGCGCGGAGCGCTGGCAAGAGCTGCAGCGGCGGATCGGGACGGGCCCCGACGGTTCGGTCCGGCTCCTGGACGCGGGCAGGGAGCTGCGCCGCTTCCTGGGACCGGTCTGCGACAGCCTGATCCAGGGAATCCCGTTCACGCAGGCATGGCCCGCCGGGGGGCCGTGGCAGGCGGGGATTCAGGCTCGGAGGCGGGGCGAAGGCGGTGACTGACGGCACCGGTGGGCTGGAAGATGCCCGCCGCGACTCCCATGTGAGCCCCGCGTGGTGCGAAACTCTTGATGCGGGCCAACGCGACGGACGGTGACCGGACGCGTTCTCGCGGTTGCCGACCCGCGGGATCAGGCTGGTTCGGCGTCGGGTTGCCCAGCGGCGAGAGCGTTCATCCAGGCGAGGCAGAGGTCGCGCGAGCGGCAGGTTCCGAACGCCTTCTTCTCGTGCCGTTCGAGGATCGGGAAGGTCGAGTAGATGTGGCGCACATCGTCGCGGTCGGTGATTCCGTAGAGGTGGAAGAACACCGCGTCGAGCTTCGCGCGAAGGCGCAGGCGTCGCTCTTCGTCCCACACGAAGGGCGGGCGGACCTCGCCGGCGGCGTCGAGGTGTCCGAGCGCGCGGGCGAATGGCGCCATGTCGTGGGCCGCGTAGGTGAGTTCCAGAACCGCTTCCCGGATGATGTCGGCGGCGCGCTTCGGCCCGAACCTGAAAGTCTCGAACATCTCCGGCGGGACCACGGGAAGCTGTTCGACGATGAACCAGTTGAGATGCTGCGCCTGGACCTTCTGGCGCGCGATGAAGTCGAGGACGATGGCGTTCAGGTTGGCGACTGCGAGCGCCCAGAACGATGACCGCGGCGGTTCATCGCCCTCCTCCGGAAGGACGAGCGGCAGTGTGTTGCCGGCGCCTGCGCGCGGGATCAGGGCGGCGATCATCGTGCGGATGTTGGTCGTCGCGGTCACATCCTTGAAGCCGAGCGCGTAGCCCCGGTCTGCCGGAATCTCGGCTTCGGAAATCCAGAACTGCGGCTCCGGAGCCCAGTCGGGATTCCGGTGCTGGTCGAGGCTTGCGGGGGCCGCCACTCCCGGCCGGTAGCGGTTCTCGGGATTCACCACCACGCTGGCGGCGCGGTGGTCGAACGCCTGCACCATCTTCCCTTCGTAGAGGGGGACGAAGGAACCCGAGGGGCCGTCGTAGAGGTTCCCTTCCACACGCCAGGCGCCCTCCTTCTCCTCCAGTTCGGCGCGGGTGCGGAAGCGTCCCGAGTCGTTCGTCATGTGGAACATCGTGGAGTACCGGATCGGCCACGCGCGCACCGCTTCGCCGGAAGAGCGGTCCACCAGCACCGGCAGCCGCCGGTAGATCGCGGTGGTGATCTCCTGGTCGCGGCGGCTGCGGAAGATGGGGGCGGTGCCGGTGTTCGGGTTCACCCGGCGGAAGTCCTCGGGAGTCAGCTCGATCCGCCGGTCCTCCAGCTCCGAGATGGTCCGAAGGTAGAAGGCGCACCTCGCCGGTTCGGAGCGGCCGGATCGTGCGGCCACGAAGACGCAGAACTTGAAGGACGCGTGAACCGCCGGAAAGAACACCTTCCTGTTTTCGAAGTCGTAGAGCGCCCGAAGCCGGCCTCCGGCCGCTACCGACCGGAAGAAAGGCGCGGCGGTCTTGTCCGAAGCGATTCCCGACGGCACGAGGAGCCCGATCGCCCCTTCCGGGTTCACGAGCGCCATCGCCCGCTCCACGAAGAGGGAATAGAGGTTCAGATCGCCCCTGGAGAGGAACGGGTACTCGCCGGACTTGCGGGCGACTCGGGCGGCGGTCTTCGCCCGCCGGTCGGCGCGTCCGAAATCCGCGGCCAGCGGATCGCCGCGCAGCAAGAGCGCCTCGATCAGCTTCCTGCGCTCCGAAGCCCGCTGGGCGCCCGCGATCTCCGGTCGGCGGAGCGAGAACCATTCGACCTGCTGCAGCTTCACCCGGTCCCAGGGGGGGTTCCCGATCACTGCGTCGAAACCGCCGCGCCGCCCGCCGTCCGCTTTCCGGTCGGCTTCCCCGCCGGGCCACACCCCCGGAAACGCGATTTCCCAGTGCAGGAAGCGCTCTTCGCGGAGCAGCGCGCGAGCCTTCCGCAGGAGTTCGGCGAACTTCGCCGTCTGCTCCGCCTCGCCGGAGGGAGCGGCGTCGTCGGCGGCGATGGCGACCGGATCTCCGAACTTCCCGGCGAGGTAGTCCTTCACCGCGGCGCGCGCCTCGGGCGAACGGTCGTCAACCCAGTCGAGGCCGTCGAGCACCGAGAGGAAGGCGTCGAAAGGCCGGGTCTGCTCCCCGATCTGGCGGAACAGCCGCTCGGATTCGCTCACTTCGCTGACTTCGGCGTCGGTCAGCCGCTCGATGGCCGCCATCGGGCGGGCCGCCGCTGCCGCGCGCCGCAGCGGTCCGGCGACGAAGAGCGGTCCGCCCTGTTCCATCGCCCGCGCCCGCCCCTTCCGGATCCAGGAACCGAACAGGCTGTCGCCGCAGCGCAGGTGGTGGTCCAGGAAACTCAGCGGCGCGCCCACGGTGAACGAGTGGAGCCAGAGGGAGACCTTGGCCAGTTCCACCGCCATCGGGTTCCGGTCCACGCCGTGGATCGAGCGCTTCAACACCATCCGGCGGATGAGATGCCGGTCGTCGAGCTGGGACGGTTCGACGGCCCACCCGCCCGCCCGGGCGTTCTCGCGGATCGTCCTGCGGATGTCCCGGATCCGGGCCGCGACCGGCGATTCGTACTCCGGAACCAGCTCGTGCGCGTGAGCGAGCGCTTCGATCACCCGGTCGGTCAGATAGTCCACGAGGCTCACGAGGAAGTGCCCGGAACCCATCGCCGGATCGCAGATCTTGAGATCGAGCACCCGCGCAGCGACGTCCGCTTCGCCGAGCCCGTCGAGGTCTTCCCTCCGCGCGCGCTCTTCGAAGGCGGCGAGGGCCGCTTCGACTCTCGGGCCGACGGTCTCCTCGATGATGAGCCGAACGAGGACCTCCGGGGTGTAGTAGCTGCCCGAGTCCCTCCGGGCCATGGCGTGCGGCCGGACCGTGACGCGACCGGCCTCCCGGACGACTTCCTGCTCCAGCAGCCGTTCGTAGAGCGAGCCGAGCTGCTGGACCGAGAGATCCCGGTAGCTGATGTAACGCCTTCCGCCCCGCGCGTTGCGGGACCCCAGCCGGTCCACCAGATCCGCCACCGCCGCGTTTCCGACGGCGATCCGGTTCAGGAGCGGCGCCCGTTCCGGATCGAAGAGGCCGCCGTTGTAGGGAGGCAGCCCGAACGCGGGATCGCCCTCGTCGATCACCCGACACAGATCCCGGATCGCGTGCCAATAGCCGCTCGCCTTCGTCGAGAAGACCGCCCCGCTGTCCTTCCGCTGCGAAATGTCGTTTCGCACCCGGTCCCGAAGCGCGATGTTGCGGTATCGCTCGTCGGCGACCGGCAGCAGACCCCGGTCCTCGGCGTAGAGGATGAAGAGCAGGCGGTAGAGCAGGACGAGCGCCGCGTCGCGGACGTCGGACAGCGGCGCCGCGGAGTCCTGTTCGGCGATCTCGGCGACGAGCGCCGGAAACGCCTGCCCGAAGATGACATCGGAGAGGTCTCCGGCGACTTTCTCCTCGAAGAAGCGTCCCTGCTCCAGGGCGAGATCGTGGACGCCCTCCATCCCGTCGCGCGGCAGGAACGCCTCGCGCCGGAAGAACAGCACGAAGAGCGTCAGGAGATCGAGGCGCTCTTCGTCAGGCGGCGCGAACAGGGTCGCGGTTCTTCCCTCCTCCGCGAGCGCCGTTTCGAGATCCACTTCGAAGAACTCTCCGGAGACCGAGCGGGCCTCGGTGTGGTAAAGCCGCCAGCGCGCCCCGTTGCTCAGGATGCCCCAGCGGAGCCGGCCTCCGGTGGCCGTCCTCGCTTCGCGCAGGTAGCGGAGCATCTGTGTCGCCGGGGCGACCCGCTGGGCGCCGGACGGGCGGTCGAGGCCGAGGTTCCACCGTTTCGACTCCACCAGGCAGACGCCGGCGCGGTAACGGAGCGACTCGTCCCGAACGCCGAGAGCCTGCGTCTTCGCGGCCTCGTCGAGGAACAGGAGTCCGTCGGGGATGTCCCGCCGCCCACGAAGGCTGAGGTTCTGTTCGCGGAGCGTCTCGGTCCAGCCCAGAGCGAAGAGGACTTTCCAGATGAACTCGTCCGCGGTGACCTGCTCGCTGGCTCCCGGCTTTGCCGGAAGACGTCTGCGGATGGTTCTGAGCTCCGATTCGAGGCCCGACGCGAGATCGCGCCGCGCGTCCTTCCACGCCGGCAGTTCCCGGACCGCTTCGGAGAGGAATTCGCTTGCGAACAGGCTGCCGCCGATCGCGCTCTCGCCCGACACTTCTGCTCCCGACGGATGGCCGGACTCCGGGGAAATCGCCATGAGCGCCGGATTATGGGGTTGTCGCGTGGAGACCGGCGCTCCCCAGCGCCGGCGGATGCACCGCGGGGTGGGCGGCTCCGGGCCGGGGGCGCACGGAGCCTCGGCGGGGTCGGCTGGACGACTCCGCCGGGTGCGACCCGGTTGCCTTCCAGCTGATACGAGCGTGTGCTGCGGGGCGGCCGCTGGAACGCGGGCCCCGACCGCGCGACCTGCTCCCGCCGCTTCCTCGCCGACCCGC
>CAYGAO010000080.1:0-10946 GCA_964347715.1 uncultured Acidobacteriota bacterium
CAGCGGCGCGACGGCGCTCGTGTTTTTGTCGAAAAGCTCACCGGTGTACCGCGTGATCTGCAGCGGACCCATCTGCGAAACCGCGATTCCCTCTCTATTCCATATGCCCCCCCCCTGTATACGTACGCCTTCGCTGCGTTGAAGGGTTCCTTCTCCTTCTTGCCAATACAGGACATGTTCTCGTCCTCCGAAATCCACGGGGGATTTCACCGTGGTCTGCTGAAACGCCCAGTCGGAGCCGTTGCCGGGGAACTCCCAGAACTTTCGTCCGAAGGAGGCGTAGTCGGCGCTGGCGATGCCCTGGTGGGCGTGAACTTGGCGTTCCAGCAGCGGTCTCTCGGCGAAAGGACGGAGCAGAACCGCACGTTCCGGATTCCGCCACTGATCGGCCTGGCGCGCCAGGAGCACGGTGGCGCCTCCCCGCATGAGCTCCGCCTTCCGATCTGTCGGGTTCGGCGTCTGGCCACGCGGCGCGGAAACATCGAGCCCGGCCATGTCCCAGTCGGCGTCCGGCTGGTCCGCGGAGACGATGACCATCGCGGCCTGGACGACATGGCCGCCGACGGCCTCGAACGCGCCCGGTCCGAGACGCGCCACGAGGCCCCATCGGCAACGGAACAGCAAGTCCTCCCGGAGTTTCCGGTAGGTTTTCAGGAACAGCCAGTTCTGGGGGACGACGAGCGCTTCCGTCCCGTGCTTCTCGAGCCAGTCGAGACCTCGCTCGGCGAACATCGTGGCGAGGTCTCCCTTCGACGCAGCAAATCTCGCTTCGGCGAAACCGCGAAGCGACAAGTCCTGTCGGCCTCGGGCAAGATACGGCACATTCGTGATCACGAGCGAGTAGGTCGCCTGCAGCAGGTTCGCTGCTTCGGCCATGCCGGCGGCGGCGACCGTTCGCTCGCGCCGCGCGGGGTCCGCCTCCTTCTGTTCGAGCACGCGGTCGAGCAGCGCCCGCACCGTCTCGAAAGGCCCGTCGAACAGTCCTCCCCTCTTGGCTTCGCTCTTGGTAGGGGCCCCGATCAACGATCCCAGCACCGGCCCCTGCGAGAACAGGTCGTGGAGTGCCCCGAAGGTGCGGCGGAGCGCTGCCGACGAGAGCGTGTCCTGCGTCCGGAAGAGGTCCTTCCTGGGACCGGCGCCCAAGGCAGACGCAGCGCTCTCCGCCGCCGCGCGCCATTCCTCCTTCGTCGCGTTCGGGGCGAGGCCGGAGCAGACGATCCGGAGCGGTGGCAGGTCGATCACCCGCCCGGCGAGTTTCCAGGCGGCGAAGGCGACCGCGAAGGCGGCGATCTGGGTGCAGCGCGGATCGAGCTCGAGGCCGTGGAGGTTGTCTCGCAGGACGGCGCGGATCGCGTCTTCGAGCGGGAGGCTCTCTTCCTCCATCCGCAGCCGCGCGAACAGATGCAGCCCCTCGACCAGGAAGTGCCCGCTGCCGCAGCAGGGATCGAGAACCTTGAGCTCGGCGGCGCGCTTCGGCCACCGGTCGAAGGCTCCGGCGGCGGGCCGCCAGGGGCCGGTCGCGGCGTCCCCGCTCTCGCCCTCGAGCGGCGTCCTCACGAACCGCAGGTAGTCGAAGTCGTAGCCGCCGAGCCCTCCGAGGCGAACGGCGCGGCGCAGCTCCGATTCGTCTGCCGCCCCGGTCGCCAGACCGGGGCGCTCTTCGAGCAGTCGCCCGGCGCGCCAGGCGCCGACGGTGTTGTGGAACAGGAAGCGCACCATGTAGGGCTCGGTGAAGAGCTGGGTGACCGCCGGGAGCTCGTCGGCGCCGATCTTCTTCCCGCTCCGGTTCACCTCGTCCTTCCGGTCGGCCTGCCAGAACTGGTAGGTCCAGCCGAGCGAGTCGTCGGCGCGGAACACCGCCGCCGGCAGGTCGGCGAGAGTCTTCTCGAGCGCCTGCTGCGTCTCGGGCGCGAGCCGCAGCGCGAGCGACGGATCGTCGGGGCGGAAGATGCGCGGCAGCATCGCCGCGGCGAACCCACCGGCGATTCCCCAGGCGTCCGCGCCGCGCTCCCGCGCGAGTTCGCGGCACTCGTCGAGCGAGACGGCCACCCCCGAGTCGGGCTCGAGGAGCAGTCCGTTCTCCGCGAGGAAACGGGCGAACAGCATCCGGTGCCAGTGCTCGTAGGCGACCTCCCGCGCGAGTCGGTCGGTCTCGTGGGTGTCGCCCCGTTCTCGGTCGCCGAGCTGGCCGGCGCGCGCCTGCAGCCGCTTCCGAAGCGCTCGGTCCTCCTCGGAAACGGACGGGCAGGCCTCGACCTCTCCGACTCCGAGCGCGACGAGCGCGGCGCGCGCTCCGGCCTCGGCGATCCGCCTCGCCGAGCGGACCGCCTTCGCCAATTCGCGGCGCAGCCCGGGATCCGGCGCGCCCGTCATCGCCGCCCTCGCTGCGCGTTCTGACGACCGTCAGTCGAGCGGGGCGATCTTGCCCGGCGCCTCGCCGCGCCGGGCGCGCTCCCACGCCGCGAGAAGTTCATCCTGATGGTGAGCCGCCCATTCGAACACGAACCCGAGCGCGCGAGCGGGAAGCCGTCCCCGGACCAGCGTCAGGCGCCGAATGCCGATCACCGCCTCCGCCCCGGCGTACCGGGCGTGAAAGTGCGGCGGCTCGTGATCCCGGAAGTACATGCGAACGACGATGCCGTAGAAGCGACTGATCTCAGGCATCGCCGACCTCGCGGGTCAACCCCGGCATGATGTCCTCCGCCGATCTGCCGGTGATATCCAGATAGAGGGCGTCGGCGCAGAGTTCGATCTCGTCGTCCCAGGCGATGCTGCGCCACTCCGCGATGTGGACCCGCTCGAAGAAGCGCCGATCCCGCCAGGCGACGAAGACGCCCTTCCCGGCGAGATCGGAGAGATCCACTTCGCCCTCGGCGCCGTCGGCATAACGAAGCCAGATCCGGAACCCGTCGCGCGGCTCCACGGCGACCGGCCGGATCGGATCGGATTCCGGGTTCGGGGTCATGTCTGGGCGGGCTTCTCCGATTTCGTCTCGCGGTCCGGTTGCGGAGCAGCGGTACGTCCGCCGAAGTAGAAGCCGACGACCGAACCGGTGAGCGCGACGAGCGCCGACATGACCTGGTTCGAGTCGTTCCCGAAGGCTGCCGCTCCGAAGAGGAGGAAGTTGAGCGTCGAGCCGACGACGAGCAGCGCCAGGAGGCTGCGCACGGAACCTCGCGGCAGACCGAGTCCCCGCTTCTCGGAGGCCTCGCCCTTGCCGCAACACAACGCAAGCACCGGGAGGAGAACCAGCGTGATCACCACCAGGGCGAGTTCCACCCACATGAGCTGCCACAGCGCCGACCCCCCGTGTTCCGTCCCGGCACCCGCGTTCGACTGGGCGAACGCGACGGGAGCCGCGAGCCCGAAGAGGCAGAACGCCGCTCCCGTCGGCAGCAACTTCCGGCCGTCCGTCGGGGGGGTGCGCATCGGCAGCGCTCCTTTCGTTTCCCGTCACTCGATGACGACGGGGCCGTTCCGGATTCCTTCCAGGAGCGCCGCCGCGGCGCTCCGCACCCAGGCCCGCACGGCTGCCTCGTCCCGCAGCGTGACCCGGCGAAGGGGGACCGGCGTCGGCCGGCGCTCGCGCGGGTCTCCGTCGATTCCTGGCGGGGGAGCGGTCTCCTTCGCGGCGGCGAGGGCGCGTTTCACGCGTTCCGGCACCGCGTCGATCTCGGCGCGCCAGCCGGCGAGCGGGCGGTCGTCGAGCGACCGGAGCAGCGCCTCGTCGGTACCGACATCGGGTCGCGGCGGCGCGCCCAGACCGTGGCGCTGGCGCAGTCCGTCCTGCGGGGCGCGGTCGCGGCTCGTCCAGTGCGGGTCGAGCGCCAGTTCGTCTTCCGCCTTGCGGGTCGCCTCGGCGAGGGCTTCGTGGAGTGCCGCGAGTTCGGCGCGGAGCGCCCCGGCGAGCTTCTGGGTCAGCGGGGCGACCGGATCCGTTTCGTCGAGCAGGGTCCGCTGGGCGCGGATCGCGTCGAGCTGAGCCTCGACCTCCGGTTCGACCGCCAGCCCGTGAGCGCGGCGGTGCAGCGCCCGCGCCTGCTTCCAGGCTGCGAGGCGGGGCCCGGCCCGGTCGGCGAGAGCGGCCCAGGAGGCGCGGAGCCGTTCGAACTCCGTCCGGCTCTCGTGGATCTTCCGCAGCTGTTCGTTGCCGGCGGCGCGTCCGACATCCTCGATGAGGGAGGAGATCGGCGCCGCAGGGAGCGGCGGCTCGCCCCCGGCGCGGGCGGCGAGGGAGCAGAGCGCGGCGAGGTATTCCGGGGCGCCGCGCTCCTCCTCGCCGGGGGCGACCTGGACGCCGGCCTTCTGGAAGAGGCCCCGCAGGCCGATCCGCTCGGCGGTGGTCAGGACGACTTGCTCGGGCCGGAAATGGGCTGCCTTGACTCCGGCCTGGTCGAGGCGGCCCGCCGGGATCGGCTGACCGTTCCGGGTGGCGCGGAGCCGTCCGGCGACGAACAGCGCGATCAGCGCCGCGTCCACCGCGTCCTGTGGCCAGCCGAAGGGGGCAGCCCGCAGCCGCCGCTGCACCTCGCTCCCGCGCGCCCCGACGCCGATCGCTTTCAGGACCTCCTTCGCCACCGGGTGGTCGGCGGCGTCCCGATCCCAGCCGACCGGCGCGAAGGGCCGGGCGGATCCGTCGCGGGCGCGGCGAAGCGCCGCGCCCCAGGTGGCGGCGTCCCCTTCGGGGAACCGCGGGAAGAGTCGGGCGAGCGAGGCGCGGGCGCCGCGCTCGATCCGCTCGCGCAGATCGCTGCCCCCGGAGACCGCGTTGCCGCCGCTCTGCAGCACCAGGGCTTCCCGCAGCAGGGAATCGAGGAGGCTCCCGCACTGCTCCTTCGCCTGCGCCACCCGGCTATCCATGGCATCCCGCGCCTCGCGCCCCTCGGCGGACTGCGGACTCCCCCGGGCTTCGAGCACCCGCTCCCCGCCGAGAATCGCCAAGATGCCCCGGCGCAGCGGGTCCCCCGGCGGCTTCGGGAGGTGGAGGTGGAGCGTCGGATCGTCGGCGCCGAGCCGCTTCGCGTCGCGCTCGAACTCCGGTTCCGGACAACTCCAGCCGTCCCGCACCCACACCGGAACGGCGTCGCCACTCGTCTTCGGGGCTTCGGCGCCGAACGAGAGGTCGAGCGAGCGACGTTCCTTCGCGGCGCCGTGCCGGAGCCGGATGGCGGAGATCTGCTTCTGGAGCGCGTCCTTGAAGAGGGTGCCGCGGGCCGCGAAGACCGCGGCCTCGTCCTTCCCGAACGCCACCTCCTCCCGTTTGAAGCGCGCATCCCACTCGGCGCCCTCGGTGGTCTGCATCCGGTATTCCGTCCCGATCCACATGAGAACGCGTTCATCGGCGAGTTCGGCCAGGACGCCGGTAACGCGCCGCCGGAAGGCGCCGGAGTCGGCCGTGAGGTCCGTGACGAGCAGGTCGGCGAGCGTCGCGGCGTCGGCGCGCACTCCGGTGTCCACCGCGTCTTCCCGCCGCAGCTTGCCGATCAGGAAGACGAGCGCCGCCAGGTCGCGCCGCAGTCGGCCGGGTTCCGTCCGGTCGTCGAGCCGGACGATGCGGGTGTGCAGTTCGTTCAAAAGCACCGCCGAGTTCACCAGGTCGGCGGAGACCGCGTGGAACAGGTCGCTCGCCGGGATCGCCGCTCCGAGCTCGCAGTCGGCCAGGGCGTGGAGGGAGCCGTGGAGGATGTGCAGTTGCGACCGCAACTGGCTGTGGGATCCCTCGTGAGATTCCACCGCCCGGAGACACGCCTCCCAGAAACGCCGGCGCGAACCGAGCAGCGGGTAGTCCTCGACCCGGGTTCCCCGGTCGGCGGATCGGGCGCCGATACTCGTTTCCCGCAGATGGCGGGAGACCTCGCCCTCGGCGGCCTCGAACATCTTCTCGACCTTCGGCGCCGCGGTGGACTTCTTGGCGAGCAGGACGCGCCGGGTCACCACCTCGACATCGGCGTCGGTGAGCTCCACCTTGATGAGGAACCGGTCGCGGAGCTTCTGGAGCTGCGGGGTGTCGGAGAGCGCCGACTGGCCGGAGGCCACCAGGGCCACCCGGCTCTCGAAGTTCGTCTGGATCGCCTCCGCCACCTCGGTGAAGACCGACGAGCGGGCGCCGGATTCCCCGATGTACTGCTGGGCCTCGTCGAGCACCAGGATCGTCAGTGGCAGCGAATCGTCCTCGGAGAGCGCCTTCCGGGCGAGCCCGATGAACCTCTCGGTGGTGAGGTCCTCCTTGAGCGGCGGGAACTGCGCCACCAGGATCGGGCGCACCTCGCGGCGTCCGGGAGCGAAGTCGGGGATCTCCTGCAGCAGGGCGTCGGCGATGGGGCGACTCACATGGAGGTGGTTCAGCTCCCGGCGCCAGCCGCCCCCGGCCGCCTCGACCCGGCCGCGGACCGCGTCGAGACACCCCTGCTCCCGCAGCCAGAGGACGAACTCCGCCTGCGGCACCACGGTGGGGAGCCGGCACGCCCGCAGCAGGACGGCCAGCACCGCGGCGCGAACCCGCTCGTTCCCGCCGAGGAGGGTTCCCGCCGCCGCCCGCAGCGGACTTCCGAGGCGGCGCGCGCGGGTGTCCAGTTCCGTGAGCGCCGCCCGGATGTCCCGGGAGAGGCGGTTCTGGACGAGGCCTCGGGCGGTCGCGCCGTCGTCGAACCGCGTGTCGGCCCAGAGGTGGGCCAGCATCTTGAGGAGGTGGGACTTCCCGCTTCCGAAGAAGCCGCTGACCCAGGCGGCCTCCTGTCGCTTGCCGGCGCGGAGGTTGTCGAGGAACCGTTCGAGGATGCGGGTCAGGCCGTCGGCGAAGCGGCCGTGGCAGACGAACATCTGCAGTTCGGCGCGCAGGGCGCCCTGGTGGAGTCCCTCGGACTCGTCCTCGATGCGCGCCTGACCCTGGTTCGCCAGCGTGGCGTCCCGGGGGTCGCGTTCGAGGAGTTCGTGGATCTTCGGCAAGTTCAGCCCTCGTCCTGCAGGGTGATCGCCTGCGCCAGATAGTTCCAGCCGTCGCGAGCGTTCAGCAAGCGATAGTTCGTGCCGTCCTTCTCCCCCGGGAAGAAGACGACCAGGCGGCCCCGGATCTTCGGCTCGACGGCGCGCACCAGGTTCGAGACCCGGAGGAAGCCGTAGAGGGAACCGACCCCGATGAGCGCCACCACCTCGTTCTCGCCCGCCCCGGCGAGGGCCTCGCCGAGCCGGTCCGCGGCGAAGCGCGGGAACTCCTCTTCCAGTCTCGGGGCGAGCAGTTCCGGATCCTCGAACCACTCCTCCAGGTACTCGTCGTCTCCCAGCCACTCGGCGAACCAGCGCGTCGCGTCGAGGCGCCGGAAGCCGCGCCCGGCGGACTCGGTGGCCTGCCGGAAGAGGTCGAACCTCGCGCGGAGCGTCCGCTCCAGATCCACCGGATACACGACGAACACGACGCGCTGCGCCCCGGCGAGCGTCGCCTGCCAGGGGCGCACGACATGTCTCTCGTAGCGGTGGGCGAGCTCTTCGAGGCGGCTCTTCATCGGCCCCTTCCCGGCGCCTCGAGCCCGGACGCTCCGATGGCGGTGACCCCGCCGCCGATCCGCACCTCGAGCAGCCCCAGCCGCCCGGCCTGGATGGCGACCTCGACGAGCTCCCGGCCGGTGCGGTCGAGGACTCGCGCCCAGCGGGAGTCGAGGAGCGCCGGTCCGCCGAGACCTTCCCGCGACCCCAGCCAGACGGCGAGGGCGAGCGCGCCGGGAGTCGGGGTGACCAGGCGGCGGAGCTTTCGCACCCGTCCGGCGAGGTGGCCGGACTGGGACCAGGAACTCGCGGCGTTCCGCGCCACCTTGTCGAGGACGGCTTCGTTGAAGCGGTCCCCGGTGCCGGCGCGGATCGTCTCGAGGAAGGGCGCCCGGACGAGTTCCGCGCCGACGGGGAGCGAGAGCACCGCCGGCGCGGTGGCGCGGAGCACCGGATCGCGGGCGAGCGCCGCCAGGAGGGCGAGCAGCGGGCGACCGGGCGGGTCCACGGCCCAGAGGCGGCGGAGCACCCGGAAGAGCGGCAGGCGCGGGTCGCAGCCGTAGAGCTCGCGGAGGTGCTGGCGGGAGTGGCGGCGCGAGGCGTCGGTGGGCTTGCCGAGGGCGTTCTCCGCGAGGACCGCCTCCGAATAGGCGGCCCGGCCCGCGCCCTCGGGGAGGACGTCGAGGAGTTCCCGCAGCTCGGCGAGCATGATCGTCCGGCTGCTGTGCGTCCCGACGGCGCCGAAGCGGAAACCGGCGCGCACCGCCCCGTTCCGCCCTTCCGGGGGATCGGCCCAGGCGGTGGGGGTCGTCCACGCGGCAGGCGGCGCGAGAACGGGCATCGGCGCCACGGTACGCGACGGCCGGGAGAGAAGTCAACGGTTTACCGGCAAACTTGCCGGTCAGAAAGTGGGTGGCGGGGCTTTCGGGACGATCGCGGCCTCCCATGACGGGCCGTGGAGAAAGTCCCTCGCGCGCCGCCGGGGAGGTTGCGGGGAGGGGCCTCCCTCCGCGCGAAAGACGGCGGAAACGGATCGCGCAAGCGATTCGGGCCGCCATCCGGTGGGGAAAGCGCCCCGCATCGGCCCGGACGACGGGGTTCCCAATCTCTTCGAGGACGGATTCCCATGCGGGGCGCCTTGTCCACCGGCTGATGGAGGCGGGGCGGGTGTGGCACGAGAAAGGACGGGCGGCGGAGCGGGGCTTCCGGGTCCGCCGGGGGAATCCGTCGGGCGGCGGGCGCGCCGGCGGCCGCGCCCGGATCCCGTCAGCGGATTTCCCGGAGCAGGTCGCTCGCGGCGACGGCGCGCACCCGGGAGTCGGGCGAGCCGAGCGGGAAGGTGTCGTCTCCGGCGTGGATCAGCTCGACGCGGTTCAGCTCGAGGTCACGGAGGGCGGCGCGGATCGAGGCGGTCGTTCGGGGGGCGCGGGTCCTCTCGAACTCGAAGCCGCGGAGGCCGCCCCCGCGGTCGGGGACCACCAGATCCAGCTCCGCGCCGCCATGGGTCGCCCAGAACCAGCATTCGCTGGCCTCGACCCCGAGCGCCTGGATCACCTGTTCCAGCAGGAAGCCCTCCCAGGACGCTCCCGACTTCGGA
This sequence comes from uncultured Acidobacteriota bacterium, assembly GCA_964347715.1. Classification (GTDB taxonomy): domain Bacteria; phylum Acidobacteriota; class Vicinamibacteria; order Marinacidobacterales; family Marinacidobacteraceae; genus CAYGAO01. The sequence goes on from CAYGAO010000080.1 coordinate 9,077, forward strand.
TGCAGTTCCAGTTCCGTCGCGTCCGCCACGCCGAGGAGCCGGTGGAGCATCCCGGAGTCGCGGATGTACACCTTCGGCGAACTCACCTGACGCTTTCGGATGTTCGCGCGCCAGGGCTGGAGGGTCCGCACCAGGAAAGCGCCTTCGAGAGCGTCGAGATAGCGTCGGACCGCGGGCTGCGAGATGCCGAAGGCGCGGGCGAGTTCCGCGCCGTTCCAGATCTGGCCGTGGTAGTGGGCCAGCATCGCCCAGAACCGACGCAACGCGGCGCGCGGCGCGCCGGCCCCGAGCGGCGGCGCGTCGCGTTCGAGGAAGGTTCGCAGGAACTCGCTCCGCCATTCGTAGCTCTGCGCCTCGCTCTCGGCGATCAGCGAGCGCGGGAAGCCGCCGCGGCGCCACAGCGTTTCGGCTTCGGCGCCGGAGATCTCGGCCAGCGAAACCCCGGGAAGCTCGTGGTACGCGATCCGTCCGGCCAGGCTCTCCGCGCTCTGCCGCAGCAGGGCGGGGGAAGCGCTGCCGAGAACCAGGAAACGCGCCGCCGGCGCCTGGCCCGACAGCTCCTGCCCCCGCGCCCGGTCCGCCAGCACCCGCAGGGTGCGGAAGATCTCCGGGGTTCGCTGGATCTCGTCGAGCACCACGAGACCCCGGAGCGCGGCCAGCGCGCGGTGCGGTTCGTCGAACCGCGCCGCCTCCTCCGGAAGTTCGAGATCGAAGAGGCGACTCGGGCCGTCCCAGCGGCGGGCGATCTGTCCCGCGAGCGTCGTCTTTCCCACCTGACGCACCCCGATGAGGGCCACCACCGGAAAGCGGGAGAGGAGGTCCAGCACCCTGCCGAGGTGTCCGGTTCGCGGAACCATCGCCCCCATGCCTTGAAATCGTAACGAAGACCATTGGGATTTCCTGGTCTCGCCGGCGCCGAGCGCCGCGAACGGATCAGGTGGCTGCCGGACCGGCGACGGCGAAGGCCCAGTTGCGGCCGACGCCGCGGCCTTCGCGACGGAAGGAGTAGAACGCGGGGTGGCAGCGGGTGCAGAGTCCGGCGTCGTGGATGCGGGCGGGGTCGAGCCCGGCGGCGAGGAGCTGCTCCCGGTTCGCGGCGGCGAGGTCGAGGTGGGGGCGTCCCCGGGGTCCCGGCCGGGTGAGGCTCCGGTGGCCGGCCTCCTCGAGGGCGGCGGGCACTTCCGGCCCCACCTCGAAGCAGCAGACCCGGATCGCCGGGCCGAGGAGCGCGACGAGCCGCTCCGGGGGAGCGCCGGCTTCCCGGGCGAGGGCCTCGGCGGCCTCGCGGGCGATCCCGAGGACAGTCCCGCGCCAGCCCGCGTGCGCGGCCGCGACGGCGCCGGAGGCCGGGTCGCCGAGGAGGAGCGGGAAGCAGTCCGCCGACTTGATCGCCACCCCGACGCCGGGCGTGCGGGCGAGGAGCGCGTCGGCGGCGGGACGGTCTCGGAGGGGCGCCGCGGGGCCGGTGGCGATCCGGACGCGGTTCCCGTGGACCTGGCGGAGCGAGTGGAGCGCGCGGGCCCCGCTCGCCCGCCCGAGGCGGCTCAGGTCCTCGGCTTCGCGCTCGCGGCGCCCGAGGGCGCCGGCGCGGCCGGTGAAGCCGTGGGGCAGCGGAAACCGGTCGCACGCGAGCGCGGGCGCGGCCACCGTTCCGGGCCCGGCGTCCCGCCAGCGGAAACCGGCGGGCGGGTCCGGGGGTCTCGCCAGGCTCAACAGCCTGTGGATAGAGCGCCCCGCATGGGAATCCGTCCTCGAAGCGATGGGGAACCCCGTCGTCCGGGCGGATGCGGGGCGCTTTCCCCACCGGGTGGCGGCCCGAATCGCTGGCGCGATCCGTTCCGCCCTCTTTCGCGGGGAGGGAGGACCCGCC
>CAYGAO010000081.1:0-10925 GCA_964347715.1 uncultured Acidobacteriota bacterium
GCGCGCATCGCCAGCTCGCGCGCGTCCACCGGCGGCGCCGCCCCGCTCGCGCGGCGTTCCGGTTCCGTCTCGATCACATCCTCGATGCGGTCCACATAGCTCCCGAGCAGATAGATCGAGGACACCGTGCCCACGAGCGAGGAGAGCGGGCCGAGGAAGCCCGCGGCGAACGCGTTCATGGCGAGCATGACGCCGAGGGTCAGGTGGCCGTCGAGCACCCGCAGCGCGCCCACGATCAGGATCAGCATCGTTCCCCCGCCCGCGAGCGCCCCGGTCACCGCGCCCACGGTCGCGTTCAGCCGGTTCTGCTCGATCCCGATGTTCAGCTCCTTCACGAAGAGGTCGGTCCACTTCCGCGCCACCTCGCGCTCGGCGCCCATGGACTTCAGCGCCTCCATCCCCGAGAGCATCCGCACCTGGTAGCTCCGCGCCTCCGCCCGGCGCTGGATGGACTCCGACACCAGCTCGCGGAGGCGCAGGCGGGTCAGCGCGAACACCGTGACCCGCAGCACTCCCAGCGCGATCACGAGGCCGGCGACGACCACATCGGTCAGGAGCATGAGCACCAGGTACGACAGCACGAACAGCCCGTCGAGGACCGCCGAGAACGCGGTCGAGGTCAGCGCGCTGCGGATCTGGACATGGCTGTTCATCCGCAGCATCAGGTCGCCCGAGGAGCGGTTCTGGAGGTAGGAGAACGGCAGCTCCATGAGCCGCTCGACGAACGACACGGTCAGCCGGGCGTCTATCCGGGACATCACCTCGACCGTGAGCCGCGAGCGCACGAACGAGAACAGGGTCGAGAAGGCGGTGATCCCGAGCAGCGCCACCGCCACGGTCAGCAGCAACCCCCGGTCCTCGCGCGGGACGATCCGGTCCACGAGCAGCGCGGTGAAGAGCGGCGTCGCGGTTCCGAGCACCTGGATCGCCGCCGACATCGCGAGGAGCTGCGGCAGGTGCCCGGAGCGGAGGATCACCCGCGCGTAGTCGCGGAGCACCCCTCGTCCGCCCGCCTTCTGCGTGCGGAAGGTGTCGGTCGGCCAGAGCTCGACCGCCACTCCGGTGAAGTTCCGGCTGACCTCCTCCCAGCTGACGATCCGTCGCCCCTGCGCCGGGTCCATGACCCGGAGACCCCGCTTCAGCACCCGGTCGAGGACCACGAAGTGGCTGAACCGCCAGTGCAGGATCGAACCTCGCTGCAGCAGGCGCAGGTCCTCGATGGCGTCCACCCGGAGGCCGCGGCCCGCGAGCCCGTTCCGCTCGGCGAGGTCGAGGAGCTCCGAGGCGGTGGTCCCGTCGCGGCCCGGATTCAGGTGGTCCCGAAGGGAGTGGAGCGGGAGATGGCGGCCGTGGAACGCGAGCACGCTCGCCAGGCTGGCGAGCCCGCACTCGGTGGCTCCCGACTGCTGCACCACCGGAACGGAACGCGGCCGTCGCAGCGCGCCGATCCCGGAGACCCGGGGCAGCGAGTCGAAGAACGACGGCCGCGCCGGGTCGGGCATTCGGAACCGGCGCCCGCGTCAGCGCTCCGACGGCGGGGAACAGTCCGGGGGCGGATCGCCTGCCGCGGGCAGGACCCGCACCGGGGTTCCGGCGGGGAGCGCCTCCGAGCAGAGCAGCGATTCGTGGGTCAGCAGCAGGGTCCGCGGATCGAGTTCGGGGCTCGCGTGGATGACGATCCCGCGCGCCGCCTCGACCCCGTCGCGCAGCACCACGACCGGAGTCCCGGGCCGGAATTCGGCAGCCGCTTCCGGGGGCGCGGCGAACCGGACATGCCATTCGCCGGCCTCGCGCCCACCGACGGGCGCTCCGCGGGCGCCGACCATCCCCGGCGCGCCGAACCCCGCCTCCACCGCGCCGGCGAGCGGCGCCGCGAGCAGCGCCGCGTCCGCCCGGGCGCGCGCCTCCAGCGCGGCCGCCCGCGCCGCCGCGAGCCGCGCCGTCGCGGCGTCCACGCGCGCCCCCGCCACCTCGAGGTCCACCACCGCCTCCTCGAGCTGTTCGGCCGAGAACAGCTCGCGATTCCCCTGCCGACGATCGTGCCGCGCCCGCGCCTGCTCCCCTTCCACCTGCGCCACCTCGAGCGCCGCCTGCGCCTCCCACACCGCCGCCCGCGCGATCGAGAGCGCCCGGTCCACCGCTTCCGAATCGAAGCGCGCCAGGGGATCTCCTTCCGCCACCGGGTCGCCCGGCCGCACGAACCGCTCGACGAGCCGGGCGTCGAACGGCGCCGGGACGACGACCCGGCGCTCTCTCACGACGACGCCGATGTAGCCGCGGGGCCGCCCGAAGATCGTCTCCGGCGGAGGGGCGTCGTCCGTTCGCACGGAGGAGGAGGCGGCCCGGGGGGGCGATCCGTTGCTCTCCGGTTCCGCCGGCCCGGGCCCGACGCAGCCGGGCCCGACGCAACCGGGAGCTCCGACGACGAGCGCGCCGAGAAGCGCCCGGGAGCGAGCCGCCGCGCGGGTCATGCGGCGGCGCGCGCGATCAGCGACCGGTAGGCCCGGGAGAGGAAGTCGTGGATCACGAGTTCCTGCGCCCGCGCCGAGGAGGCGAGGAGCCGGTTCGCCGCCATGTGCGTCAGGCTCCGGAGCAGATCGTCGCGCGAACACAGCAGCGCGCCCGCCTCGTCGAGCCGTCGGAACTCCCTCGCGATGTCCGCGGTCTGCTCCGACCGCTTCCGGAACGCTGCGTCGAGTTCCCCGAGCGGGCCGGCGCGGGGAGTCCCGGAAACGAGCGCCAGCAGGCCCGATCTCTCGGTGCGGAGGCGCTTCGCGAGCCGCTGCCGCGCGGCCGGCCCCACTCCGAACTCCTGGCCGAACGCCTCGCGGGCGTTCGAGACCACGCGCTCCCGCGCCTCGTGGTCCAGCCCGAAATCGGCCAGCAGGCGGTCGCAGCCCATCGCCACGGCCTTCCAGCGCAGGTTCTCGTCGCCCGCCGCGGCCACGATCTCGAGGACCCGGAGCGCCGTTTCGCTGTCGCGCCGGAACCACGCCTCCGCGAGCTCGATCCCCCGGTCCCCGCCGTAGCGCTCGGTCTCCCGCACATAGGTGTCGAGGCTCACCCGGTGGAGCACGCCCCGCTCGAAGAGCGGCTGCGCCAGCGCCACGGCCCGCTCTTCGAGCGCCCGGAGGGCCTCGCGGTCCGCGCGGAAGCGCATCCGCAGGTGCGGCTCGGGGTCCGAATACCGGATGAAGAACCACGGGCGGCCCGGCGCCACCTGCGAATGGAGGACCGCCAGCGGCGCCGCGATCTCGCGGAGCAGCGCGTCGGCCGTTCCGCGAGAGCAGTAGTGCTTGAGGTAGAGCCACTCTCCTCCCGGCGGGAACGCCCGCTGGCCGGAGAGAGGGCGAACGAGACGATCGTCCGGTTCGGTCTTCGCGGCGACGCGGACGAACGGGAGGATGATCTCGTTTCGATACTTCCCTTCCGGTCCGCGAACGCATCCCCCGAGGTCCTCGGGGAGCGCCTCCTCGAGCGTGAGCGCCGGACGGAATCGGGCATGGTCCGCCAGGACTCCGAGGGACAGCGGGTTCCGAAGGTCGAGCAGGAGGCGGTTGTCCCCGTCCGCGAGCCGCGCGAAGCGCGGCAGGCCGAGTTCCTCCAGAACCCGCCGGAGGGCGTCCTCCCGCGCCTCCGGCGTCTTCGCCTTCCCGATCTCCTCCCAGCCGGGCCGCTCGCGCCCGACCCGCCAGCGCGCCAGCGCGTAAACGGACCGGCCCCGCACCACGCGCGGCAGGAAGGGGAGGCTCCGCAGCGCCCCCCAGTTCCAGCCGAACCCTTCGCGCGTTCCGTCGCTCTGGAGCGCGCCCAGGAAGCGGTACATCCCGGTGCTCCGGCGGTAGTTGTGCGCCGAGGTCAGCCGGGGCCGCACCGTCCGGCCGTCCCGCCGGGAACGCAGCCGGAAGCGGCCTCCCTCGAGGCGCACGAGCAGGTCGTCCACGGTCAGCCGGTTCGCTCCCTCGCGCCGGGAATGGCCGGCGACGCTCAGTTCGACCTCCCGCAGATGCGGCCGACGCACCACATTCCCCACCCGGCCTTCGGGGGAATGGACGATCTCCGCGAAGACCTCGTCCGGGGCGAGCGCCTCCTCGTCGCGCAGATGGTCGCGCACGCTTTCGCGGAGCGCCGGGTCGAGGTCGCAGAAGCGGCCCGCCATCCGGGCGCCGGAAGGCCCGAAGGCACCGCGGAGGAATACCCGGAAGTCGCCGCGCCGGACCGCCTCCCCGGACTTCGCCAGCAGATCGAACTGGACGGCGAAGGCATCGGGCAGGAGCGCCCGCTCCGCGGACGCCATTCGGTCGAGCAGCGCATCGTCGAGCACCAGCGGATCCCGGGCGCCGGCCCCCGAATCGAGCAGCCGCACCGCCAGCGCCTCCGGGAAGGCGGGCCGTTCCTGCCCGCCGCCTCCGCCACCACCGAGCCCCAGCCCGGCGAGCAGCGGCGCGTCCGGCGGTCGCGGCCGCAGGTCCGGGCCCGGAGCCCCGAGCCCGACTTCCGGATCGAAGGCTTCCGCGAGGGGGACTTCCCGCGACTCGTAGCGCTCCCGGAAACGGTTTTTCAGGTCCCGGAGGGGGTCGGGCGCGGGTCCCGCGAGCCGCCAGAGCGCGTCCCCTCCGCGGAGCACCTCCTCCACCACCTCTTTCCCGAGGCGCAGGTCCGACGACTCCTTGAACAGGTCCACCTGGAGCAGGCGGTCGGTCGGCCGTTGTCCCAGCTCGTCGGTCCAGGCCGCGTTCACCGCAGCGTACGCTTCCGGCGAAGCGCCGACCCCGCGCGCATCGAGCCGGTCGAGCGCCGCCCGCAACTTCCCGACGCGCCGAGCCGCATCGGCGAGCGGGGGCGCCGCTCTCAGAATTTCGAGCATCTGGTCGAGCGGGTCCGCCCCGACCACCGCCGGGATCAGCTCCGGCTCGATGACCTGCGATTCGATCAGGTCGCCCAGGTATTCGGCGATGTCCGCCGCGCCCACTTCCGGGTCCGAGACCCCGGCCGCCACGGCGGCGCCCAACTCCGGGAGCAGCGCTCCGCCCGCAGCTCTCCGCATCGCGGCATCCAGGGCCTCGTCCGCCTCGACGAACACGACCTCGTGCCGGGTCTCGCCACCGCGCTCGCCGGCCTCCACATACTGGTACCCGCCGGGCACCGTCGCCAGCGTGTCGTTCGGCCGGTATCGAAGGTTCCGCCGGACGTTCTCTTCGTCGAGCAGGGTGCGGAGGAGCGCCGCGACCTGAGCGAGGTCGAGCGCCGAACGCCGGCGGTAACGGCGGCGCCCGGCGAGCCGGAGGCGGGTCTCTTCGCCGATGCCTCCGACCGAGACCCCGGCGAACAGGCCGAACGGGGTGCAGCGGTCGCACATCCGGGCGAAGTACTGCACGACCGTCCGTTCGATGCGGCGACGGCGCCGCGAATCCGGGCGTTCCGCCCAGCCGGACATGTTCTCCGCGAGCGCCGGACTCGCTACCCGGAGCGAATCCGCCACCAGCGGCGTATCGAGCGCGGCGGCGAGGGATCGCCGGAGGTCGTCCTTCCCGCGCCCGGCCCGGCCGTTCCCGCTCCACCGGAGGAAGTCCTTCACCGGGAGCAGCGGCGTGCGGAGCATGAAGAACCCGGAAGTTCGATACTCCCCGGCGAGGCGGGGAGGTGTTTCGGGCTTCACGGCCCTCTTGGCGCTCACCGGCGCGCCCGCTTCCGGCCGGTCCCGACGCGCCGCCGCCGCGGCGCTCCGTCAGCCCGGCTCAGGAAAGCAGCAGCAGGCGGTCCCACTCCGGCTCCCGGTCCGTGGCCGCCGCCCGCAGCGCGAGTCCCACGCCGGCCGAGCCGGAGAGGAACGAGGCGTCGTCCACCCATCCCTGCCGATTCTCGCCGAGATCGCCCCACATCCGGAAGCCGCCGACTCCCTCGCCGGGCCGCCAGGAGGCGAGCGTGGCCCCGACCCAGGAACGCGCGGCATCCCGGAACCTCGCGTCGCCGGTCCGGCGCCAGAGCCGATGGAAGATGTGGGCGTTGCCCGCCGCCCCGTGGCAGAGGCTCGCATCGCGCACGAGCGCCCGGTCCGGCGGGACCCGCGCGCAAGCGAGCACCAGTCTCCGCGCCCAGTCCGCCGCCCGGTCGTCGCCGACGGCGCCCGCCGCCTCCCACACGACCGCGCCCGCACCGAGCGGTCCGTAACACCACGCGAGCCGCCGGTTCTCTTCGCGCGGAACCCCCGGAGCGATCCAGGAAGGCAGCTCCGGCCGATCCGGATCCGGCTGCTGCTCGCACATCCAGGCGAGCCCGCCCCGCAGGAGCGCTCCCGCCCGATCCGCCCCGATTCCGACGCCCGTCAATCTCGCGAGCAGCCAGAGCACGCCCGGGACTCCGTGCGCCACCCCGAGGTTGTAGTAGCCGTTCGGCGCCTTCCGTCGCTGCCACGGGGGCAGGGACCCGGCCGGCGTGAACCAGGTCATCCCCTTCCGGGTTCCGGTGGACGCCTTCTCCAGCGCGTCCAGCACCGCCCTCAGGCCGCGTGCCGCCTTCTCCCGAGGCAATCGCTCGAGGAAATAGACGCCGATCCCGACCAGCCCGCCGATCAGGTCGTAACTCCGCTCCGGGCCCCACTCCTTCAGCGCCCCGTGGAGCACCCGGTCGGCATGTTCGCAGACGAACTCGTCCTCGGCGTCCTCGGCGCCCAGATGAGCGCACACCCAGCCGAGCCCCGCCCACCCACCGTGGAGAGCGACATGATCCGAGAACCGAAAGCGGTCAAGCGCCGCCTCGACGACCTGCGACGCCGCCTCGATTCCGGCCTCCGACTCGTCCGCCGACGCGTGGAGCAGCGCCTCGAAGAAACCACGCCGCCGGAGCCGCGCCCACCCGCTGCCGCCGGAGCCACCGTCGCCAGACAACTTCGTCCCCCGCCACACCACGAGCTCCCGCCGAATGGCGTCCGCCACCGAGACCGCCCGACCGGCGTCCGCGTCTGCCAGCAAAGCACCGCGAACGCCGGCGACTCGGGAATCGCCAGGCCCCCTCAAGTCAGCCGACCGCGCACCGCCCGTTCGACGAAACCGCGCCGGACGACCACACCGAACGCCACATCAGGGACGCCGACCGACATGCAGGACCTTCGGACCTCGCTGGCAGGACCGGCTACGGACCCACGACCAGATCGGTCACCGACTCCCTGGGTCTCGAATATCACACACAACCGTCTCCACCACAGGTGTCGCACGTCTCCGGGCAGGTATACCCGCACGTCAACGCGCAGGTATGCCCGCACGTCCCTCCGCACGAAGCGGGACACGTTTCGTTGTTTCCGCAGGTCACCGGACAGGTTGGCGCACAGGTCGGCGGATGCGGATGTCCCCCCGCGACCTCGTCCAGCTGCTCGTTCGACAGATCGACGAGCACCCGCTTCTTGAGCCGGAGCTTCTTCTTTGGCGCTCCCGTATTCGACTTGATCTTCATTCTTCGTCTCCTTTCCGTGATTTTCACGGATTCAAGCGACTCCACCGAGGACCGACCCGTTGGGGTCGGCCCTCAGCGAAGCCGGGGTTGTTCGACTGATTATCGGATGGGTCCTTGTGCGTCGTCCTTGCGCGTCAGAACGTCAGCCGGGCGCTGAGCCCGACCGTCCGTCCCTGGATCCACTCGATCGTCTCGCGGTAACGGCTACCAGCAACCATCCGGAAGTTCGTCTCGGAGGCGTTGTTGAGGGCGTTGTAGAGGTCGAAGATGAACTGGATGTTCGCACGCTCCCCCAACGCGACTTCCTTGTCCGCGCGAAAATCGAGAATCACTACATTGTCCGACCGGCGATTGTCCAGGGTGTCGAGCCAGACCCTCTCGGTGCCAACGTTCGGGACATCAACGGAAAGCATCGGGGCCCATGGAAAACCGCTGACGAACCGGACCGTCGCGGCGGCACCGATTTCATACGGCATGACATAGCGCCCGGCGGACTTGAACTGCCAGTTCGTGAGATCCTGGATGAGCGGAATCGACCCGTACTGGTGGTCCCAGCCGACACCGGTCGGATCCGTCGTAAGCGGACTGTTGCTCTGGCTCGGAGTCCGGCCTTCGTGACGCCACTGATAGTCGAAGTAGGCGTTCCAGAAGAAGTTGTTCCGAAACCGGCGGTTCACCCCCAGAGAAACCGTGCTCCAGTTGAACTCACTCCCGCCCTCCGGGTGGTTCGTCATGAGGTTCTCGCTCGTCGGAGCCCCATCCGGGAGGCCGTTCACCGTCAGGGTGGTACCGCCGTAGCCCGCCGATTCGCATGCCTCCGGGCATGGGACCGACTGCGTGTTCGTGAGCGTCCCGATCTGGGCGATGTTCAGGTTGCCCCAACCGCCGGTCTGCCGCTTGTGTACGAAGGATGCCCGCAGCCCGATGTCGTTTCCGATCTGGTGCTCGGCGGAAACGCTGAATTCGTCAACCCAGGGAACCCACAGATCCGGATCCACCGCGTCCCCAACAGGCTCCCCGCGCTCGCCGACATCCGCGATCAACCCCGCACCGGTACTTCCACTCTTCCTTTCTCCCAGCTCATGGACCCCGTCGAACAGGCCGTTCTGGTTCTGGTCGAGGAACGCATAGGTAACGGCCTTGTTGCCGCCCGGATTCGCGTCGGGCATGCCGGTATTCATGTTGTGGTAATAGCGCCCCCAATAGCCCTTCAGAACCGATCGGCCTTCGCCGGTCAGATCGAGTGTGAAGCCGGCCCGCGGAGCGATGTTCCACCAGCTTATGATGCTGTCACCCGGGACCTCCCCGCCCGGTCCGAAGAGCGCCGGCAGCGCCGCCGCGACATTGGCGTCGATGTCGGCGATCTCGCGCACGCAGCCGAGGGCGGCGTCGCAGGGTCCGCCCGGTACATTCGCGGAACTCTTGTACGCCATGTATTGACTGCCCACCCGAATTCCGGCGTTGACCGTGAGGCGGTCGCTGATCGTCCACACATCCTGGACATAGAAGTCCAAGTGGGTGTTGCGGTCATAGTTGAAGTTCGGGAAGCTCTGAAAATGGATCTCGTCCACATCGAGGGGACGGGCGGGGTCCTGGCTGCTGTTGTCGAGATATCGGACGGCGCCGGAGTTCGCATTCCAGCCGAACTGTCGCTCGTCGATCTGCAGGTCCCAGCCGAATTTGAAATCGTGGCTCCCGGTATCGGTCGGCAGGTAGTAGTTGAACTGGCCCGTGGTGTGCGGCTTCCAGCGATTGAAGGTGAAAGGCCTCCAGCCGGCTCCCTGCCACTGATCTGTGCCCCCGTCGATCCGCGGTGGGTCCGTCGCCGGATCCGTGTTGGGCGCCATGGGCCATCCGAAGCCGAAATGGTTCAACTGGATGTTGCTGTAGAGACGGTCGCTCCAGACGCGCTGCCACTCGAACTTGTGAAGCCAGGACCAGGAGTCCTGGGCGAGGATGGACTCGGCGGGTCGGTTCGCGGAGAGTCCCCGAAAGGGCTTCTGTTTGAGCGACCAATGGTGCATCGTGATGAATTGATCCCGGTCGGTCATCTGGTAGTTCGCCTTGACGGTGAACATGTCGAAATCGCCGAGGTCGGTCCCTTCCGACTCCGGTTGACCGGAGATGATCCGGTCGATGACGAACCGGTTGTAGGCGGCGTAGAACCAGGCCTTGTCGCGAACGATCGGGCCACCGAGGTCGATGTGGGCTTCGTAGAACTCGATGACCGGGGCGGGCGTTCCCTCGCGGCCAGCGAGATCCGAAGTGATGTTGTTGGCGATCCAGTCCGGAGGCTCCCAGGCGAAGTGCTCGGTGCCGGAGAACTGGTTCCCGCCACTCTTCCAGACCGCGTTCACCTGCGCGCCCGGCGTGGACATTTCCACATCGGCGCCCTGGGCGGATACCTGGAATTCACCGATGGCGTAGTAATCGTAGTAGCCGCCAGCGCCACCGGTGCCTTCGGTCGTGTTCACCCCGTCGTTGATGATCTGGTTCTGGCCACGGACGCCGAAGGTCTCGTACTGGGTCTGCTGGCTCTTGTGGGAGCCGCCCACATCGTAGCCGCGCATGCGGACGCCCGGACTCTGCTGGAGGACCGCCCACATGTCCGTGGCGGAGGGGACATCCTCGAGCTGGGTGGTGTCGAAGCTGGCCGAAACGCCCGTCGTCTTGACATCCACCACCGGGGACTCCCCGGTCACGGTCACGGTCTCGGCGACCGTCGCGATATCCATCGAGGCGTTGACCTCGAAGGTCGAGCCACCGACCACGATGACATCCTCGAAGACGACCGTCTGGAAGCCGCCGAGCTCGAAGGTGAGCGTGTAGCTTCCGGCGGTCAGCTGCGCGAACCGGTAGGAGCCGTCCACATCGGTGACGGCACTCCGGGCGGCGACGAGCTCGTCCGATTCGAGGGTGACCGTCACCCCGGGGAGGACGAGCCCCTGCGCGTCGTTCGCCGCGCCTTCGAGACGCCCGTAGATCTGCTGGCTGAGGGCCGCGGTCGGCCACGCCAGCAGCAGGCTGAAGAGAATGGTCTTTCTCATGCTGCTTGGTCCTCCTTGAAGGTCGGAAGCATGGATCGTGGATGAAGGACGCTGCCGAAAGGCAAGAGCCGGACCATGACCCGGCGGGTCGCGCGAATCGCTCTCGTCTCGGCGCAAGTCCTTGATTTACAGAGTTTTGCAAGACGGCAGACACCTCGGTCGTTCGAGGGTGCGCCCGGAGACTTCGGTTTCTTGAAGTCTCGGTGCGGATTATCTTGAATTCCGCGGGTCCGGTTCAAGCCCGGCGGCGTCCAGGGGGCCACGACGACCCCCGTCGGGTGCGGGCGGGCTGCCCCGGGGCGAGGCGATCTCCGGTCGGGGACGCCGAGGGGGCCATCTGGGGGAGGCCGGAAAGGGCAATCGCAGCCCCCGGACCCCGATCCGCGAGCTGGCGGCGGGGATGGCCGAAGCAGCGGACCATCGGGCGGA
>CAYGAO010000082.1:0-10921 GCA_964347715.1 uncultured Acidobacteriota bacterium
GGAAGAGCGCCCCGCATCCCCGAATCGGGGTGGATTCCGGTTCCCTTCCCGGAGCGGTGCAGATGCGGGGGACTTTTCCACGGGCTGCAAGCGGGCCCGAGATCCGTCGCCACCACGAGGCGGCGGTCTCGGTGCTGACCGAATGGGCGGCGAAGCTCGAACGGGAGCGCGGCTGGCGGTCCACGGCCGCTTCGGGAAGCCCTGCCCTGACTGCGGCGCCCCGGTCCAGCGCGTCGTCCGCGCCGAGAACGAGATGAACTACTGCGCCGTCTGCCAGACCGGCGGCCGGCTGCTCGCCGACCGGGCGCTGTCACGCCTCCTCCGCAAGCGGTGGCCGCGCACCCTCGGAGCCGCCGAAGCGCGCCGTCGCCGCCAGAGCGAAGACGCCTGACCCGACCGTCCCCGGCCGCCGATCCCCCCGGTCTCGTCCCCCGTGGACCGCGGCGCGCCGACCGGTGACACCTTCTGTCCGACCCAGAGCCTATAGTCGCCGCCAGCGCTTCACCGAGCGTCGCCCATCCCATGACGAAGATCGTCCACTTCGCCGACCTGCATCTCGACTCCAGGTTCCGCTGGGCGGGAGAGGCGGCCGACCGGCGGCGCGAGAACCTGCGCAAGACGCTCCGCCGGATCGCCGCGCTGGCGCAGGAGGTGGACGCCGAGGCGCTCCTCTGCGGCGGCGACCTCTACGAACACGAACGGGTGTCCCGGGACACCGCCGCGTTCCTGCAGGGCGTCTTCGCGGGCCTCCGGCCGATGCGCGTCTTCCTGGCGCCGGGGAACCACGACTGGTTCGGCCCCGAGAACCTCTACGCGACCGTGGAGTGGAGCCGGAATGTCCACATCTTCTGCAGGTCGCGGTTCGAGCCCGTGCGACTGGCTGAGGGGCTGACCCTGTGGGGCGCCGCGCACCAGAAGCCGGCGAACACCGACAACTTTCTCCGGGACTTCCGGGTAACCGGTCCGGGGGCGCACCTCGCCCTCTTCCACGGCGCCGAGCGCCGCTGGCTCGGGGACGAGCGGTCGGGCAAGGCGCTGCACGCCGCCTTCGACGCCGAAGACATCGCCCGCGCCGGCTTCCACCATGCCTTCCTCGGCCACTACCACCAGCCGCGGGACGCCGAGCGCCACACCTATCCGGGGAACCCCGACCCGCTCGAGTTCGGCGAAACGGGAGCGCGCGGCGCCGTCATCGCCACGATCGGGGCCGATGGCGCGGTCCGGCGCGAGCGGCGCGCCGTGGGCGTGACCAGGACGCACGATCTCGAGCTCGACATCACCGGCTGCGCGAGCCGGCAGGAGGCGTTCGACCGCCTCGCCGAGAAGGTCGACGGCAGGAGCGGCTACCTGCGACTCCGCGTGTCCGGCGAGATGAACGCCAGCATGGAACTCGGGCAGTCCGACCTGGAGGGGGAGTTGACCGGCTTCGCCGCCGTCCAGATCGACACCGGCGGCATCCGCCCGGCGTACGACTTCGACGCGCTCGTGGAGGAGCAGACGGTGCGCGGGCAGTTCGTCCGGGATGTGCGCGACGCCGGGCTTCCCGACGACGAGCGGCGGCGCGTTCTCGTGACCGGCCTTCGGGCGCTCGAAGGCCGAGAGGATCTGGAGGTCCTCTGATGCGGTTCGCGTCGGTCAGATGCCACCCCTTCGGGCCGTTCCGCGACGACACGCTCTCGCTCCGGCCGGGGATGAATGTCGTCTTCGGCCCGAACGAGGCGGGCAAGTCCACCTGGAGCGCGGCGCTCGCCGCGGGCCTCTGCGGTATCCGTCGCGGCCCGGGAGCGAGAAGGGAGGATCGCGAGTTCACCCGACGACACCGGCCCTGGGACGGCGGGGAGAAGTGGCGCCTGACCACCGTCGTCGAACTGGCCGACGGCCGCCGGATCGAGCTCGCGCAGGATCTCGGGAGACGCTTTGGTTCGGCGCGCGAGGTGGACCCCGGCCGCGACGACCTGTCGAGCGAAATCCGGAACGAGGGGACGCCGGACGGCTCGCGCTGGCTCGGACTCGACCGCCTGTCGTTCCGGAGAGTCGCCTGCCTGCGCCAGGGAGAGCTGCTGAGCCTCCTGGAGGACGCGGACTCCCTGCAGGCCGATCTCCACCGGGCGGCAGCCACGGCCCGCACGGAATCCACCGCCACCGAGGCGATCGAAAGGCTGGACCAGTATCGGCAGGAGCGAGTCGGCACCGACCGGGCGCCCACGAAGCCGCTCCGCCGCTCCCGGGCGAGAGTGGAGGCGGCTCGCGCGGAACTCGCCTCGGCGAAGGCGAGGCGCGCCGAATTCGAGGATCGCCGGCGGAACCTGACGCAGCTCGAAGGCGAGGTGCTCCGCGAGGAAGTGCGCGTCGAGGCGGCCATCGCCTCGATGGCCGAGACGGAGGCGAGAGAGGCGCAGCGGCGATTCGACGCAGCGAAACGGCTGAGCGATCGCTTTCCCGAAGGTCCGCCGCGACCGTCCGCCCGGCGGAACGAGCTGGCGGACCGGATCGCCGCCGGACTGGCGCGATGGAAGAATCTGCCCGATCCGGCGCCGCCAGCCGGACCCGAGGCCCCCGTGCTCGAAGCGCAGATCGCGGCCTGGGAGGCCAGGCGGAAAGCGGGGCTCGCCGTTCGTTCGGAGGGCGAGGCCGTCCGCGCGCGGGAGCGACTCTCGCGGGCGCGACGGCTGGCGGCGCTCTTCCCCGACGGCCCGCCGCGCAACTCCGCCGCGCACCAGGAGGAGACGAGCCGGATCACCGCCGGCCTCGCCCGCTGGGAAGCGCTGCCGGATCTGCAGCCCCCCGCCGGTCCCGAGGCCTCCGCGCTCGAAGCGCAGATCGCGGCCTGGGAGGCGAAGGAGAGAGCCGGGCTCGCGGTGCGCGCGGACCGCCAGGCCGTCCTCGCGGACCAGAGATACTCGCAGGCGCAACGGCTGGCGGCGCTCTTCCCCGACGGGAGGCCTCGAGCCCCGGCCGAGGACGCAGATCTGGCGGCGCAGGTCCGGTCCGCGATCTCGGCGTGGGAGGCGATGCCTCCCCTGCGGCCCCCTACCGGACCCTCCGCGTCCGAGCTGGAAGCGGAACTCGGCGCCGCAGATCGAGAACACGCGCGCCTGAGCAGCGCTCGCGCCGGAATCGAGGTCCTGCGCGCCATCCGCGGCGCCCGGATCGCCGCCCTCCTGGGCGCCGCCGCCGCATGCGCGCTCCTGGGCGTCGCTTTCTCCGGGATCGGTTGGGCCGGCCTGCTCGCGCTGCTGGGCGGCTGCGGTTGGTGGTTCGCCCGCAGACTCCCCGCGCAACGAGCGGCCACGAGACGACGGCTCGACGACCTCACCACCAGGCGACGAAGTCTCGAACGCTCGATCTCGAAGCGGGAACTCGATGATCGCGCCCACGCCGAAGCCTCCCGGCGGCGCCGCGAATCCGGGGAACGGATCGTCGGAACCGCCGCGCAGGCCGGGATCGAGGTCACGGATCCGGAGGCGGCCGTGGGGAGGCTCCGGCGGTGGCTCGCCGCGCGGAGCGACGAACAGCGAGAGTACGGAGAGCGCATCGGGAGGTGGGACGAGCTGCAGCGGGAGCTCGCCGGGGCGACTCTCGGGGCGATCGCCAGCCAGGCGGCCGAGCTCCGGGAGCGGGCCCAGGAACTCCGCGCCGCCACGACCCGCGGCGAACTTCAGGCGGCCCGGGAACAGAACCTCCTCTCTGATGCGAAATGGGAGCAGTTCGAGCGCTCCGCCGAGGCCGCGCGCAGCGAACTGCGGACGCGACTCGGGACGCGGAGGGCCCAGGATCAGGCGCACGCGGAGCGGCGGGAGCAACGCGCCGGCACCGTCCGGGAACTCGTCGCGCTCGCCCGGTCGGTGGGAGCGGAGGCGAACGGCGCGGAGACGGCGATCGCGGCGCTCGAGGGCTGGCGACGCCGGCAGGGAGAAGAGCAGGCCACATTCGACGAACGCAGCCGACAGTGGGACGAACTCCAGCAGGAACTCGCCGGGGAGACTCTCGAAGACATCGCCAACCGGGCGGCGGAGCTCGAAGAGCGGGCGCGGGAGCTCCGTTCGGCTACGACCAGCAACGCACTTCAGGCCGCCCGGGAAGAGGGCCTCGGGGATGCAGAATGGGCGGAGTTCGAGCACTCCGCCGCGGCCGCGCTCGGTGACCTGCGGATGCGACTCGGAACGCGGCGGGAGCAGGATCAGGCCTGCGCGCGACGCCAGGCGGAACGCGAGGCCGTCGGCCGGGAACTCGTCGCGCTCGCCAGGTCCGTGGAACCGGAGACGAGCGGCGCGGAGGCGGCGATCGCGGCGCTCGCAGATTGGCGGCAGCGGCGGAGGGAGGATCAGGCCCGCTTCGAAGAACGTAGCCAGCGGTGGGACGAACTGCAGGCCCTCCTGGGCGGGGAGTCGCTCGGAGATCTCTCCCGTCGCCACGAGGAACTCGCCGCGAAGGCTCGCGATCGGGCGCGGAAGGTGGATGAAGCCGCGAAGGCGCGGTTCCGCGGGATTCGACCGGAGAAGATCGAGGAGATGCGGCGCGAGCTGAACGATCGCCGGCAAGCACTCGAGAAATCCCGCGGCCAGGCCGAGGAGTTCGAGAAGACCCTTCCCGACCTCGTGACCCTGGAAGAAGCGCTCACGGCCGCGAAGGCGGAGGAGAAGCGCGTCCTCGATCTCGATTCGATTCTCCGGAAGACGACGACCTTTCTGGCGACGGCGCGGGACCGCATCCACCGCGATCTCGCCCCCGTGCTCCGGAAGGGCGTGCTCCCGTGGCTGCAGAAGGTGACCGGCGAGCGGTACGCCGACTGTCGGGTGGACCCGCGGACGCTGGCGGTCGAGGTTCGCGGCCCGGATCGCTCGTGGAGACCCGCCGCGGACCTGTCGCAGGGGACGACCGAGCAGATCTACCTGCTACTGCGGCTCGCCCTCACCCGACATCTCGGGAACCCCGACGAGCCCTGCCCGCTGATCCTCGACGACCCGCTGGCGACCAGCGACGCCGCGCGGCGGAGAGTCCTGCTCGAAACGCTCCTGGCCGTCAGCGAGGAGCGCCAGGTGATCCTGTTCACCCACGAAGAGGACCAGCGCCGGTGGGCGGCGGAACGCCTGACCGCCCGGCGCCACCATCTGGAGCAGCTCGGCGGGGACCGACTCCCGGCGTGAACCGGGAAGGTCAGGCCGATGCCGAGCGGTCCCGGAGGCCCATGACCCGGCCCGCGCGCCCCACGGCGGCGCCGGTCGCGGCGAAGCCCCAGTAGGAGCCCGGGAACACGCCGATCAGGCACAGGAGCAGGCTCGCCGCGGCGAGGAACGAGAACAGGAGCGCGGTCAGCGCCAGGTAGAGACAGGGGACCGGGTGCTCCCGGATGCGGGCGATCATCACGGAGAAGTCGAACGCCGCACCGAAGCGGCCCGTCGCCACGAGCTGCAGGAGGCCCGCGGTCGCCGGAAGCAGGAAGAACGCGGTGAGGAGAAGCGACGCGCCGAAGGTGACGAGGGCGAGGAGCCCCACGAGGAGGCCCCAGGAGGCGACGACCCCGGCGGCCTTCAGGCCGTCCACGAGCAGCTCGCCGGGATCGTCCCAATCGGCCACGCGGTCGACCTCGCCCCGGAGCTCGCCCCGCGCGGTCCGGACGAGGAAGCCGAAGAGCGCGAAGAGCCCGAGCCCGAACACCGGGATCAGCAGCACCGCGAGCGAACCGAACAGGAACTTCCGGACGGCGTCGGGATCCCGGAACGGAGCCGCCATGAGCTCGCCGAGGTCGAAGGACACGGCAGGCGGACGCGGCCGGCCCAGGCCCGGAGGGGAAGTCGTTCCCTCGTTCATGCTGCTCTCCTTCGCTCCGCTCGTCGAAACGTACCGGAACCTCGCGCGGCGACCCTCACGGGGCCCGTTCGGGGCGGATGTCCATCATGCGGGCCGCCCGCCCGAGCGCCGCGCCGGTCGCGGCGAAGCTCCAGAAATAACCCGGGAGCAGGCCGATCAGGCAGAGCAGCACGCCGAGGTCGGCGAGGAACGAGAACAGGAGCGCGGCGAGCAGCATGTAGATGAACGGGCCCGGGCGTCCCCGCACCGACGCGGCGATCTCGGGGAACTCGAACGCCGAACCGAAGCGCCCGGTCACCACGAACCGCTGGATCCCGCCGGCCATCGAGAGCTTCGTGACCAGCGCCACGAAGACGATCAGGGCGACCAGGAGCACCCCGGCGGGCAGCACCAGGAGCATCGCCGCCCCGTTCGCCTCGCCGGCGATCGCCATCACCACGAACCCGAGGACCAGCGGGACGACGCTCACCAGGAACCCGATGGCGGCGTACACGAAGAGGATCCCGGCCGCTTTCAGGCCGTCCACGAGCAGCGCGCCGAGATCGTCCCAGTCGGCCAGCGGATGCTCGTCGCCCCGGAACTCGTTCCGCGCGGTATGGACGAGGAAACCGAGCAGCGCGAAGAGCCCGAGCCCGAACAGCGGGATCAGCAGGACGGCGATGCTGCCCAGCACGAACCTGGAGACCGCCCGCGGATCCCGGAACGCGAAGGCGAACAGATGGCCGAGGTCGAAGCGCAGCGCTTCCGGCGTCGTCCCGGACGGCGGCGGTGGTGGTGGCGGGGCCCCGGGGGACGGGTCCGTCGGGATCAGGTTCTGCTCGTCGCTCAAGTGCTTCCCTCCACGGGGCTGCTCCCCCACCCGGGAGCACTAACGCCGTCCGGGGCAGCGGAGTTCTCCCGGAGGGTATCCTTTCCGGTTACCCGCCGATGCCCGCCCCGACGAACCCCTTCGGCTCCCGCGCGAAGCTCGGCGGGGCGGACTTCTTCGCGCTCGAAGCGCTCGAGCGCGAAGGACTCGGGACGATCTCCCGGCTGCCGTTCTCGCTCCGGGTGCTCCTCGAGGCGCTGCTCCGGGGCGCCGACGGCGAAACGATCCGGGAGGAGGACGCCGCCGCCCTCGCCGGCTGGAACCCCGCCGCTCCCGGACGCCGCGAGATTCCCTTCCGCCCGGCCCGCGTGGTCCTCCAGGACTTCACCGGGGTTCCGGCGCTCGTGGACCTCGCCGCGATGCGGTCGGCGCTCGCCCGGATGGGCGGCGACCCCTCGCGCATCAACCCGCAGACTCCGGTGGACCTGGTCGTGGACCACTCGGTCTCGGTGGACTCCTTCGGCAGCCCGATGGCCCACCGCGAGAACGCCGTCCTGGAATTCGAACGGAACCGCGAGCGCTACCGCTTCCTCCGCTGGGGGCAGCAGGCGTTCGCCCGCTTCCGCGTCGTGCCGCCCGCCACCGGGATCGTCCACCAGGTGAACCTCGAATTCCTGGCGAAGGTGGTCCGGGAAGAAGAGGGGCCGGGCGGCGGGCGGGTGCTCTTCCCCGACACCCTCGTCGGCACCGACTCGCACACCACGATGATCAACGGCCTCGGCGTCGTCGGCTGGGGGGTCGGCGGGATCGAGGCCGAGGCGGCGATGCTCGGCCAGCCCTGCTACCTGATCACGCCGCGGGTCGTCGGCTTCCGGCTGAGCGGCGGGCTCCGGGAAGGCGTGACCGCGACCGACCTCGTGCTCACGATCACCGAGCGGCTGCGCGCCCACGGCGTCGTCGAGAGCTTCGTCGAGTTCTTCGGCGAGGGGCTCTCCGAGATCTCGCTCTCGGACCGCGCCACCGTCGCGAACATGGCGCCCGAGTACGGCGCGACGATGGGGTTCTTTCCGGTGGACGCCGAGACCCTCGCCTACCTCCGGCGGACCGGCAGGACCGCGGCGGAGGTGGAACGGGTCGTGGACTACACGAAGCGGCAGGGCCTCTTCCGCACCGACGAGACCCCCGACCCCGAGTACACCGAGGTCCTCGAACTCGATCTCGGCTCGGTCGTCCCGAGCCTCGCGGGCCCGAAGCGTCCGCAGGACCGGGTCGCGCTCACGGACCTGAAGGCCGCGTTCCGCGCCTCGCTCGCCGCGCCCGTCGCCGAGCGCGGGTTCGCCCTCGAGCCGCAGCAGCTCGCCCGCACCGCGAGCACCGGGAACGGGCGGAACCTCGGCCACGGCGCGGTGGTCATCGCGGCGATCACCTCCTGCACGAACACCTCGAACCCGGGGGTGATGCTCGCCGCCGGGCTCGTCGCGCGGAACGCGGTGGCGCGCGGGCTCTTCCCCCCGGGCCATGTGAAGACCTCGCTCGCGCCCGGGTCGAAGGCGGTCACCGAGTACCTGCGCGAGGCCGGGTTGCTCGCCCCGCTCGCGGACCTCGGCTTCCACCTCGTCGGCTACGGCTGCACGACCTGCATCGGGAACAGCGGACCGCTCCCGGAAGCGGTCGAGAACGCGATCCGGAGCGCGGATCTCGTGGCCGCCTCGGTGCTCTCGGGAAACCGGAACTTCGAGGGCCGGGTCCATCCGAGCGTCCGGGCGAACTACCTGGCTTCGCCGCCGCTCGTCGTCGCCTGTGCGCTCGCCGGCACCGTGGACATCGATCTCGACGAGGAGCCGCTCGGGACCGGCGCCGACGGACTCCCGGTCTTCCTGCGCGAGCTCTGGCCGAGCGCCGCCGAGGTGCGAGGAGCGCTCGACCGGGCGCTGAAGCCCGAGACCTTCCGCCGGATGTACGGCGATGTCTGGGACGGGAACCCCGCCTGGAACGCGATCCCGGGGGACGGCGCCGAGATCTACCCGTGGGACGAGGACTCCACCTACATCCAGGAGCCGCCCTTCTTCACCGGGATGACCGGGGAGCCGGACCTGCCGGCCGACATCCTCGGAGCGCGGGTACTCGTGCGCTGCTCCGACTCGGTCACCACCGACCACATCTCGCCGGCGGGCAGCATCGCGACGGACTCGCCGGCGGGCCGCTACCTGCGCGAGCGCGGGATCGCACCGAGGGACTTCAACTCCTACGGATCCCGGCGCGGGAACGACCGGGTCATGCTGCGCGGCGCCTTCGCGAACATCCGCTTCCGGAACCAGCTCGCGCCCGGGACCGAAGGCGGACTCACGCTCCACCACCCCTCGGGCGAGCAGACCACGATCTTCGAGGCCGCGGGCCGCTACCGGGAAGCCGGGACGCCGCTCGTCGTCCTCGCCGGCAAGGAATACGGGACCGGCTCCTCGCGCGACTGGGCCGCGAAGGGAACGCTCCTCCTCGGCGTGCGCGTGGTGATCGCCGAGAGCTTCGAGCGGATCCACCGGAGCAACCTGGTCGGCATGGGCGTCCTGCCGCTCGAATTCCCGCCAGGCGAGAGCGCGGCGTCGCTCGGGCTCGACGGCGACGAGGTCTTCGACATCGAAGGGGTCGCGAACGGCCTCGCGCCGGGAGCGCGGGTCCGGGTCACCGCGAAGAAGGACGGGAGGACCCGCTCCTTCGAGGCGCTCGCCCGCGTGGATTCCGCGGTCGAACTCGACTACTACCGGAGCGGCGGGATCCTGCCGAAGGTCCTCCGGGACCTCGCCTCCGGCTGACCCGTTGCCCGCGACCCGCGAAGACCCCATCCCGGACAGCGAACGGCAGGACCTGGAGGTCCCGCCTGACACCGGGTCCGCGAACACCTCCGGACCCCGCGGAAGGTTGTTTCCGCAACGGTGTCGCCCCCAGACCGGACCCGCGCCGGGCGAGCGCTTCCGCCGAGGAACGGCATCGCTCCACTTCGGCCTCGCCGAGGACTGCTACGCCGGGTGGCCCGCCCCCGTCTGTCTGATCTCGGACGGACCGTACGGCGTCGATGGCTTCCCGGGCGATTGCCGCACCGCCGAGGCGCTGGCCGACTGGTACGAACCCCATGTCCGCGTGTGGAGCGCCCGTTCGACGCCGGCCACCACCCTGTGGTTCTGGAACACCGAGATCGGGTGGGCGAATGTCCATCCCCTGCTCCGGGAATACGGCTGGGAGTATCGCTGCTGCAACATCTGGGACAAGGGAATCGGTCACATCGCCGGGAACGCGAACACGAAGACCCTGAGGAAGTTCCCGATCGTCACCGAGGTATGCGTGCACTATGTCAAGGCGGCGCGGTTCACCATCGGTGAACGCACCGCGACGATGCAGGAATGGCTGCGGTCGGAGTGGCGCCGAACCGGCCTGCCCTTGCGCACGGCGAACGACGCCTGCGAGGTCTCGAACGCGGCTACGCGCAAGTACCTCACGGCAGACCACCCGTGGTACTACCCGCCGGTCGAAGCGTTCGCAAGGCTGGTCGCCTACGCGAACGAGCATGGTCGGGCGGCCGGGCGGCCCTTCTTCAGCGTGGACGGGCGCCGCCCCCGGTCCGGCCGCGAGTGGGCGGCCCTGCGCGCGAAGTTCTCGTGCGCCGTCGGCATCACGAACGTCTGGCGCGAACCACAGGTGGGTGGCGCCGAGCGTATCCAGGGATCGCGCAACGGAATGAAGTACAGGTTCCGCAGCCTGCATGGCAGTCAGAAGCCGCTTCGGCTCATCGAAGGCGGGCTCCCCGTGAGTCGCCTTCGGCTGCCGCGAACGATCCGCCCGATGTTGCGCACCGACCGAACGCTGCGGCCTCGTCGGATTCTCGTCCGGCTGGCGTTCCTCCTGGCGCTCGGGTCGTCCTGTCGGCTGTCGCCGGCCGGGTCCCCGCCGGTCGACTCCGGCCGCGACCCACCCGCCGGGCCGTCCGGCTCACGCCTCGTCGCCGCCGCTCGCGCCGGCGATGTCGCCTCCGTCCTGGCGCTGCTCGACGCGGGCGTCCCGCCCGATGCCGCGCAGCCGGACGGGGCCGGACCGCTCCACTGGGCGGCGCACCGGGGCGATCTGCCGGTCGCCGACCTCCTGCTGCACGCCGGCGCCCGGGAATGGTCGCCTTGCTGATCGAGGCGGGCGCCGAAGTCGACGCCAGCGGAGCGGGCCGCACGGCGCTCCACGCCGCGGGTCGCCGGCCAGCTGGCGAACACGGGCGGCCGGCTGACGCTGATCGGAGCGACTCCGTTCTGGCTGGCCGCG
>CAYGAO010000083.1:0-10797 GCA_964347715.1 uncultured Acidobacteriota bacterium
ACACCGCCGCCCTGCTGAAGCTCTCCGCCCAGGTCGCGTGGCGGCGGCGCCGCCCCGCGCCCCCCCGTACCGGGTCGCTCGCGCTCGCGGCTTTCTTTCTTCGCGAGGCTCATCGGCCGGCGAGCCACTCGGTCGCGCCGCTGAAGCTCTCCGCCCAGGTCGGGTGGCGGCGGTGCCGCTCCCGCGCCCGCACCCCCATCGCCGCGAGCCGGCCGCGGTCGTCCGCGAGCGTCTCCAGATGGCCGGCGAGCCGCCGCGCGATGTCCTCGGGCGGGCCGTCGGGGATCAGCCAGCCGGTCTCGTCGGCCGCGACGAGTTCCGGGGCGCCTCCGGCGGCGGCGGCGAGCGCGGGAAGCCCGAACGCGAATCCCTCGATATAGACGATCCCGAACCCCTCGTGCGTCGAGGGGACCGCGAGGAGGCAGCTCTCCCGCAGGACTCCGGCGATCCCGAGCGGCGGGAGCGAGCCGGCGAAGCGCACCCGCCCGCCGAGTGCGGCCGCCCGCTCCCGCGCCCGGGCCGCGTAGCCGGGGTCGAGGTCCTCCCGCCCCACGACCGTCAGCTTCCACTCGGGCGCTTCGGCGAGCGCGTCGAGCAGTTCGAGGAGTCGCTTCCGCGGGATCAGGTTCCCGACGAACGCCGCCCGGAGCGGCCCCCCGGCGCGCGCCCGGATCTCGTCCTCGTCCGGAAGCTCGGGGAGCGGCTCCCCGGCGATCCGGTCGCGCCCCGGAGGACACACCGCGCCCGGCAGCGCCCGCCCGGCGAGCCGCTCGGCCGCCCCGGCGCTCGCCCGGCTCGGAGCGAGCACCCGGTCCACGCTGCGGAGGAAGTCCCGTTCGGACTCGCGCAGCCGCCGCCGCTCCGCCTCGCTCCGCTCGGGCTCGTCGCTCATCAGGTGGTGGACGAGCGCCACGAGGCGCGGCCGGCGAGCCCCCCAGCGCCGGTTCCGCGCGCCGAACTCCCGGTGGAGCAGCCCGTCCTGGACCACCACCCCCGGCGCCTCGCCCCCCGCGCCCCAGCCGGACTCCCGCATGCGGACCCGGAACCCCTGCGCCCGCAGCGCCTCGGCGAGCATCCGGTCGTAGAGATTCCCGCCACTCGGCCGGTCGAGCGCCGGCGCCCAGATCTCGACCGCCCCTCGGCGGGGTACTCCCAGCACGAAGCGTCCCGGCCCCGATCATGCCAGACGACGCCCCTCCCCGCGCCGCATCCGCCATCCAAGCTCGCGGCGTCCCCCGGGGCAGGTCCCGGTCTGCTACCGTGAGACGATCCTCTCCCGGCCCCGAGAGTGATGAGCATGTTCGACGCCCGTTCGCCCGCCCGGCGCCTGACCGCCGCGGGCATCCGCCCGGACCACGCCGACGCCATCGCGGATCCCTGCGCCAGGCAGCGGAGCACGAGGCCCGGAATCCGGTCACCCGCGCCGACCTGTACCGGGCGCTGCTGATCCGGACCGGCGTGCTGGTCGGCGCCACGGTCGCCCTCGTCCGCTTCCTCCCCTGAACCCACCCGCCACGAAGAATGGACGACAGCGAGATCGCCGGAGTCGTTTCCGCCCACATGAGGCAGGCGGTCGACGAGCGTCGGGCCCTGAGCATCCTCCTCGAGAGGGTTCACCAGCGACGGGACCGCTATCTGGCGATCCAGGCTCACCTGGGAGAGGTGGCCTCGTATGTGACTTCGGTGACGCTCCGGTGGCTCCTCGGAGCGAGGTTCGCGGCGGACCTGCCCCTCTTCGCGGAAGGCATCGCAGGGTCGAGGCGAGTCGCGCTCGACGAGGACGCGATCCGGCAGATCCGGTGGCACCGACCCGATTGGACACGCCAGGCGGAGCTGACCGCCTGGCTGGCGAAGCGTCGCCAACCCGGGTTCGGGCCGCTTCTGCTCGTCGCCCACCAGCCCTGGGTGTCCGACCGCGCGAGCGAGAAGTGGCTGCCCGACGGCCGGGCGCTGGATGACAGCCTCACCCTGACGCAGCTCGAGCCATTCGGGCGCTACTGGGCGCTCGACACCGCGGACACTCTCTTCTACACCTTCGCCGGGCAACATCGCCTGATGGCGATCCGGGGTCTCGATGAACTCCTCAGGTACGGACACCTCCACCGCTTCGGGGAGAAGGCGCTGTCCCGCGACCTGCTCGTCCGGAGCGCGGTTGGCGGCGACCGGTCCGCGATGCGCCAGCACGACCTCCTCATGCAGGATCGCGTCGGGATCGAAGTCGTTCCCGAGGTTCGTTGCGGCGAGACGCCCGCTGAAGCGCTTCGCCGACTGCGACGACTCCTCCTCGATGTGAACCAGAGCGCCGGCCGCTGAGCCGCGCCGCCGCCCTCTACCGCGGGATGCGGCGGCCGGGGGTCCAGGGGACGCCGGCGGCGTCGGCGCGGGCTTCGAGCGCGGCGAGGCGGGTCTCGACGAGCTCGACGAGCAGGGCGTTGGCGGGGGCGAACTCCTCGGCGGCGATCTCCGCCTGGCGACGGTGGGTCGTCGTCGGATCGGCGGTGGACCAGAAGGCGCCGACGACGCGCTGGATGCGGTCGCGGATGCCGGGGAGCACCGCTTCGCGGCGGGAGCGGACGGTGTCGTCGCCGAGGAAGCGGACCCGGAGGTCGAGCAGCTCGCCGCGGATCGCGGCGGCCTCGGTGCGGAGATCATCTCCGGCGGCCGAGTGGTCGATCGCCTCGGCGAGCGCCTCGACCCGTTCGACCGAGGCTTCGAGCGCTTCCACCGCGCCGAAGATCGCCCGCTGGAGGGTGGCCACTTCGCTCTGGAAGGCGTGCCGGGCTGCCGGGTCCGAGGGCGGGGCGTCGGTGGGGAGCGGCTTCGGGGTGAACGACTGCGGCTCGCCGAGACGCTCGGCGCCGGCGTCGGTGCGGCGGACGAGCTCGGCGGTGTACTCGCCGGGCATCGCCAGCGGGCCGCCCCGGTCGCCGCCGGCGGCGTCCGGGTGGCGGAGGTCCCAGGCGACCCGGTGGATCCCGGCGGTCGCCGGCGCCGGGATCCGGCGGACGAGCGTTCCCGCGGCGTCGCGGATGACCACCGAGAGCGCCGGGTCCTCGGCGCGGTCCTCGGCCCGGAGCTCGTCCCAGGCGGGGTAGGGGAGCGGTTCGCCGGCGGCCGCGAGCGCCCGCTCGCGCTCGCGCCGTTCCTCCCGGAGCGAGCGGACGCTGTCCCGCAGGCGATAGGTGACCACCGCGCCGAAGGGCGGGTTCGGGGCGGTGAAGAAGGCGTCGCCGCGCTGCGCCTTCTCGCCGCCGCCGAGCGGGTTCGCCTCGATGTACATCCAGGGGTCCTTCACCGGGAACACGACTCCCTCGGCGGCGAGCGCCTCGGGGGTCAGGTGGCGGAGCGGCGAGTAGTCGTCGAGGATGAACATGCCGCGGCCGAACGAGGCCGCGACCAGATCGTCCTCGCGCGCCTGGATCTCGAGGTCGCGGACCGGGATCGTCGGGATGCCGCCCTTGAGCCGCACCCAGTGCTCCCCGCCGTCGAGCGTGACGAAGAGCCCGAACTCGGTCCCGAGGAAGAGGAGTCCCTCCCGAGACGGGTCCTCGACGAGCGACCAGGCGAGCTGGTCCTCGGGGAGGTCCCCGGTGATGTCGGTGAAGGTCACCCCGCGGTCGTCGCTCCGCATCACATGGGGGGCGAAGTCGCCCCGCTTGTGGTTGTTGAAGACGGCATAGACGGTGTTCTCCCGGTGGCGGGAGGCGTGGAGATCGGCCACGTAGGTCTCTGGCGGGACGCCCGGAACCTGATCCACCGCGCGCCACTCGAGTCCGCCGTCACCGCTGATCTGGATCATCCCGTCGTCCATCCCGGTGTAGAGGAGCCCCTCGATGAGCGGCGACTCGTCGAGGGCGACCATGTTCCCCCAGGTCGAGGTGAACACATTGCGCCAGACGGCGTCCACGCTCCAGGTGCGCCCCATGACCTGCCGCCCGGAGCGGTCGCCCCCGCGGGTGAGGTCGCCGCTGATCGGCATCCAGGTGTTCGCCCGGTCGTCGCTCCGGTAGAGGCGGTTCGCTCCGAAGTAGAGGCGCCGGCCGTCGTGGGGCGAGATGAGCAGCGGCGAGTCCCAGTTCCACTTGAGCGGGGGGTCGTCGGGTTCGGGCTGCGGCTGGATGTCCACCCGCTCGCCGGTGCGCCGGTCGAAGCGGGCGATCCCGGCGTACTGGAACTGGGCGTAGAGGATGTTGGGGTCGTCCGGGTCCACCCGCGCCTGGAAGCCGTCGCCCCCGATCACGTTCAGCCAGTCGCTGTTCCGGATCCCGTGGACCATCGTCGTGCGCGAGGGGCCGCCGAGCGTCGCGTTGTCCTGGGTGCCGCCGTAGACGTTGTAGAAGGGGAACTCGTCGTCGATCCCCACCCGGTAGAACTGGGCGAGGGACTGGTTCGCGTGGAACTTCCAGGTGTCGCCGAGGTCCCAGCTCTCGTAGATGCCGCCGTCGGTGGCGACCAGCAGGTAGTCCGGGTCTTCGGGGTCGAACTCGAGGTCGTGGGTATCCACATGCCGGAAGCGGCTGTTCAGCCGGCGCCAGGTGGCGCCGTCGTCGTCGGTCAGGTGGACGAACACATCCATCGAATAGACGCGGCCCGGACGGTGCGGGTCGGGAAAGATCTCCATGTAGTACTGCGGGTCCACCGGGGTGTAGTCGCTGCGCTTCTCGAAGCTCTCGCCCCGGTCGGTCGAGCGATAGAAGCCGCTCGCGTCGTCGGAGGCCGCGATCTGGGCATAGACGATGTCCGGGTCGTGCGGCGAGAGCGCGAGCCCGATCCGGCCGAGGTCGTGGCGGCTCGGCGACGGGAGCCCGCGCGCGAGGCGGCGCCAGGTCGCTCCGCCGTCGTTCGACTTGTGGATGCCGCCTTCGGGCCCGCCGGCGATCAGCAGCCCGGTGTGCCGGCGCCGCTGCCACGCCGACGCATAGATCGTGTCCGGATCGCGCGGGTCGAGGACGACATCGCTGATTCCCGTGTCCTCGGAGATGTGGAGGATCCGCTCCCAGGTGGCCCCGCCGTCGGTCGTCCGGTAGAGCCCGCGGTCGCCCCCGGCGCGCCAGAGCGGGCCCTGGGAGGCCACATGGACGGTCTGGCTGTCGCGCGGGTCGAGCACGATCTTCCCGATGTGCTCGGACTCGTCGAGGCCGAGGTGCTCGAAGGAGGCGCCGGCGTTCCGGCTCAGATAGACGCCGTTCCCGTAGCCGACGGATCGCTGGCCGTTGTTCTCGCCGGTGCCGAGCCAGATCAGGTTCGGATTCCGGGGATCCACGACGATCGTCGAGGTCGAATACACCGGGTAGTCGTCGAAGATCGGCTCCCAGGTGGTGCCGCGGTTCGTCGTCTTGAAGGCGTTTCCCGAGGCGACCGCGACATACCAGGTCGAGCGGTCGCTCGGGTCGATCGCCACATCGGCGACCCGGCCCGATCGCGCCGCGGGCCCGATGCCGCGGAGTTCGAGGCCCGCGAGGAGCTCTTCGGTGATGGCCGGCGCCTGCGCGCCAGCGAGCGCGGCGAGGAACAGGGCGGCGAAGGTCACGCTCTGGCTCCTTCGACGAGCGCTCCGACATGGGCGGCGGCGGCGCGTGCCTGCCCGTCCACGTTGTAGCCGCCTTCCAGCAGCGAGACCAGCCGGCCGCCGCAGTGGTGATCGGCGACCTCGAGGAGCGTCCGGGTCATCCGGGCGAAGGCGTCGTCGGTGACCTCGAAGGAGCCGAGCAGGTCCTCGCGCCGGCTGTCGAAGCCGGCGGAGACGATCACGAAGTCGGGGCGGAAGCGCTCGACTGCGGGGAGGAGCGTCCGGTCCCAGGCGGCGAGCATGTCGCGGTCGGTGGCGCCCGGCCCGAGGTGCACGTTCAGGTTCGTCCCGGCGCCGTCGCGCGCGCCCCGGAGCGAGGGGTCTCCGGTCCCGGGATAGTCGTACCAGTTGTGGGTGGAGAAGAAGAGCACCGAGGGGTCTTCGTAGAACGCGTTCTGGGTGGCGTTGCCGTGGTGGTAGTCCCAGTCCACGATCAGGATCCGCTCGTGGCCGCGTTCGCGCTGCGCGTAGCGGGCGGCGACCGCGGCGTTCGAGTAGAAGCAGAACCCCTCCTCGGCGCCGGTGTCGTTCGCGTGGTGGCCCGGCGGGCGGATCGCGCAGAAGGCGTTCCGGAGCCGCCCGGCGGAGACTTCGCGCACCGCGGCGAGCGCTCCGGCGACGGCGAGTTCCGCGACCTCGCCCGTCGTCGGGATGCGGCGGATGCGGTCCACATGCTCCCGGGTGTGGTGGCCGAGGAGCGAGGCGAGCGGGTCGGGCCAGTCCTCGATCGAAACGAGTTCCGCGAGGAGCCCGGCGGCGGCGAGCGCCTCGCGGATCCTGACGAGGCGCGCCGGCGATTCGGGGTGGCCGGGTCGGATTTGGTGGCGCAGGAATGCCTCGCGCTGGACGAGGCCGGTGGTCTTCGACATGGGATCGTCAACGATACCCGAGCGGCTCCGGTGGTACCGTTCCGCTCTCGTGCCGCGACACCGGGACCACGCGGCGAACCGGGGGCGCCGGCCGTGGTGGAAGTCCTTCCGGACCACCGCGGCGATCGGGTACTCGATCCGGCACTTCACCGGGCCCTGGAACCGGATGGCGGTCGAGCGCGCGGGGATCCGCGAGGGCGACCGGGTGCTCGACATCGGGGCCGGACCGGGCGAGTCGGCAGTCCTCGCCGCTGCGGCGGCTCCGGAGGTCGAGGTGGTCGCTCTCGACCCGGCGTGGCCGTGCTGTCTCGTCGCGGCGGTGCGGGCGCTTCGGGAACGGGTTCCGGTTCGGGTGCGCCGCGCCGCCGCCGAACGCCTGCCGGTGGCGGACGGCTGGGCGACGCTCGTTCTCTCGGTGAATGCGTTCCATCACTGGGCCGACCCGCGGGCCGGGCTCGCCGAAGCGCGCCGGGTGCTCGCCCCCGGGGGTCGGCTCGTGCTCGTGGACGAGGACTTCCCGGCCGACCACCATCACACCCGCTTCCACCGGGAGTCCGGGGGCGCGGCGCCGGTGCACGCGGGGAGCCCCGAGGTCGGTCGGTGGCTCGTCGGGTTCGGGCCGCCGTCCCTCGAAAGGGTCGAGGACGCCGAGGGCACGCCGCACCACCTGCTGCGCGCGGTTCGCGGCCTCTGACAGCCGGTGGAGAATGTCCTTCGCGCGCCGCCGGGGAGGGTCCTCCTTCCCCGCGAAAGCGGGCGCAACGGATCGCGCAAGCGATTGCGGGCCGGTTGACGCCAGGCGTCGTCCCACCTGGTGCCGAAGGGGGGATTCGAACCCCCACGGGATGACTCCCATACGCCCCTCAAGCGCACGTGTCTACCATTCCACCACTTCGGCGACGGTGGGATCCCGACGAGCGGGACCGGGAATTATAGGGGTCCCGGGCGGTTCAGGAGGGGTCGTTCGACGGCGGCTCGGCTTCGGGCTCCTCCGTTTCCCCGGGTTCCGTCTGCGGTTCCGTCTGGGCGGCCGGGGCACCCGATCCGATCACCGTCTCGGAGTCGTCGTCCGACTGGACGTATCCGAGCAGCAGCGAGGTGACCATGAAGGTCGCCGCCACGCCGGCGGTGATCTTCGTGAGCAGCGTCGCGGTCCCGCGCGCCCCGAAGGCCGCCTGGGTACCCGCTCCGCCGAAGGCGCTCGCGAGGTCTTGCCCCTTGCCCTGCTGCGTCAGCACCACGAGGACGAGGAAGACGCAGACCAGGATGTGGAAGAGGGTGAGCAGGATCGTCATGATCGGGTTCCGCAGTCCGGGGGAAGCGCGGTTCGGGCGGCCGCGCGGCAGATGGCCAAGAACGAGTCGGCGCGGAGGCTCGCTCCGCCGACGAGCACGCCGTCCACCTGCTCTCCGGCCAGGATGGCCGCGGCATTATCGCCCGTTACCGATCCCCCGTAAAGGAGCGCCGCCGCGGACGCCGCCGGGTCTCCCCAGAGCGTCGCGATCCTCGCCCGGATCGTCCGGTGCATCGCCTCCGCGACCTCGGGAGTCGCGGTCCGGCCGGCGCCGATGGCCCAGACCGGTTCGTAGGCGACGACGAGGCGGCTCGCCCCCGGGTCGGGAACGCTCGCGAACCCGGCGGCGAGCTGGCTCTCGACGACCGCGGCGGCGCGCCCGGCGTCGCGGTCCGCGGCGGTCTCGCCGACACAGAGCACCGGGTCCATCCCGGCGGCGAGCACCGCCGCCGTCTTCTTGCGGACCACGGCGTCGCTGTCCCCGAAGTGCCGGCGGCGTTCCGAGTGGCCGACGAGGACGCGCGAACACCCGGCGTCGCGGAGCATCGGGGCGGAGATGGCGCCGGTGAAGGCGCCCTCGTTCTCGAAGAACGCATCCTGGCCGACGAGTCCGACCGCGCTCCCCGCGAGCGCCTCGGCGACTGCGGCGAGGGCGGTGAAGGGCGGCGCCAGCGCGACCTCGGCGCGGGCGCCGGCGAGCCCGGCAACGACGGCGCGGGCGAGGTCGGCGCCCTCGGATCCCGTCTGGTGCATCTTCCAGTTGCCGATCACCAGCGGGCGTCGGCGGAGTCTGTCGTCAGGCATCGGCGAGGGCCTCCACCCCCACGAGCGGTTGGCCGGCGAGGAGAGCGAGCGAGGCGCCGCCGCCGGTCGAGAGGTGGGTGATTCGGGAGCCGACCCCGGCGAGCCGCACGGCGGCGAGCGAGTCGCCGCCACCGACGATGGTCGTGGCGCCCCGGTCCGTCGCCTCGGCGACCGCCCGCGCCACCGCGAGCGTGCCGCCGGCGAAGCGCGCGTTCTCGAAGAGGCCGGGCGGCCCGTTCCAGACGACGGTCCGGGCGGACCGGATCTCCGCGGCGAACTCCTCGCGGGCGCGAGGCCCGAGGTCGAGGCCGAGGGAGCCCTCGGCGATGCGGGTGGTCGGGAGTTCCTCGACCGCATCCGCATCGGGCGCCGCCGCCGTGAGGTGGTCGGCGGGGAGGAGGAGCCGGGCGGGATGGTCCCGGAGCAGGTCCGCGGCCTCCGCGATGCGGTCGGGCTCGACGAGCGAGGCGCCGGTCGGGCGCCCGGCGGCGGCGAAGAAGGTGTAGGCCATCGCTCCCCCGATCAGGATCCGGTCGGCTCGCGGCAGGAGCGAGCGGATCACGGGCAGCTTGTCCGAGACCTTCGCCCCGCCGAGCACGGCGACGAAGGGGCGGGGCGGGTCCGCGAGAACGATGCCGAGCGTCTCGATCTCCCGCTCGAGGAGCGGCCCCGCCGCCGCTCGCGGGAAGTGGCGGGCGCAGGCGTCCACCGAGGCGTGCGCCCGGTGCGCCGCGCCGAAGGCGTCGTTCGCGTATTCGTCGCCCCAGGCGGCGAGCGCGGCGGCGAACGCCGGGTCGTTCGCAACTTCCCCGGGATGGAACCGCAGGTTCTCGAGCAGGAGGGTCTCGCCGGGCCGGAGCCGGCGCGGCGCGTCCGATGCGGAACCCGCGAATCGGACCGGTCGGCCGAGGAGCGCCTCGAGTCGGGAGGCGACCGGACGGAGCCCGAGGGCCGGGTCCGGAGTTCCCTGCGGCCGGCCGAGGTGCGAGGCGACGACCACCGAGGCGCCCTTTTCGTGCGCGAGGCGGATCGCCGGCAGCGCGGCGCGGATCCGGGCGTCGTCCGCGACGGCCCCGGCGGCGAGGGGCACGTTCAGGTCCGAGCGCAGCAGGAGCTGCCGGCCTTCGAGACCCAGCTCCCGGAGGGTCCGCTTCCGAAACTCGGGCACGACGGCGCGAACGATAGGGCATGGACGGCGGATCCGACGGCGCGCGGGCGGCGTCCCGCGGCGTTGGGGTCCGTCGTTTCGCGCGCTTCGGTCGGTAGGTGTGCCGCGCACTCCCCGCTCGCACCCCTCGTCAGCCGGCCACGAGCCGCCACCTCGTTTCCGGCGGGTCGGCGAAGGGAGCCGTCCGGAACGCCCCGAACTCGCTCCCGGAGACCTGCCGGGCGTGGAGGAACGGTGGCGGGTCGGTCCCGGATGAGCCGTCGGGGACGAACCTCACGCTCCCGCAGCGACGGGCGATTGCCTCTCGGCGGTGCTCCCGGGCGTCTCCTTCGATCCGTCCCCTTGCCGGCTACCGCGGTCCGAGCGCGGTCTCGAACCGTCGGCGGGCGCCGGGGATCCTTCAGTGGCGCACCCCCTCCTGGTGTCGCCCCGCCCGATCGGGGTCGGCCCAGTCGCACGGTGGCCGGCGCGGGCTCAGCAGGCTGTGGAGGAAGTCTCTCGTGCGCCGCCGGGGAGGGTCCTCCCTCCCCGCGAAAAGGAGGGCGGAACGAATCGCGCGAGCGATTCCGCCATCCTGCGAGGGAAGCGACCCGCCTCCGCCCGGAGGATGGGGTTCCCCATCTCTTCGAGGACGGATTTTCGAGCGGGGCGCTTTATCCACCACAGGCGGTCAGCCGCCGAGGCGCGCCACGACCCACCCGATGAGCCAGGGCAGGAGCGCCCCGATCAGCACCAGGACCACCCCCACGCCGAGTTGCCGGCGGGTGAGCTTGCGGGCCGTCTTCTGCTCGAGTGCGGCCGTGCTCCGCTCGAGCGCCTGCGTCGCCATCTCGAGCGCCTTCGTCGCGATCTCGAGGAATTTCCGGTTCGCCTCCCGCATCTCCGCGAAGCCCTCGGCCATTTCCCTTCGGATCGTGGCGCGGTCGGCGGCGGCTTCGGCGCTGCGTCGTTCTCGGTCGGCGGCGGCCTCGGCGCTGCGTCGCTCGCGGTCGGCGGCGGCTTCCTGGAAGCCTTCGGCCATTTCCTTCCGGATCGCCGCGCGGTCGGCGGCGGCTTCGGCGCTACGTCGTTCGCGGTCGGCGGCGGCCTCGGT
>CAYGAO010000084.1:0-10775 GCA_964347715.1 uncultured Acidobacteriota bacterium
GGCTCGCTGCCGGCGGCGCGGCGGGGTTCGAGGTGATTCACGTGGGCGGGCATTTCGGCGGCTGCGCGGGGGACGACCTTGTGACGACGCTCGGCGCGATCGCGTCCGGCATCCTCGTCTGGGGGGGCACGGTCCGGATCTTCGTTCCGGGCTACTGGGCGGTGATCCGGAATGCGGCGCTGTCGTTCTGGAACCGGGGCGCCCGGTGAGGGGAGCGGCGCGGCGGCGTCCGCCGCTGGAACCCGCCGCCCGGGAGTTCCTGGACCACCTGCGCGTGGAGCGGCGGTGCTCGGAGCACACCCTCGACGCCTACCGCCGCGACCTCGAGAAGCTCGCCGACTTCGGCGGCGGACGGCCGCTTCGGGACTTCACGAACCGGGAGGTGCAGTCGTTCCTGACCCACCTCCACCGCCGCGGGCTGGCGTTCCGGTCCATCCAGCGGACCGCCTCGGCGATCCGGAGCGCGTTCGGCTTCCTCGTGGCGAACGGAGCGATCGCCCGCGATCCGACCGAGGGCATCACCGCGGCGCGGGCGCTGCCGGGGCTCCCGCGATACCTCTCGCTCGACGAGGTGGACCGGCTCCTCGCGGTTTCCGACGACTCGCCGCTCGGGGTCCGGGACGGCGCGATGCTCGAGCTGCTCTACGCGACCGGGCTGCGGGTCTCCGAGCTCGTCGGGCTTCGCCTCACCGATGTGGTCGCGGCCGGCGCGGATCTCCCCGGATATGTCACCGTGATCGGGAAGGGGGACAAGGAGCGGATCGTCCCCTTCGGGGAGGCTGCCGAACGCCGGCTCGAGGGCTGGCTCGCGACCGGGCGGCCGGCGCTGCTGGGTTCCGGGAAGGGTCCCGAGCGCGCTTCGGTCTGGCTCTTCGTGAACCGCCGGGGCGGGCGGATGACCCGGCAGCGGTTCTGGCAGATCGTGCGCGCACGGGGCGCCGAAGCGGGGGTGACCCGCGCGTTCTCGCCGCATGTCCTCCGGCACTCGTTCGCGACCCATCTGCTCGAACGGGGAGCGGACCTCCGCAGCCTGCAGCAGCTCCTCGGCCACGCCTCGGTCGCCACCACCCAGATCTACACCCATGTGACCGAAGAGCGGCTGCGCCGGGTGTACGACGACCACCACCCGCGTGCGAAGCGGAGCGCCCGGTGAATCCGTTCGACCCCGCCGTCGGCGAGGCCGCGGCGCGGCTCCGCGCCGGCGGCGTCGCGCTCTTTCCCACGGAGACCTTCTATGCGATCGGCGCGGACCCGAGGTCCGCCGCGGGCGTCGCCGGGGTGTTCCGCCTGAAGCGCCGCCCCCGGGACCTGCGGCTTCCGTGGATCGCCGCCGATCGGGAGCAGGTCGAGTCCCGCTGCCGGCTCTCCCGTAAGGCCCGGGAGCTCGCCGACCGGCACTGGCCGGGTCCGGTGTCGCTCGTGCTGCCGCTTCGGGGCGCCGAGACGGAGACGGTCGCGGTGCGGGTCAGCTCGCACCCGCTGGCGCGGGCGCTCGCGGCGGCGCTCGGACATCCGGTGATCTCGACGAGCGCGAACCGGAGCGGCGCTCCCCCGGCGACGACCGCGAACCGGGCGCTCGGGGCGCTCGGGGCGCCGGAGAGCGTCTTCGTCCTCGACGGCGGGAGCACTCCGGGCGGCGCTCCGTCGGCCATCGTGGACTGCGCCGCGGATCCACCGCGGCTCCTCCGGGGGGCGCTCCCGGACGGCTGAGCAGCCTGTCAGCCTGTGGACAAGGCGCCCCGCAGGGGAATCCGTCCTCGAAGAGATGGGGAACCCCGTAGTCCGGGCGGATGCGGGGCGCTTTCCCCACCGGATGGCGGCCTGAATCGCTGGCGCGATCCGGTCCGCCCTCTTTCGCAGGGAGGGAGGACCCTCCCCGCACCGCTCCCCGGCGACGCTTCGCGCCGCGTCGGCGTGCGAGGGACTTTCTCCACAGCCTGTTGGCCGTCGGGGACCGGGTCGCTGCCGGGACGAGGTTCGGGATCGGGGGCCGCCGGGCCGAACCCGGGGCGAACCGGGCCGAAACCGGCCGAACCGGGCGGAACCGGACCGAACCCGGGCGGAACTTGGGCCGAGTCGGGCGGAACCGAGCCGAGTCGGGCGGAACCGGACCGAACCCGGGCCGAACTCGGGCCGAGTCGGACGGAACCGAGCCGAGTCGGGCGGAACCGGGCCGAACCCGGTT
This sequence comes from uncultured Acidobacteriota bacterium, assembly GCA_964347715.1. Classification (GTDB taxonomy): domain Bacteria; phylum Acidobacteriota; class Vicinamibacteria; order Marinacidobacterales; family Marinacidobacteraceae; genus CAYGAO01. The sequence goes on from CAYGAO010000084.1 coordinate 2,186, forward strand.
CCTCATCCCGAGGAAGCGGTCTCCTTCGCGTCGGCAGCCGCGGTCCCGGGTGCGGCATCCGCTGCGGGCTCGATCCGGACGCGCGCGAGGAGATCGCCCCGGCCGCCGCCCGGTCGGGGCATCCCGCGCCCGCGCACCCGGAGCGCGGCCCCGGCGCGAACCCCCGCCGGAACCCGGATCCTGGTCGCGCCGTCGGGGGTCGGGACATCGCTCTCGCCGCCGTCGCGCGCCACCGCCGCCGCCACCGGGACCTCCACCTCGAGGTCGTCGCCGTCGCGCCGGAAACGCGGATGCGGCGCGATCCGCACCGTGAGGAGGACCTTGCCGGCCGGCGTGCGGACCCGGAGGCGCGTTCCGTCGCGGGTTCCGGGCGGGATGCGCACCCGGAAGTCGCCGACCCCGGTGCGGATCTGCCGGTGGGCGCCCCGGAGCGCCTCCTCGAGGCTGATCTCGAGAGCGGTCGGCGCGGGCCCCGTTCCGGCGGTCCGCGGCGGGCGCACCCCGTGCCACCCCGGGGCGGCGTTCAGCGGGCCGAACGGGGAATCCGGGCCGAAGAAGTGGAGGAAGAAGCTCGAGAAATCCCCGAACGGGCCGAAGTCCGTCCCGCTCCCCGGGGTTCGGGCCGAGACCCCGCCCGGCCCGGTCCGCACCGTGAAGCCGGGGAAGCCGCCCCCGCGCTCGGCCCAGTCCGCCCCGATCTGGTCGTAGCGCGCGCGCCGTTCGGGGTCGGAGAGGACCGCGTAGGCCTCGCCGATCTCCTTGAAGCGCTCGGCCGCGCCCTGGTCTCCCGGATTCAGGTCGGGGTGGTGTCGCCGCGCCAGCCGGCGGTAGGCCTGCTTGATCTCGGCCGGCCCGGCGTCCTTCCCGACCCCGAGGAGCTTGTAGTAGTCGCGGTACTGCAAGGCGCCTCGGCCGGCGGCTCGCCGGCGGCGGCCCTACCAGGCTGTGGAGAAAGTCCCTCGTGCGCCGACGCGGCGCGACGCGCCGCCGGGGAGGGGTGCGGGGAGGGTCCTCCCTCCCCGCGAAAGAAGGCGGAACGGATCGCGCCAGCGATTCGGGCCGCCTTCCGGTGGGGAAAGCGCCTCGCATCGGCCCGGACGACGGGGTTCCCCATCTCTTCGAGGACGGATTCCCATGCGGGGCGCTTTATCCACCGGATGCTACTGGATCGGCAGGTGCGCGGGGTCCGGGTCCGCGCTCACCGCGGCCGCCGGAGCCAGGTTCGGGAAGATGATCGGAATCGTCTCTTCGAGGCTCGAGGTGAGATGGATCTTGAGCGCGCCGCGAATCTCGTCCGGCACATCTTCGAGCAGGGCGCCCTCGTTCAGCCGCGGCACGATGACCTCGCGGATGCCGTAGCGGTGCGCGGCGAGGAGCTTCTCCTTGATCCCCCCGACCGGAAGGATGTGCCCGGTCAGCGTGATCTCGCCGGTCATCGCCAGGTCGGGCCGGCAGGTGGTTCCGGTCAGCACCGAGATGAGCGCCGCGACCAGGGTGACCCCGGCGGAGGGCCCGTCCTTCGGGGTGGAACCCTCGGGAACATGGAAGTGGATGTCCGTCTTCTTGTAGAAGTCGGCCATGATGCCGTAGGCCGCGCCGTGCTGACGAACCCACGAGAGCGCCGCGGTCGCCGACTCCTTCATCACCTCGCCGAGCTGGCCGGTCAGGGTGAGGCGCGTGTTCCCCTTCATCCGCGAGGCCTCGGCGAAGAGGAGATCGCCGCCGGCGGGGGTCCAGGCGAGACCGACCGCGACTCCGGGGACGCTGACCCGCTCGAAGAGCTCGCGCGAGAGCGAGGTCGGCGCGCCGAGGAGTTCCCCGACGACCTCGGGGTTCACCCGGAGCGCCCCCTGCTCGCCCTCGGCGAGCCGGCGAACCGCCTTCCGGCAGATCTTCGCGATCGCCCGCTCCATGTTCCGCAGCCCGGCCTCGCGGGTGTAGTCGCGGATGATCCGGGCGAGCGCGTCGTGCTCGAACACCGGCGCCACCTCCGGCTCGGCGAGCCCGTGGTTGTCGAGCTGGCGCGGGATCAGGTGGCGGGTGGCGATCTGGATCTTCTCCTCCTCGGTATAGCCCTGGAGGCTCAGGATCTCCATCCGGTCCTTCAGCGCCGGAGGCACCGGGTCCACGATGTTCGCGGTGGCGATGAAGAGCACCTGCGAGAGGTCGAAGGAGAGGTCGAGGTAGTGGTCGCGGAAGCTGTCGTTCTGCTCGGGGTCGAGCACCTCGAGCAGCGCCGAACTCGGGTCGCCGCGGAAGTCCATGCCGAGCTTGTCCACCTCGTCGAGCATGAAGACCGGGTTCCTCGTCCCGGCGCGCACGAGGCCCTGGACGATCTGGCCGGGGAGCGCGCCGATGTAGGTCCGCCGGTGTCCCCGGATCTCGGCCTCGTCGCGGATCCCCCCGAGGCTCAGCCGGACGAACTCGCGCCCCACCGCCTTGGCGATGGACTTGCCGAGGCTCGTCTTGCCGACGCCCGGCGGCCCCACGAAACACAGGATCGGCCCCTTCTGGTCGGGCTTCCGCTCGCGGACCGCGAGGAATTCGAGGATCCGGTCCTTCACCTTCTCGAGGTCGTAGTGATCGGCTTCGAGGATCTCCTTGGCGCGCGGGATGTCGTACTTGTCCTCGGTCTCCTTGCTCCAGGGGACCCGCACCAGCCAGTCGAGATAGGTCCGGCCGACGGTGTACTCGGCGGACGCGGGCGGGATCCGGCCCAGCCGGCGGAACTCGCGCAGCGCTTCCTTCTCGGCTTCCTCGGGCATTCCCGCCTTCTCGATCTTCTCGCGCAGCTCGTCGAGCTCCTTGCTCGAATCGTCGCCCTCCCCGAGCTCCTTCTGGATCGCCTTCAGCTGTTCCCGCAGGAAGAACTCGCGCTGGGTGCGCCCCACCTCGCTCTTGACCTTCGACTCGATGCTGCGGCCGAGGTCGCGCACCTGCTTCTCGCGCAGGATCGCCGCGTAGGCGAGTCCGAGGCGATCCTCGATCGAGAGCGTCTCGAGGACCTCCTGGCGCATCTCGGTGTTCAGGCTCGGAAGCTGCTCGGCCACGAAGTCGGCGAGCTGTCCGGCGCTCCCGACGCGCGCGAGCTGGGTCTTCATGACCTCGCGGGCGCGGGGGAAGAGGTCCGTCTTGATCATCTCCTGGAGCTCTTCCCGGATCTTCCGGGTGAGCGCCTCGAACTCCACCGTGCGCGCCGCGCCCACCGCGCCGTCGAGGACGCGGATGTCGGCCCGCACATAGGGCTCGGTCTGCACGATGCGCTCGACGCGGAACCGGAAGCTCCCCCGGATCACGATCCGCACCGTCCCCTCGCGCATCCGCACCTGCTTCTCGAGCCGCGCCGCGGTGCCGATCCGGTAGAGATCGTCCTCGCCCGGATGGTCCACCGCGTCGTCCTTCTGGGTCAGGACCGCGAGCATCACCTTGCCGGCGGTTCCCGACTTCGCCGCCGCTCCGACTTCCTTCGCTTCCTGGGTGGCGTCCCGGAGCATCTGGATCGTGCTCTTCCGCCCGACCGAAAGCGGCAGGAACGAGTGCGGGAACACGACGATGTCCCGCAGCGGGAGGACCGGCACCATGCGGTGGACCTGGCCCCGGGGAGAATCGGACGGGGGTAGCGGGTCTGGTGTCGGCTTCGACATCAGCGGTCTTCTCCTTGGGTGGGCGCCGGCGAGCCGGGAGCCCGAGGACTCGCGAAACGAACCGCCCGAGCGGCGTCGAGGAATCGTAACACTGCCGGATCGGTTGCGCGAATCGTTGTCAGATTATCTGTAAATACCTGGAAACATTGCCGATACTGGGTAACCGCCACGGCTCTGATCTGAGTCTTCTCTTGTGAGATCACGATGATCAGCCGAACGAGACCTCGTCGGGAAGCTCGTTCACATCGTCGTCGCGGACCGGAAACCGGGACGCGAGCAGCCGGCCGATCCGGTGGACGCCGTGTTCGAGCCCGTCACCGAGCCCGTTCTCGTGGATGTGGTCGGTGATCTCGGAGGCGATCTCCCCCCAGGTCCCGGAGGGGATCTGCTCGTCGATCCCCCGGTCGGCCACGATCTCGAAGCGCGACGAGCGGGCGGCGACGAAGAGGAGGACCCCCGAGCCCTCCTTCGTGCGGTCCATCCCGAGCCGGAAGAACTCGCGGATCGCCCGCCGCCTCGCGTTCTCGAGGGGAAGCAGCCGGGCGACCACATGGACGCGGAGCTCGCCCGAGGTCTTCTTCTCGACCGCGCCGATCGCTCCGGCGATGCGGTCGAGGTCGGCCTCGGAGAGATGTCGGCGAAGAGGTTTCGGAACGCGCACCGGGTCCCCCCCTACCAGCTCCCGCTCGCGCCGCCGCCACCGAAGCCGCCGCCGCCTCCGGAGAACCCGGAGATGCCGCCGCCCCCGCGAAAGCCGCTGCCGCCGATGAAGAGGCCGCCCGTCCCGGGGGCGCCGCCGACGCCCCAGGTCGAGTGCCGGGCCGCCGTGGCCCGGGTGAAGGCGGTCGCCCCGAGGCCGCCGAGGAGTCCGAGCGGCACGAGCCACAGCAGCGAGCCGAGCCCCGTCAGGAAGACCCCGAGGAGCGCCGCGGCGCCGCCCCCGACCGCGGCGGCGCCGAGCGGGTGGAAGGCGTTCCCGATGTATCCGAGCAGCTGGAGGCCGACGAGGAGCCCGACGAGCAGGAGCGTCGCGCGGCCGCGGCGCCCCGAGCCGCGTTCGGAAGCCGCCGGGCCGCCCCCGGCGCCCTCGTACTCGCCCGCGGCCGCCGCCGCGAGCGCCGCGGCGGTGGCCGCGAAGCCGTTCGCGTAGTCACCCGCGGCGAAGCGCGGCGAGAGTTCGTCCCGGATGATCCGCCCGGCGAGGCCGTCGGGGATCGCCCCTTCGAGCCCGTAGCCGACCTCGATCCGCGCCCGCCGGTCGTCGCGGGAGACGACCACCAGGGCCCCGTTGTCGCTCTCCTGCTGCCCGATCCGCCAGCTCTCGGCGAGGCGCAGCGCGTAGTCCTCGATCGGGCCGTCGATCCGCGGGACGCTCACCAGGACGAGCTGGACCGAGGTCTCCGCTTCCAGACGGGCGAGAAAGGCCTCGAGCCGGGCTTCGTCCGCCGGGTCCAGCAGCTGGGCCTCGTCCACGACGCGGCCGCTGAGCGGGGGGAGCGGCGTCTCCTGGGCGGGTGCGGCGGGGGCGAGGAGCAGGCACCCGAGACCCGGTGCGGCGAGAAGGATCCGGATCCGGCTCACTGGGGACGGAAGTCCACCGTCGGCGCCGTTTCGGCGCCCTCGTCGGCCTCGAAGTAGGCCGCCTCGTCGAAGTCGAACCACCCCGCGACGATCCGGGTGAAGAAGCCCCGGCGCCGGGTGTTGTAGGCCTGCGCGGCCTCGTTGAACCGGCGTCGCTCCACCGCGATCCGGTTCTCGGTTCCCGCGAGTTCGTCCTGGAGGCTCAGGAAGTTCTGGTTCGCCTTGATGTCCGGATAGCGTTCCACGACGACCATCAGGCGCGAGAGGGCGCTCGACAGCGCGCCCTGGGCTTCCTGGAAGCGGGCGAGCGCCTGCGGGTTGCCGAGGTCGGCGGCGGAGAGCTGGATGCTCGACGCCCGCGACCGCGCCGAGACCACCGCATCGAGCGTCTCCCGCTCGAAGTCGGCGGCGCCCCGGACCGTCGCCACCAGGTTCGGGACCAGGTCGGCGCGGCGCTGGTACACGTTCTCGACCTGCGACCAGCCGGCCTCGACGGACTCGTCGAGCGCGACGAGCGCGTTGTAGGTCGAGGTGACCGAGAGGAAGAGGACGAGGGCGACCACGCCGACCACCGCGAGGGCTCCGGCGCAGCCGAGGAGGGCGAGCTTGTTCTTCATGCGGGAATCGGGGCAGGGGAGGTTTTGGCGCCCGGGACCGGCGCCAGCGTGATCCGGGTGTGGGACCCGGGGCCGTCCGGGCGCCGGAAGCCGCGTGGACTCCGGGCAGGCGTCGCGTTCGACCATCCCGGGCGGGACCGGGAGCCGTCCGGGCGGCGCCGGACGCCGGCCTCCGGCGCCCCGACCGGGATGGGTGGCCGCCCGGACGCCGGGTGGTCCGGCGGTCCGCCGGCCGCCCGGGCCCTTCGGACCGGCGCGAGCGCGCCGGGGTCTCGGGAGCGCCGGGTCACCGGTCGTGGCCCGTCGTCGGTTCCGTGCCGGCCAGGAACGCCTCGAGGATCGCGTTCGGGCCTCCGGGGACCGGCTGTCCGCTCTCGAAGTCCACCGGGACGAGCGCGACGTTCGGGGGCGCCTCGAAGCCGCGCGGGGCCGAGTCTCCGCGCACCGCCTCCATGAACGAGATCCAGGCGGGGAGCGCCGCGCGGGCGCCGCTCTCGCGGTTTCCGAGCGTCTCGTTCTCGTCGCGCCCGATCCAGACCCCGGCGGCGAGCTCCGGGTCGAAGCCGATGAACCAGGCGTCGGTGAAGTCGTTCGTGGTGCCGGTCTTGCCGGCGACGGGGCGCCCGAGCCGCCGCGCCGTGGTGGCGGTGCCCCGCTGGACCACGCCCTGGAGCAGGTGGGTCACGACATAGGCGAGATCGGCGCGGATCACCGAGGCCGTCTCGGGATGGGTGCGCTCCAGCTCGCGCCCGTCCCGATCCGTGACCCGGGTGATGAAGTGGGGCGCCATGCGCACCCCGTGGTTCGGAAAGGCGCTGTAGGCCGAGACCATCTCGAGGAGGGTGACATCGCTCGCCCCGAGGGTGATCGAGAGCACCGGGAGCAGCTCGCCGCCGATCCCGAGCCGCCGGGCGAGCGCGGCCACCTCGTCGGGGCCGACATCGTGGATCATCCGGACCGCGGGCACATTCCGCGAGCCCTCGAGCGCCCGCCGCATGGTGATCCAGCCGAGGTGCTCCCCGTCGTAGTTCCGGGGCCGGTAGATCTGCCGGGTGACCGGGTCGGTGAAGGTGAAGGGGGCGTCGAGCAACAGCGAGGTGGGCGAGAACCGGCCGGTTCCGAGCGCCGCCCCGTAGGCGAAGGGCTTGAAGGCCGACCCCGCCTGCCGCCGCGCCTGGACCGCCCGGTTGAATTCGCTCCGCTCGAAGTCGAACCCGCCCACGAGCGCCCGGATCGCGCCGGTCTCGATGTCGAGCGCGAGGAAGGCGCCCTCGGCGACCGGCTCCTGCTCGAGCGCCACGACGAGCTCGCCGGCGAGCGGATCTCCCAGCAGTCGGAACTGGCCGAGATCGCCGACCCGGAACAGCCGCCCGGCGGTGCGGAAGGTCCAGACCAGCGACTCCGGGTCCACCCGGGCGCGCCACGGTCCGATGCGGATCTCGGGTTCGGGCCCGGCGACGGTCACGACACCCGCCGCGACCGAGCCCGCGTAGAGCGCGCCGTTCCACGAATCGTCCCGGTAGTCGTCGGGCTCGATCCCCTCGTCGAGCAGGTTGCGCCGGAACCCGCGGAACCCCCGGCGCTTGTCGTGGGCCCGGAGCGCCCGCTCCAGCGATTCCTGCGCCGCTTCCTGCATCTCCCGGTCGAGCGTGGTGTGGACGCGGAGGCCTCCCTCGTAGGTGCGGGAGTCGCCGTAGCGGTCGCGCAGGTGCTGCCGGACCATCTCCAGGAAGTGCGCCGCGAGCCGGTCCGTGCCCCGGGACCTGAGCCGCAGCGGCTCGTTCCGCGCCGCCTCGGCCTCGGCTTCCGGGAGGAATCCCTCCTCGACCATCCGCTCGAGCACGATGTCCCGCCGGCTCTCGGCGTTCCGCCGGCTGCGGAACGGGTTGAAGTCCCTCGGGTTCGGCGCGATCCCGACCAGCATCGCCGCCTCGGCGACGGTCAGCTCGGAGGCGCCCTTGCCGAAGTAGTGCTGCGTCGCCGCCTCGAACCCGTAGGTGCCCGACCCGAGGTGCACCTGGTTCGCGTAGAAGGTGAGGATTTCCTCCTTGCGATAGGCGCGTTCGACGCGGAAGGCGGTGATCGCCTCCTTGATCTTCCGCTCCAGGGTCTCCTCGCGGTTCAGGAACAGCTCGCGGGCGACCTGCTGGGTGATCGTGCTGGCTCCCGAGACGATCCGGTCGGCGCGGTAGTTGTCCCAGAGCGCGCGGGCGATCCCGATCGGATCGAAGCCGAAGTGGCTCCAGAAGCGCTGGTCCTCGGAGGCGACCAGGGCGTCGCGGAGGTGCTGCGGAATCTGCCCGTAGGCGATCTCGATCCGCCGCTCGATCGCGAACTGGCCGATCTCGACGCCGTTCCGGTCGTACACGATGCTCGTGGTGCTCGGCTCCCAGGCCTCGAGCTCCTCGATCAGGGGGATATCGCTCTGGTAGGCGGCGAGGAGGCCCAGCATCGAGCCGGCGACCGCCGTCGCGGCGAAGAGGAGCGCGATCACCACGAGCCGGGCGAGCCGTCGCCCCGCTCGCCGGGACCCGCTGCGGGGCCGGGAGGAGGTCATCTCAGCAGCCTGTGGATAAAGCGCCCCGCATGGGACCGTCCTAGCAGCCGGTGGATAAAGCGCCCCGCATGGGACTCCGTCCTCGAAGAGATGGGGAACCCCGTCGTCCGGGCGGATGCGGGGCGCTTTCCCCACAGGGTGGCGGCCCGGATCGCTGGCGCGATCCGTTCCGCCCTCTTTCGCGGGGAGGG
>CAYGAO010000085.1:0-10742 GCA_964347715.1 uncultured Acidobacteriota bacterium
GGACCCTCCCCGGCGGCGCTTCGCGCCGCGTCGGCGCGCGAGGGACTTTCTCCACTGCCTGACGGGGGTTCCGCGCCGCTCGCGCGCTACCCGAAGAGCCCCCCGAGGATCCCCGTCTTCGAGAGGTCGAGGAAGATCATCAGGACGAAGACGAGCACCATGAACGCCGCCCCGGCGACGGTGAGCGCCGTGCGGACCCGGGCGCTCAGGTCGCGCCGTGCGGCGGATTCGACGAGCAGCACCGCGATCTGGCCACCGTCGAGCACCGGGATCGGGAGCAGGTTCAACACCCCGAGGCTCAGGCTCAGGATCGCCATCAGCAGGAGCACCTCGGTCGTCCCGCGGCGCAGCGCTGCTCCGGATGCCTGGGCGATCCCGATCGGGCCCGAGAACTGGCGCGCGGATGCGGACCCCCCGACGACCCTGGCGAGCTGGCGGACGGTCAGCCCGCCCCAGCGGGCGGTCTCGGCCACCGCCTCCCGGATCGCCGAGGGGATGGACTCGGCCTCGACCCGCCGGTAGGGCGGCTCGAACCGCACCCCGATCCGCGGGCTGACCTCGCCGCTCTCCGGATCCTCGAACGGCTCCGGGGTCACCGGCAGGAGCGCCTCGCCGTCCTGGCGCTCGACGGCGAAGACCAGCTCGGCGTCGCCGCGCGCCCGCACCCGGCCGGAGACTTCCTGGGTGCTGCCGACCGGGGCGCCGTCCACCCGGACGATCCGGTCCCCGGGGCGGAAGCCCGCCGCCGCCGCGGGCGTCTCGGGAAGCACCGCGCCCACGATCGGCGGGGCCGGCGGGAAGACGCCGGCGTTCCCGATCGCGTCGGGCCCCTCGGAGCGCACGGAGACCGGCAGCTCGAGGACCTCCCCGTCCCGCTCGACGGCGAAGACGACCTCCTGGCCGGGCCGCACGATCACCTGCTCCATGACCGACCGCCAGTCCGCGACCGGCTCGCCCGCGATCTCGCGGATCCGGTCTCCGGCGCGTAGCCCGGCCATTCCCGCCGGCGACTCGGCCGCGACCCAGGAGACGACGGGAGGGTCCGAGAGACCCACCCGCCGCTCGATGCCGAAATAGAACAGGCCGGCGAGGATCCCCACCGCGAGGAGGAAGTTCATCGCCGGTCCGGCGAAGAGGATCGCGAGGCGCTCGCCGCGGGTCCGGTTCTGGAGCTCGGCGGGGTCGTCGCCGCCGTGTCCGGGGGCGTCGCCGGCCATCCGCACATACCCTCCGAGCGGCAGGAGGCCGACCGTCCACTCGGTGTCCCCGATGCGCCGGCGGTAGATGTTCGGCGGGAACCCGATCGAGAAGGTCTCGACGCGGACGCCGATGAACCGCGCCGCGAGGAAGTGGCCGAGCTCGTGGATGACGACGAGCGTCCCCACCACGAGGACGAAGGCGACCAGGGTGAGCACGGGGCGGGTCAGGCGGAAGTGCGGAGTGGCGTCCGGCGCCGGGCGACTTCCGCGGATCGGATACGGGCCCAGCCGTCGGCGCGTTCCACCGCGTCGAGGTCCTCGGGTTCGCTGACCCGGTGCCCGGCGAGCGTCTCCTCGACCACGGCGGGGATGTCCCCGAAACCGATGCGGCGCTCGAGGAAGCCTTGCACCGCGACCTCGTTCGCGGCGTTCAGGACCGCGGGCGCGTCCCCGCCGGCGGCGAGCGCCTCGCGGGCGAGCCGCAGGCAGGGGAAACGAACCGGATCGGGCGGGGCGAACCGGAGCGAGAACGGTTCGTCGAGCGCGAGCGGCGGGAGCCCGGTGGGAAGCCGCTCGGGCCAGGTGAGCGCGTACTGGACCGGCGTCCGCATGTCGGCCACCCCGAGCTGGGCGAGGATCGAACCGTCGCCGAACTCGACCATCGAGTGGACGGTGGACTCCGGGTGGACGACGACCCGGATCCGCTCGGGCGGAACCTCGAAGAGCCAGTGCGCCTCGATCATCTCGAGGCCCTTGTTCATCATGGTCGCGGAATCGATCGTGATCTTCGGACCCATGTCCCAGGTCGGATGGCGGAGCGCCGTCTCGGGCGTCGCCGCCTCGATCTCCTCCGGCGTCGCGTCCCGGAACGGACCCCCGGACGCGGTGAGCCAGAGCCGGCGCGGAGGATCCGGCCGTCCGGCGAGGCACTGGTGGATCGCCGCGTGCTCGCTGTCCACCGGGATGAGCCGGCCGCCGCCGAGAGCGGCGGCGCGGGTCATCAGCGCGCCGGCGGCGACGAGCGATTCCTTGTTGGCGAGCCCGACCGTCCGCCCGGCCCGGAGCGCGGCGAGCGTCGGCCCGAGGCCGGCGGCGCCCACGATGGCCGAGACAACGACCTCGGCCCCCGGACGGGTCGCCACCGCCGCGAGCCCGGAAGCGCCCCCGGTGATCTCCACTCCCGGGAGCCGGCGCCCGAAGGCGGCCGCGAAGCGCTCGGCCTCGCCCTCCTGGCCCACGGCGACCATCTCGGGACGATGGCGCGCCGCGAGTGCGGCGAGCCGCGGCGTCGAACGCCCGGCGGCGAGCCCCACGACCCGGAAGCGCTCGGGGAAGCGTTCGACGACCTCGAGCGTGGTGGTCCCGATCGAACCCGTCGCCCCCAGGATCGAAACGCCGCGGATCTCGGGGGGCATCGCAGGCGGGGTCTCGGGTGGCGCCGGAGGGGGCGCGAACCCGCGATTGTAGAGGTCCCGAGCCCTCGCGCCGCCGGTTCCCGCGGCGACGATGGCATGATTCGCCGCGCGCACCGACGCGGCGATGAAGATCGAGAGCCTCACCATCCGGGAAGTCCGGCTCGACCTCCGGAACCCGTTCGAGACCAGCTTCGCCCGGGTGACGGCCCAGCAGTTCCTCCTCCTCGAGGTCGTCGTGGACGGGGTCTCGGGTCACGCGGAGTGCGTCGCCGATCTCGCGCCCGGGTATTCCAGCGAGACGGTCCGGACCGCGGACCACATCCTCCGCGACTTCCTCTGGCCGCTCGCGGCGGTGGCGGACTACGCCCACCCGGACGAGGTCGCCCCGTCGTTCGCCCGGATCCGGGGGCACAACATGGCGAAGGGGGCGATCGAGATGGCCGTCTGGGACGCGTTCGCCAGGAGCGAGGGGAAGCCGCTCGCCGCGGTTCTCGGCGGCACGCGCCGCGAGACCGTCTCCGGGGTCTCCATCGGCATCCAGGACACGCCGGAGCGACTGCTCGACACGATCGGACTCGAACTCGACCGCGGCTACCGGCGGATCAAGATCAAGATCAGGCCCGGCTGGGATCTCGAGATCGTGCGCCGGGTCCGCGAGCGCTACCCCGACATCCCGCTCATGGTGGACGCGAACAGCGCCTACACCCTCGCGGACGAGGCGCTCTTCCGCGAGCTGGACCGTTTCGGGCTCATGATGATCGAGCAGCCGCTCGACCACGAGGACCTGTGGGACCACGCGGCGCTGCAACGCCGGATCTCGACTCCGATCTGCCTCGACGAGTCGGTGCGCTCGGCGGCCGACGCCCGTCGCGCGATCGGGATGGGCGCCTGCCGGATCATCAACATCAAGGCCGGACGGGTCGGGGGACTCGCCGCCGCGCGCGACATCGCGAACCTAGCCGAGCGCTCGGAGATCCCCGTGTGGTGCGGGGGAATGCTCGAGAGTGGGGTCGGTCGCGCCCACAACATCCACCTCTCCTCGCTCTCCGGGTTCTCGTTGCCGGGCGATGTGGCGTCCTCGGACCGCTACTTCACCGAGGAGATCATCGAACCTCCGGTCCGGGTGAACGCGGACGGGACGCTGCCCATCCCGACGGGAGACGGCATCGGCTTCGCGCTCCGCGAGGATGTGATCCGGCGCCACACCCTTTGCGAGACGACGCTGACGCCTCCCGCCTGAGCGCCCCGACCCGGGGCGTCTCGACCCGGAGCGTCTTGACCCGGGGCGTGTCGAACCGGGGCGTCCCGACCCGGGGCGTCCCGACCCGGAGCACCCTGACCCGGGGCGCGCCGACCCGGAGCACCCTGACCCGGGGCGTGCCGACCCGGAGCGTGCCGACCCGGAGCGTGCCGACCCGGGGCGTGTCGAACCGGAGCGTTCCGACCCCCGGGGTGCTGACCCGGAGCGTTCCGACCCGCGGGGCGCCGAACTGGAGAACCGCGACCCGGGGCGCGCCGAACCGGGGGGCGCTGAAGCGGGGGGCGCCGAACCGGGGGGCGCCGACCCGGGGGGTGTCGACCCGGGGCGCGCCGAACCGGGGGGCGCCGAACCGGGGGGCGCTGAAGCGGGGGGTGTCGACCCGGGGGGTGTCGTGCCGGGGGGCGCCGCACCGGGAAGTGCCGTTTTGGGCCGGGTTCGGATTCGCGCTGCTGCTGGCCTCCCCCGGCGCCGGCCAGGAGCCGGACCCGGCCACCCCCCGCGAGACCCTCGCCCGGATCCTCGCCCTCGAAGACGCCCGGTCCTTCGGCGACGGCTGGCTCCAGGCCCAGCTCGCGCGCGCGGAGCCGGAGGTGCGGCGTCGCGCGGCGCTCGCGCTCGGCCGCATCGGGCGACCCGGAGCCGTGGCGCCGCTCCTCGAAGCGCTGGCGGGCGACCCGGCGGGCGCGGTCCGTTCCACCGCGGCGTTCTCGCTCGGGATCCTCGAGGATCCCCTGCCCGCAGCGGCCGCCGCCGCGCTCGAAGCGGCGCTCGCCGACCCCTCCGGTCGGGTCCGCGAGAAGGCCCTCGAAGCGCTCGGGCGCCGCGGGGGAGAGCGCGCCGGAGCAGCGGTCCGCGCCCGCCTCGCGGAACTGGTCGAGACCCCCGGTTACTCCGGGCGCCGCGAGGATGTCGAGGCGAGTCGCCGGCGCACCGCGTGGGACGAGGCGCGGCTCGGGCTCTACGCGCTCGCCCGAATCCGGGACGACGGCGGGGATCCCGGAACCGCGGCGGGGGTGCTCACCCTCTCCGGAGCGCCGCGCACCGGCTGGTGGGTCGCGGCCTGGACCGCAGCCCGGCTTCGGGATCCGGAACTCCTGCCGCTCTACCGGGCCTACGCCAGCGCGCCGGACCCGCTGATCGCGGCGCTCGGAGTTCGCGGCCTCGGGGGGATCGTTCGGCCCGGCGCGGATCTCCCCTTCGGGGAGGAGGTGCTCGCGGGGCTGGGCCATCCGAGCGACACGGTGCGGATCGAGGCGATCCGGGCGCTCGCGGCGCTCGCCGGGGCCGGGCGTCCGGCGCCCGAGGCTGCCGCGGCGCGCCTCGAGGCGGTTCTCGGCGATCCGTCTCCGGCGATCCGCCTCGAGGCGCTCGTCGCGCTCGCCTCGGTGCGGCGCCGCGCCGCCGTCCCGGCCCTCGTCAGCGGGATGCTGGACCCCGACCCGGACCTCCGCGCCGCCGCCCTGCGCGCACTCCATGCTCAGGACGAGGAGGGTTTCTTCCTCCTCCTCTCTGGCTGGTCGGATCGCGAACCCGCCGGGAGGATCGCCGTCGCGCGGCGTCTCGCCGAGGCGCCCGATCCGCGGATACGGGATCTGCTCCGGCGCAGCCTGCTGGCGGACGAGGACCCCGGGGTGCGCGCCGCGGCGCTCTCGGGGCTCGGCGAGCTCGAGCTCGCGCTCTCCCGGGTCGGCGGGGGCAGCGCGGAGATCGTCCCCGCGCTGGTCTCGCACCTCGGCGCCCCGGATGCCGGGGAGCGGGCCGCCGCCGCCACGGCTCTCGGAGAGCTCGGCGCCGGGTTTCCCCGGATCCGGGACGCCTACCTCTCGGACGAGGACGCGGACCCCCGCTTCCGGCTGGCCGCGCTGCGGGCGGTTCTCGCGAGCGCGCCCGAGGCCGAGCGCGTCGGTTTCGCCCGGGAAGCGCTCGGGGACGCGGCCTGGCCGGTGCGGCGCGAGGCGCACGCGTTCCTGCGTTCGGTGGGCGAAGCGCCCGAGGAGCCAGCCCCGGCGGCGGTGCTCGATCCCGCCGACTACGACGCGATGTTGCGCGCCCCGTACACCCCGATCGCCTGGATCGAGACCGCGCGGGGCGTCATCGAGGTCGAGCTCTTCATCGCCGACGCGCCCCGGACGGTCTGGCACTTCATGCGCCTCGCCCGCCAGGGTTTCTGGGACCGGACCCCCTTCCGCCGGGTGATGCCGAATTCCCGCCTGCTGGCCGGCGACCCGACGGTCGGGCCCCGGATCCGCTCGGAGGTCAACGAGCGGTTCTTCATGCGCGGGAGCCTCGGGATGGCGGACGGCGCGAAGGACACCGGTGGCGGCGCGTTCTTCCTCACGCTCCTTCCCGAGCCCCAGCGGAACGGGCGCGCCACGCTCTTCGGGCATGTCCGTCAGGGTTTCGAGGTCCTCGACCGGATTCGGCCGGGAGACACGATCCGCCGGGTCCGCATCTGGGACGGCGTCACCCCGCCCGGCGAGCAGCCGCCGGCCGAGCGGCGTCCTGACGGCCAGGCCTCCCGGTCGAACCGACCGGGTGTCCCGCTCTCTGGCGCTCCCCGCACCCCGTCCGGGGGCGGCTGAGCCGGTGCGCGGCGACTCCACCGGCGCCCGGCCCCGCTTCGGTCTCGTGGCGGTGGATCTCGACGGCACGCTGCTGAATCCGGCGAAACGGATCTCGCCGCCCGACCGGGAGGCGCTCGCGCGGGCCGAACGCGAGGGCGTCGCGCTCGCGGTGATCTCCGGCCGCCGCCAGGCCGAACTCGAGGCGCTGACCGCCGAGCTGCCGGCCGCGGTGTTCCGGGCGGGGCACGGCGGCGCCCTCATCCGGCTCCGGGGTCGGACGATCTCCGAGATCCCGCTGCCGCGCCCGGCGGCGCTCCGGGCCGCGGTGGCGGCCCGCCGGTTGGGAATGACCCTCGTGATCAGCGATCTCGGCGGCGGCGTGCGGATCTCCGGGGAATCGGAGACCTCGCCGCGGGTGGCTCGCTACCTCGGGACCCTCTGCCCGCGTCCCCGCTTCGAGCCGTCGCCGGCCTTCCCCGAGGACCCGCTCCACCTCGTCCTCGCCGGGACCCCGGCGGAGTGCCGCGTGGCGGAGCGGGAACTCTCGCGGGAACTCGGCGACTCGGCCACCCTCGAGCGCACCGAATACCCCGCCACCGGGCTCGGCCTCCTCGATGTGCTCGGGGCCCCGGCGAGCAAACGGTCCGCGCTCGAGCGAATCGCCGCCGAGTCCGGCGTTCCGCTCGGAGCGACGCTCGCGATCGGGGACAACTGGAACGACCTCTCGATGCTCGAGGCGGCCGGGCTCGGAGTCCTGATGGGGAACGCCGAACCCGAACTGCGGGCGCTCGGTTTCGAGACCACCTCGGCGCACGACGAGGGCGGAGTCGCCCGGGCGCTCGATGCATTCCTGCTCGGCGAGCGCCCCGGGCCGCGACCGGGTTCCGCCGATGCGCCGATTCGCTGAGCGCCCGGTTCCGGCGAGAGTCGCGGCCGCGCCGGTGCCCCGGTTCGGCTCGTGACCCGGTCGCGCCGGTGAGCTTCGAGATCCTCGCCCGGAGCGGCGACGCGCGCCTCGGGCGGCTCCGGACCGCGCACGGCCCGGTGGAGACGCCGGAGTTCATGCCGGTCGCCACCGGGGGCGCGCTCCGGGGGGTCACCAGCGCCGAGGCCGAGGCGGCGGGCGTCCGGGTCCTGCTGAGCAACGCCTGGCACCTGATGCTCCAGCCCGGAGACGCGCGCATCGCCTCGCTCGGGGGACTGCACCGGCTGATGGCGTGGAACCGCCCGATCCTGACCGACAGCGGCGGCTACCAGGTGGCGAGCCTGAAGTCGCTGCGGCGAGTCTCCGAGGAAGGCGTCTCGCTGCGCTCGTTCCGGGACGGTGCCCCCCACGAGCTCACCCCCGAACGGGCGGTCGAGATCCAGCGCCGTCTGGGTTCCGACATCGCCATGGTGCTCGACGAGTGTCTCGCGCTGCCGGCGCCCGCCCGGGAAGTGGAACGAGCGGCGGCGCGCAGCCTGCGATGGGCGGAACGCTCGCTTCTGCCGCCCCGCGCCCCCGGCCAGCTGCTCTTCGGGATCGTGCAGGGCGGAACCCTGCCGGAGGTGCGCGAGGCGAACGCGGGGGCGCTCCGGGCGCTCGGGCCGCCCGGCGACGGCTTCGACGGTTTCGGGATCGGCGGGCTGTTCATGGGAGAGCCGGCCGCCGAGACCCGCCGCATCACCGCGCTCTCCGCGGCGGCGGTCGGAGACGAGCGCCCGCGCTACCTCATGGGGGCCGGGCTTCCGGCCGATCTGATCGCCTCGGCGGAACTCGGCGTGGATCTCTTCGACAGCGTCCTTCCGACCCGGCTCGCGCGCCGGGGCATCGTCTTCACCTCCACCGGGCGGCGGAATGTCTCCCGGGCGCCGTACCGGGACGACGGCGCCCGGCTCGACGAGGAGTGCCGCTGCCCGGCCTGCGGCGACTACACCCGCGCGTGGCTGCACCATCTGCTCCGCGCGAGGGAGCGGATCGCGGCGACGCTGCTGAGCGTCCACAACCTGACCTTCTACGCCCGGCTGACGGCCAGGATGCGCGAGGCGATCCGCGAGGATCGCTATCCGGCCTTCGCCCGGGAGACGCGCGACCGCTGGAACTCGCCCGTCGCCGCGGGCTGACCCCGCCGGCGGCGTCCGTCGCGGCGCGCCCCCCGTGGTATCCTGCGGGGGAATCCGGTGCCCGGCTCTCCCTTCCGAGGGGCGCCGGGCTTTTTCGCATCCACTCGCCCATCCGGTTCGCCCGGTGGGCGCGCCCGGCAGGGGCGCTCATCCGTTCCGGAAACCGATCATGCCCATGACCCTTCTTCAGGCCGACCCGGGGGGCGGTGCGTTCGGGATGCAGATCCTCCTGTTCGCGATCATCTTCGGCATCTTCTACTTCATCGTGTTCCGGCCGATGAGGAAGCGGCAGCGCGACACCGAGAAGATGCTGGGAAGCCTTGAACGGGGCGTCCGCGTGGTGACCACCGGCGGCATCCACGGCACGATCACCGGGATCCAGGGCGGGGTGGTCCAGCTCCGGGTCACGGACACGGTGAAGCTCCAGATCGACAAGACCGCGGTGGCCAGAGTCGCCGAGACGAAGACGAGGGACTGACGCGCCGGGAGTGCCGCCGGCGGAGAAGGCGCCTTGAAGAAGAACCTGCGCGCGAAAGGCATCGCGCTCGTCCTGCTCGTCGCCGGGCTGGCCTGGCTCGTCTGGCCACCGGCGGAGACGATCGTCCTCGGGCTCGATCTGCAGGGCGGGATCCACCTGGTCATGCGGGTGCATACCGAGGATGCGGTCCGGGTCCTCACCGACGAGACCGCCGAACAGTTCGCCGAGCGCCTCGACTCCGACGCGATCGATTTCTCCGACATCGAGACCGAGGGGCTCGGGCGCCTCGTGGTGCGGAACCTCGACGATTCCAGGCTCCGGGAGGTGCGCGACATCGTCGCCTTCGGCTGGCAGGGGTGGGATCTGCGGAGCGCCGGCGGCGGGGACTGGTCCTTCTCGCTCAGCGCCGCCGAGGAGATCGTCGTCCGGGACCAGACCGTGACCCAGGCGATGGAGACGATCCGCCGTCGGGTGGACGAGCTCGGCGTGGCGGAGCCGGTGATCACGACCCACGGCAGCACCGGCGACCAGATCCTCGTCCAGCTTCCCGGCTACGAGGATGTGACCCGGGCGAAGGAGATCATCCAGGCGACGGCGCAGCTCGAGTTGCGGCTCGTCCAGGCCGGGCCGGCGCTCGACGAGGCGGCGCTGCCGCCGCTGAACGGCTCGCTCGAGAACATCGCCACCGAGCTGCCCACCGGCGCGACCGGCTACTACCAGGTGAACCGGGTGGCGGCGATCACCGGCCGGGACCTCCGGAACGCCCGCCAGGGGATCGACTTCCAGACGAACACGCCGAACGTGGAGTTCAGCCTGCACGCCGACGGGGCCTCCCGGTTCCGGGAGTTCACCGGAGCGAATGTGGGGCGGCAGATGGCGATCGTGCTCGACGGCCTCGCCGTTTCGGCTCCGGTGATCGAGAGCCCGATCTACGACCAGGGGCAGATCACCGGGAACTTCACCGTCCAGGAGGCTCTCGACCTCGCGCTCGTGCTCCGGGCCGGCGCGCTGCCCGCCTCGCTCGAGTACCAGGAGGAGCGCACCGTCGGGCCCTCGCTCGGCGCCGACTCGATCCGGAGCGGGGTCACCGCCTCGCTCGCCGGCCTCGCCGGCGTCCTGGTGTTCATCATCTTCTACTACCGGCTCTCGGGAATGAACGCCGTGGTCGCGCTGCTCCTGAACCTGCTCATCCTGGTCGGGGCGATGGCCTACTTCGCCGCCACCCTGACGCTCCCCGGGATCGCCGGGGTCATCCTCACCATCGGGATGGGGGTGGATGCGAACGTGCTGATCTTCGAGCGGATCAAGGAGGAGATGCGCGCCGGAAAGCCCCCCCGCACCGCGATCTCGGTGGGCTTCTCGCGCGTCTTCTGGACCATCGTGGACGCGAACATGACGAGCCTCGTCGCCGCCGCGATCCTCTTCCAGTTCGGCACCGGACCGGTGCAGGGGTTCGCGGTGACCCTGAGCATCGGCCTCATCAGCAACGTGTTCACCGCGATGTTCGTCTCGCGCTACATCTTCGATCTCGTCCTCTCCGGACGGCGCCAGGTCGAGGCGCTCAGCATCTGACAGCCCGTGGATAAGGCGCCCCGCATGGGAATCCGTCCTCGAAGAGATGGGGAACCCCGTCCTCCGGGCGGATGCGGGGCGCTTTCCCCACCGGGTGGCGGCCCGAATCGCTTGGGCGATCCGTTCCGCCCGCTTTCGCGGGGAGGGAGG
>CAYGAO010000086.1:0-10730 GCA_964347715.1 uncultured Acidobacteriota bacterium
TGTGGGGAAAGCGCCCCGCATCCGCCCGCACGATGAAGTTCCCCATCTCTTCGACGACGGATTCCCAGGCGGGGCGCTTTATCCACAGGCTGCTAAGTCCCGGCGAAGACGCTCGCCGCCGCGAAGGCGGGCGCGGCGAACGCCAGCCCGTCCACCCGGTCGAGGATCCCGCCGTGGCCCGGGATCAGTCTGCCGCTGTCCTTGAGCCCGGAAGCGCGCTTCCAGCCGGATTCGAAGAGATCCCCGAGGACCGCGGCGAGGGACAGCAAGGCGCCGAGCAGCGCGGCGGCGAGGGGCCCGGGGGAGGGTGAGAGCAGGGGGGCGGCCGACGACGCCGCCGCCGCGCCGAAGACCAGCTGGCCGACGAAACCCGCCCAGGTCTTCTTCGGGCTCAGTCTCGGGGCGAGTTTCGGCCCTCCGAGCGCCCGACCGGCGAAGAAGGCGCCCGCCTCGCCGACCATCACCGCGGCGAGCAGGAAGAGCAGCGTCCGGCCTCCGTTCTCGCCGCCGGCGATGCCGAGGAGCACCGCCGCGGGAAGGCCGATCCACAGGGCGGCGATCGGCGCCGCGGCGAGTTCGCCGACCGCGCGCCGGTCCCGCCGCCGGAGGAACAGGACGAGGCCGAACGCGGCCGCCACGAGCAGCGGAACCGCGCCGGGAATCTCGCCACCCCGGCTCCCGAGGAACCCGAGGAACGCGAACGCGAACAGGCTCGCCGCCGGTCCCGCACCGGGGAAGTCCGAGCGGGCGCGGGCCCCGACGAACGCCGCCGCCACGAGGCGCAGCGCCTCGCGCCCGGCGACGAGCGCCGCGAGCCAGATCGCCGCCAACCGATAGACCGGCGGCGCGAGCAGGCAGACCCCGAGTGCGCTCGCCACGACGAGCGCCCCCCCGACGAAGCGCTTCACGGATCCGGAAGCCGGCCCGAGCGGTCGGCGGGCTCCGCGTCAGCGGATCGCGCCGAAGCGGCGGTCGCGGCCCTGGAAGGCGAGGATCGCCTCGTAGAGATGCCGGCGCCGGAAATCGGGCCAGAGCGCGGAGGTCGTCCAGAACTCGGTGTAGGCGCTCTGGAACAGCAGGAAGTTGGACACGCGCATCTCGCCACTCGTCCGGATCAGCAGATCGGGGTCGGGAAGCCCGCGGGTATAGAGGTATTCCCCGAAGGTATCCTCGTCGAGCTCGGGAACGACGCCCTCCGCCACCGCGCGCGCCGCGATCCGCCGGACCGCGTCCACGATCTCGGCCCGGCCCCCGTAGTTCAGCGCGATGTTCAGCTGGAGGCCCCGGCACTCCGAGGTCCGCTCCACGGTGTCGCCGAGCATCGCCTGGACATCGCCGGGAAGCTCGGACAGCCGGCCGAGGGGGCGGAACCGGATGTCGTTCGCGATCAGGTTCCCGGTCTCGATCCGGAGGTACTTCTTGACGAGCTCCATGAGGATCGCGATCTCCTCGCGGGGACGCCTCCAGTTCTCCATGGAGAAGGCGAACAGCGTCAGCGCGCCGAGCCCGAGGCTCGCCGCCGCCTCCACGGTGTCGCGGACCGCCTCGACGCCGGCGGCGTGCCCTTCGGCTCGGGACAACCCGTGCGCCGCCGCCCAGCGCCCGTTGCCGTCCATGATCGCGGCGACATGGAGCGGCAGCCGCGTCCGGTCCAGCCGCGCGAGCAGCTCGGCGGTCACCGCCTTCGGCGCACTCTCGATCGCGGGGCTCAGGGGCACGGAACGAGCGGCAATTTATCAGTCGCCGCCCGCCCCGAAGCCCTCCCGGGCGGCGGCCGGCAGGGGAGGCCCGGAGGCTCGATCCTCTCCCGGGTACCACACCCGGTGGAGCCGGAGACCCGCCGCCGGAGCGCGCGGCCTCGGCCCCGGAAGCGCGGGGTCGGCCAGCATCGCGGCGATGCGGCCCGGAGGGAGCTGCCCGGTTCCGACCAGGACCAGCGTCCCCACCATCCGGCGGACCATGTAGCGGAAGAAGCCGTCGGCGGTCACGGAGAAGACGAACCGCGGCCCCTCCCCGAGGATCCGCGCCTCGCTCACCTCGCGGAACGGACTCTCCGGCTCCTCGCCGGGCGGGGCGGCGAAGAACGCCCGGAAGTCGTGCCGTCCGGCGAACCGGGCGGCGGCGGACGAGAGCGTCTCCCGGTCGAGCGGGCGGCCCACCGCCCAGGCGAAGCGCGTCTCGAGCGGCGACGCCGGGAAGGCGGTGAGCAGGTGATACCGATAGGTCTTCCGCGCGGCGTCGCGCCGCGCGTGGAATCCCGGCGCGGCCGCCCGCGCGGCGAGCACCCGGATCGCCGCGGGAAGGAGTCCGTTCGCTCCGTCCCGAATTCCGTCGGGAGGAATCCGCCGCGGGGCGTCGAAATGGGCGACCTGTCGCTCGGCGTGGACGCCGGCGTCGGTCCTCCCGGAAGCCACCACGGGAAGGCGTTCCCCGGGCCCGAGGCGGTAGAGCCGCCGGAGCGACTCCTCCACCTCCCCCTGGACCGTCCGCCGTCCCGGCTGGAGCTGCCAGCCGGCGAAATCGGTCCCGTCCCAGGCGAGGTCGAGGCGTATGCGCAACCGTTCGGCGACCGTATCAGAGCGAGCCGGCGCCTCCCGCGCGGGGAAACCGGAGTACTCGACGGTCGGGGCGGTCGGCTGGTACCGCCGGCGCCTCCCGCGCGGGGAAACCGGTCACCGCCGCGACCGGCGGGATCAGCCTGGTGAGCCGGCGCCTCCCGCGCGGGGAAACCGGGGCGCCGGTTCGCGCGTTCCTTCGGGCGGGCCGTAGAAATTCCGGTTTCGGGGCGTCTTCCTCCGGGAGGGGCCGGCTCGGGCGCGCGACGCCCTCGAGACTACGCTTCCGGTTCCCCGACGAAACCCGATCGCCGAACGAGACCCGATCTGGAGAATCCCATGACGAAAGCGCTCGCGCTCCCGACCCTGTTCGCGATGTTCCTCCCCGGAGCGGCTCTCGCCGGGAGTTCGCCGGAGGAGGCGCCCGGCCAGCCGCCCCCGGTCGAGCTCCGGCTCGACGACGCGATCTCCCAGGCCCTCGAGAACAACCTGAGCGTCCGGATCTCGCGCCTCGCCCGCCAGTCGTCGAGCCTGCTCCTGTCGGCGGCCCGCCGGGTGTACACCCCGGATCTGATCCTCGACTACAACCTCCGCGAGAGCCTGTCCCCCTCGGAGACCCAGCTCGACGGCGCCGACCAGAACGAGCAGGACACGATGAACTACAACCTGCGGTTCGAGCACCGGCTGCCCTTCGGCACGAACTATTCGGTCCAGTTCAACAACAACCGCTTCGCCACGAACAGCGTCTTCTTCAACTTCAACCCGCGTTACCGGAGCGTCGTGAACGCCCAGTTGAGCCAGCCGCTGCTCCAGAACTTCCGGACGAACCCCGAGCGTCGCCAGATCGTCGTGTCCCAGAACGGGGAGCGCCGGGCCGGCCACGACTTCGAGCAGAGCGTCCTCGATGTGCTGCGCGATGTCCAGAACGCCTACTGGGATCTCGTCTTCGCGATCCGGAGCCACGAGGTCGCGGTCCAGTCGCTCGAGCTCGCGCGCGACCTGCTGCGGAACAACCAGGTCCAGGTCGAGGTCGGCACCATGGCGCCGATCGATGTGTTGCAGGCCGAGGCCGAGGTCGCCGCGCGGGAAGAGGCGCTCATCCTCGCCGAGGACCAGATCCGGCAGACCGAGGATGTCGTCAAGGCGCTGATCCGCGATCCGGACGCGGCCGGCTTCTGGGACGGCGAGATCCGCCCGACCGACCCGCCCACGGTCGAGGACTACGAGGTCGAGGCGACGGAGGCGATCCGGATCGCGCTCCAGCGCCGTCCGGAACTGCGCTCGCAACGCGCCCAGCTCGACACGAACGAGTACGACGTCCGCTACTTCCGGAACCAGACGCTGCCGCAGGTGGATCTGGTCGGGCTCGTGCAGCTCACCGGGATCGGCGGCACCCAGTTCGTCCGCGAGGGCTTCTTCGGCGCCCCCGTGGAGACGATCCCCGGCGGCTACGGCGACGCGCTCTCGCAGCTGGGCGGCCTCGACTACCGCGACTGGCAGGTGGGGCTCTCGCTCTCGTACCCGATCGGCCCGAACCAGGCGCACGCGAACCACGCCCAGGCGCAGACCGATCTGAACCGGCAGCGGGAGACGATCCGCCAGCAGGAAGTCCTGATCACCCAGGAGGTCCGGGCGGCGGTGCGCCAGGTCCAGACGAACCGGCGGCGCATCGAGGCGAGCCGGGTGGCGCGGGAGCTCGAGGAGGAGCGGCTCGACGCCGAGCAGAAGAAGTTCGAGGTGGGGATGACGACGAGCTACTTCATCGTCCAGTCGCAGCGTGACCTGGCGCAGGCCCGGGCGAACGAACTGCAAGCCGTCATCGACTACAAGAAGGCCATCGTCGCCGTCGAGCGCGCGCAGGGAACGCTCGCCGAGCGCTCGCGGGTCACCGTCCGGTAACCGGCTGCGGAGAAAGTCCCTCGCGCGCCGACGGCGAGGGTCCTCCCTCCCCGCGAAGGAGGGCGGAACGGATCGCGGAAGCGATTCGACCCACCCCGGTAAGCCAGCAGCTCGCAGAGCTCGCAGGGCGCCGAGCGGCGGTGCCGGGGGCAACCCTCCACGATCCCGAGGCGGGCGAGCGCGAAGTCGTACTTCGTCGGGTCTTCGGGATCGAGCCGGGCGAGGCCGCGGGTGAGGTCGAGCGCCGCCTTCCAGCCGGGCGTCCGTCGCCTCGTCAGCCGCAGGCGGCGGGCGAACCGGAACAGGTGGGTGTCGAGCGGCGCGACCAGGTCGGCTGGAGAAAGGCAGTCCCAGAGCCCGAGGTCGAGTCCCTCGTCGCCTCGCCGGACCACCCAGCGCAGGAACATCGCGGTCCGCTTCGCCGCCGAGGTGCGCGGCCGCGGGAAGAAGTACCGGGGGCCCAGGCGCGACCCGTCGTCCGATCCGGGCCGGTCGAACGCGAGCGCCCCGGCCCGGAACCGTTCGATGCTCGCGCCGAGATCCACTCCTCCCCGGGGAAGGCGCACGATCGCCCGGCGGAAGAGCCCCTCGATCGTCCGGTGCTCCTCGAGGACCCCTCGGAGGATGACCGCGAGCCGGACCAGATCCGCCCCGCTCGTCCAGCGATGCCGAAACGAGGCGATGGCGTCCGCGCCCCGTCGCGGGTGGAAGTTCCGGAGGAACCGGGCGGGGCGCGGCCCGGTCCAGGCGAAGACCCGCTCGAGCGACGCGCAGATCGAGCGCGCGTTGCCGAACGAGAGCGCGGCGGCGAGGAAGGCCGCGGCCTCCCGGTCCGCGGGGTCCGGGAAGCGCCGGGGGAACTGGAGCGGATCGCTTCCGAGCGCGGCGGCGCCGTGGCGGCGGAAGACGCGCTCCACCGCCTCCCGGAAGCCGCGCGGCGGCATCGGGGGCGCCCGGCGGGAGTCCCTATCGGGAGAAGACGCGCCGGCCGCCGACCCAGGTGGCGGCGACCTGCCCCCGAAGCGCGAGACCCCGAAACGGGGTGCTGCGGCCGAGGCTGCGGAACCCGTCCGGATCCACCGTGGTCGTCGCTTCCAGATCGAGCCCGGTGAGGTCCGCCGGGCTCCCCGGGTTCAGGTCGCCCCCGGGGAGCCCGAGGATCCGGCGCGGACCGACGGACAGGAGCCGCACCGCATCCGCCAGCGAGATCGCCCCGGGGCGGACGAGCCGGTCGAGCACGACCGCGGCCGCGGTCTCGAGGCCGACGATTCCGAACGGCGCGCTCTGGAAGCAGAGCTTCTTCTCGTCGTCGTGGTGGGGGGCGTGGTCCGTGGCGATCGCATCCACGGTTCCGTCGGCGAGCGCGGCGCGGAGCGCCTCCCGGTCCGCGGCCGAGCCGAGCGGCGGTTTCATCTTCGCGGCGGTGTCGTAGTCGGAGACCGCGGCCTCGGTGAACACCAGATGGTGGGGGGTCACCTCGGCGGTGACCCGGAACCCGGCGGCCTTCGCCCGGCGGACGGCCGCGGCCGAGCGCCCGGTCGAGAGGTGCGCGATGTGGAGCCGGGATCCGGCGATCTCGTTCAGCGCGATGTTCCGCTCGACCGCGATGGACTCCGAGGCGGACGGAATCCCCGGCAGCCCGATCCAGGTCGAGAACTCGCCCTCGCGCATGACCCCGTCGCCGCTCAGCTCGGCGGTCTCGCAGTGCTCGATCACCGGAAGATCGAAGAGCCGGGCGTACTCGAGCGCCCGCCGCATCACCGCCGGGTCCGAAACCGGGAGGCCGTCGTCGGAGACGGCGACCGCTCCCGCTCGCTTCAGCGCCCCGAACTCCGAGATCCGCTCGCCGCGCATCCCTCGCGTCGTGGCCGCGACGGGATGGACGCGGGCGAGCCCGGCATCGCGGGCGAGCTGGCGGATGTGCCCGGTGATGGACGGGTCGTCGTTCACCGGTTCCGTGTTCGCCATGCAGGCGACGGCGGTGAACCCGCCCGCCACCGCCGCCGCGGCGCCGCTCCCGACGGTCTCCTTGTATTCGAAGCCCGGCTCGCGGAAGTGGACATGCATGTCGCAGAGGCCGGGAACCAGGGTGAGTCCGTCCGCCTCGACGATGCGGTCGCCCGGCTCGCCGACTGCCCTGCCGATGGCGGCCACCCGCCCGCCGGCGAGCCGGAGATCGAACGCGCCGTCCCGTCCGCCCGCCGGGTCCACCACCCGCGCGCCGCGGATCCAGACCGGGCGCTCAGCCATCGGGACTCCGGCGCAACCGCCCGCGGGCGATCTCGGCGAGCACCGCCATGCGCACCGCGACTCCGTTCCCGACCTGTTCGAGGATGACCGAACGGGCGCCGTCGGCGACCTCGGAGGAGATCTCGACGCCGCGGTTCAGGGGCCCGGGGTGGAGGACGATCGCGTCGTTCGTGAGCGCGAGGCGCTCGCCGGTGAGCCCGAACTCGCGGTAGTACTCGCGTTCCGAGGGGATCCAGGACCCGTGCATCCGCTCGTGCTGGATCCGCAGGACCATCACCGCATCGGCGCCCCGGAGCGCCTCCTCCACCCGCAGGAAGGACCGGACCCCGAGGCGCTCGATCCCCGGCGGGACGAGCGTCGGGGGACCGGAACACCGCACCTCGGCCCCGAGCCGGGTCAGGAGCCGGGCGTTCGAGCGGAACACCCGGCTGTGGAGCAGATCCCCGAGGATCGCCACCCGGAGCTTCGCCAGCTCGCCCCGGTGCTCGCGGATCGTGAAGGCGTCGAGCAGCGCCTGCGTCGGGTGTTCGCTCATCCCGTCGCCCGCATTCACGATCGAGGCGCCCGGGATCTCGCGCGCGAGCAGGCCGGGCGCGCCCGACTCCCGGCTCCGGACCACGACGATGTCGGGAACCATCGCGGCGAGCGTCCGCGCGGTGTCGAGAAAGGTCTCGCCCTTCGCCAGCGACGAACGGTCCGGGGCGAACGAGAGCGGCTCCGCCGAGAGCCTCCGGGCGGCCAGCTGGAAGGACGCCAGGGTGCGGGTCGAGGGTTCCATGAAGAGGTGGGTCACGGTGCGCCCGAGCAGGATCGGGACGCGCGGCACCGGCTGCCGGGCGACATCCCGGTAGCGAGGGGTCGCGTCGAGGATCGCGGTCGCCCGGGCGACCGAGAGGCCGCGGATGCCGAGGAGGTGCCTCACGATCCGCCGCCCTCGACGGCGACCCGGACGACCCCGTCCTCCCCGTCCTCTTCCCGGACCCGGACGCGCACCATCTCCTCCGGCCCGACCTCGATCCGGAGCGCGGCGAAGTCCGCCGCGATCGGGAGCTCGCGCCCGCCGCGGTCCACCATCACCGCGAGGCGAACGCTCCGCGGCCGCCCGAAGTTGCTGAGCGCGGTGAGCGCCGCCCGGACCGTCCGCCCGGTGAAGAGCACATCGTCCACGAGCAGGAGGTGCCGGTCTTCGAGGGCGAAGGGGATGCGGGTCTCCCCGACGCGCGGGATCCCGCGGTCGTGGAAGTCGTCGCGGTAGAGGTTGATGTCGAGCTCTCCCGTCGGGATGTCCACCCGTCCCTCGCCTTCGAGGCGCGCCCGCAACCGGGCGGCGAGCGGAACCCCCCGGCGGCGGATCCCGAGGATGGCGAGCGGGTCCGGCGCTTCGCTCGCGATCCGGGCGGCGAGCCGGGAGAGCGCGGCCCGGAATTCCCCGCCCCCGAGAACCTTCGTCGCGTCCCCGGCGGCCATGCAGAAAGAGCCCGGGCCGGAAGCCTCGGCTGCCGGCCGGCGCGAATCCTATGCGACGGCGGCGGCGTGGCGGAGCGCGGCGAGGGTCTGCTCGAAGTCGGCGGGCGGCGGCGCCCCGAAGCGCACCCGGGCGCCGGTCGCGGGGTGGACGAACGCGATCTCGGCGGCGTGGAGCGCCGGACGCCCGAGGCGCCGGAGCGCGGCGCCGGCCCGGCCGCCGCCGCGGCGCGGGGCGGCGGGTCCGTACATCGCATCGCCGGCGAGCGGAAAGCCGGCCCCCGCGAGGTGGACCCGCGCCTGGTGCGTGCGCCCGGTGTGGAGCCGGATGCGGACGAGCGTGGCGAGCGGCAGCGGCTCGAGCGGCCAGACCTCGGATTCGGCCTCGCGGGCGCGCCGCCCCCGGACGCGGAAGCGCTGCGGCTCGCGGGGGTCGCGGCCGATCGGCGCGGCGAGGCGCCTCGCGCCGGGGAGGGCTCCGAGAGCGATTCCGAGATAGTGCTTTTCCACCTCGCGGGCGGCGAAGGCGGCGGCGAGGCGGAGCCGGGCCGGCTCGGTGCGCGCGGCGATCAGGACCCCGCTCGTCCCGCGGTCGAGCCGATGGACGAGCCCGGGGCGGCCGGGCGGGCCGACCGCCGCCATCTCGGGATAGCGGTGGAGCAACCCGTGCGCGAGCGTGCCGGCCAGGTGCCCCGGGCCGGGATGGACCACGAGGCCGGCCGGCTTGTCGATGACCACGATCTCGGCGTCCTCGTGGAGCACCGCGAAGCGGACCGCCTCGGGGGTCAGGGGGTCCTCCGAACCGGGGGGGCGGCGCGAGAGGGTCTGACCGTCCGGGGGCGGGGTGATCCGGACCGACTGGCCCGCGCGGCAACGGTGGCCCGGGCGGCGCGGGCGGCCGTCGAGGAGGACGAGCCCCGCCTCGACCCGGCGTCCGGCCTCGGTGCGGCTCAGCTCCCCGAGCCGCTGGTGAGCGATCCGGTCGAGGCGCTGACCGTCCCAGGCGGCGGGAACCTCGAACTCGAGGGTCCCCTCGTCCGCCGCCGGCCGCTCAGGCGGCGCGCCGGCGGAGGACAAGGAGCGAGACGACTGCCGCGGCGACGATCCAGATCCCGAGGAACTGCGAGGTGGAGAGCAGTCCGTCGAGCACGAAGCCGCGCGGGTCGCCCCGGTAGAGCTCGATGACGAACCGGCCGACGGAATACGCGAGCGCCCAGGTCAGGAAGAGCTGGCCGGCGAACCGGCGGCGGGGCGCCATCCACAGGAGGAAGCCGAAGAGCGCGAACTCGAGGCCGGCCTCGTAGAGCTGGGTGGGATGGAGCGGTTCTCCCAGCGGGACCCCGGTGACCGAGTTCGCGTAGATATCGGTGAAGGTAACCGCGGGGAGGTGGTCGTGCGGCAGCCCGTAGCAGCAGCCGGCGGCGAAACAGCCGAGCCGGCCGATCCCGTGGCCGAGCGCGACCGACGGCGCCATCAGGTCGCCGCCGCGCCAGACCGGGATGCCCCGCGCGCGGAAGAACCAGACGGTGGCGGCGACCGCGCCGAGGAGGCCGCCGAAGAAGACGCCGCCCGCGCCCAGGAAACCGAGCGGGTCGTTCCAGAACCGGCCCGGGTCGAGGAGGATCAGCAGGACCTTGGCCCCGACGAGCGCTCCGACGATCAGGTAGATCCCGAGGTCGTAGATGTGGCGGGCGGCGATCCCGTGCGCCGGGGCGCGCTTCGCCGCGACATACAGGCCGAGCACGAACCCGAGGAACATCAGGATCCCGTAGGTGTGGAGAACCGGGTGGAAGCTCCGCCCGAAGATCTCGAAGGCGCCGGGGTCGAAGAGGCGGGGGAACATCGCGCGGGCTCAGCGTCTCGCGGCGACCGGTCGCCGGTCGCCCGAGCTGCGGTCGGCGCCCTGCCGCGTCTCGCGCACGCCGTCGAGGATCATCAGGCCGACCCCGGTGCAGATCGCCGCGTCGGCGAGGTTGAAGGTGGGCCAGTGGGCGCTCCCGAGGTGCAGATCGAGGAAGTCCACGACATGCCCGTGGAGGATGCGGTCCCAGATGTTTCCGAGCGCGCCGGCGAGCATCGCGGCGATGCCGAAGGCGGAGAGCCGCGAGAGGGGGCCGGAGCGGACCGCGAACCAGACGACCGCGCCGAGGAGCGCGACGGAGAGCCCGGTCAGCGCCCACGCCTTCCCGGCGAAGGAGGCTCCGTCGAGGAGCCCGAACGCCATCCCGGTGTTGTGTACGAGCGTGAACCGGAAGAGGCCCGGGATCACCACCGCCGGATCGCCGAACTCGAGCCATCGCTCCGCGAGGATCTTCGTCGCCCGGTCGGCGACGAGGATCCCGGCGAGGAGCGCGAGGAGGGCGCGCGCGCGACCCCCGGTGAAATCGGCCAACGGGCCCGAATTCTAGCGGGCGGGCGCCGTCCCGGGTCCCCGGGGGCGTCCCTTCCGTACACTCTGCGCCCGCTCGTCAGCCTGTGGATAAAACGCCCCGCATGGGAATCCGTCCTCGAAGAGATGGGGAACCCCGGTCGTCCGGGCGGATGCGGGGCGCTTTCCCCACA
>CAYGAO010000087.1:0-10648 GCA_964347715.1 uncultured Acidobacteriota bacterium
GGGGAACCCCGTCGTCCGGGCGGATGCGGGGCGCTTTCCCCACCGGATGGCGGCCCGAATCGCTCGCGCGATCCGTTCCGCCCGCTTTCGCGGGGAGGGAGGACCCTCCCCGCACCCCTCCCCGGCGGCGCTTCGCGCCGCCTCGGCGCACGAGGGACTTGCTCCACCGCCTGTCAGCGGGTCAGCAGCGACACCCCGTCCATTCCTCCCGTTCGGGACGCGCGGGCTCGCGAACGCCGGAACCCTGGTCGTCGCTCTCGTCGCGGCCCTCGCCGTGGTCTGGATCGTCCGCGGGAGGAAGTAGCGCTCGTCAACAGCCGGTGGATAAAGCGCCCCGCATGGGAATCCGTCCTCGAAGAGATGGGGAACCCCGTCGTCCGGGCCGATGCGGGGCGCTTTCCCCACAGGGTGGCGGCCCGTATCGCTGGCGCGATCCGATCCGCCGTCCTTCGCGGGGAGGGAGGACCCTCCCCGCACTCCTCCCCGGCGGCGCTCCGCGCCGCGCCGGCACCCGAGGGACTTTCTCCACCGCCGGTTCAGGGAACGGAGACGATGTCCACCCCCGGGTAGTAGTGGGTGAGGATCTCCCGGTAATCGGCGCCCGCGGCGGCCATGCCGTAGGCGCCGGCCTGGCAGAGGCCGAGCCCGTGCCCCCAGCCCCGGCCGTGGAACCACCATTCGGTCACCGCCCCCGAGGCGTCCCGGCGCGGTTCGGCCGTGAACAGGTTCTCCGAGATGCCGAGGAAGCGGCGGATCGCGAGCCCGCGGAGTTCGAAGTCGCCGCGGGTTCCGACGACGCGCAGCCGGACGACGCGCCCCGAGCGCCCGGTCTCGAGCGGCTCGAGCGCCACGATGTCCCCGATCGGTTCGATGCGCCGGGCGGCGGCGGAGAGGTCGGCGTTGTTCTTCGGGACGATCCAGGCTCGCTGGCGGGAGAAACGGTCGAGCGCTTCGCCGAGGTCTTCGAGGATCAGCACCTCGAAGCGGCGGGGGCCGCCCTCCGGGTCCGGGCGGCGCGGGGCGTGGTAGCGCACGAAATCCCCGACCCGGAGCTGCAGCTCGCCCGTCGGCGCCGGCAGCGGGGCCGGCTCGGTGCGCCCCGGAATCCGGGCGGGGACCAGCTCGCGGAAGAGCCGCGCCCCCGGAGCCGCCGCGAGACGGAGCCGCTCCGGGGAAGCGCCCGGCTCGCGCCCGGCTCCCGGAGCCGGGTCCGGTTCGATCACCAGCTCGCCGCCCGCCTCCCGAACGACCCGGCCCCGGCGGAAGAGCCCGCCATCGAGACGGAGGAGGTTCGCGGCGACGCCCACGACCTCGCGCCGGGTCACCGGGCGGTCCGGGTCGAGGCCGCGCTCGCCCGGATCGAGCAGGCCCTCGGCGACGAGCCGCCGGGCCGGCGGCGGATCGGACCCCGGGGGACCGCCCACCGGGGTTCGACCGCGGCAGCGGACCGCCTCGACGAGCTCGGCGAAGCCCTCGAGGGTCATCTCGCCGGTCGGGTAATCGTTCGGGTTCCCGTTCAGGTCGCCGGTCGGGTTCACGGTCGGGCCGCCGGTCGGGTTCACGGTCGGGTCGCCGGTCGGGTTCCCGGTCGGGGCGTCTCCGGGGGGAGACCGCGGCGGCGGGTCGCAGCGGTCGAAGCCGAGCCACCCGAGCGCCTGCTCCACGACGAGGAGGGCGCCGTTCCGGGAGGCCGGAGCTCCGAGGTCGCCCCCGCCCCAACCGGACGGCAGCGATCCGGCGAGGCCGGCGACCGCGGCATCGAGCGGCGCGACCGCGACGGCGGACCGGAGCCTCGTCCCTCCGGCTTCCCGGAGACAGGACCGCGCCACCAGGTAGGGCTTCGGGAACCGGAAGACGAGCTCCGCGTTCTCGGTCGAGCCGCCGCAGGCGGCGGTATAGAGCGCCTCGATCAGCCGCCCCTCGTGGTGGAGCGCCTCGCCGGCCGTGGCTCGAACCGCCTCGTCGGTGAGCGGATGTTCGGCTCCCACCCCGCCGTACACCTGGCAGGCGGGCCCGCTGCAGAGATCGTAGCCCCGCTTCCGATACGCCTCGTGCGGGCGGAGCGCGTAGGTGCGGGCGGCCAGCGCCTGCGCCTTCAGCGCCTCGGGTTCGGGGAAGAGGTCGGGCGGCAGTTCCGCGGGGACGACGCCGCGCAGGTACTCCTCGAGTTCCACGCGGTTGATCACGGTGACCCCGTCTTCCCCGCCGAAGATCGTGAGGCCGCCGCGGTAGGGCTTCCCCTCCCACTCGAGGAACCCGACCGGGGGCGGTTCGACGCGCAGCGCGACGCCCCCCGGGATCCGGATCGGGGAGCCGGCCCGGGGCCGGACCAGGAGGCCGTCGCCGGCGGGCTCGGGGAGATCGAAGACCCCGGCGCCCGGGAACCCCTCGGCGCGGAGCCGGGCGGCCTCCGGTTCGCCGCCGGCGACCACCGCGAGGTAGCGGCCGTTGCCGGGGTGTCTCTCGACCGAGACCGCGCCTTCCCGTCTCGAGCGAAAGGACTCGGCGGCCCCGCGGGCGCCCGCTTCCTCGGGGAAGGATCCGAGGGCGAGCACCGGCCGCCCGGCGCCAGCCTCCGGAGCGATCAGGGCCGACACCGCCTCGATCTCGAGCGCGCCCGCCCGGATCAGGAAGGGAACCGGGGCGGAGATCCGGGCGGCGACGGCTCCTTCGGCCAGCGCGACGCGGAGCTCGGCGGCGAAGCCGGATTCCGGCCGGGAGGCCAGGGCCAGCAGCAGGAGCGAAGCCAGCAGCGGGACGGCGGGGGCGCGCCGCCCGGGGACTCCTCCGCGCATCGGTCGCCGGGCAGGATACGCGCCCGGTGGCGAATCGCGAACCCTCCCGGCGCCGCTCCCGGCAGGCCGCCCCGTCATCACGCCGTCGATCCGCCGTCATCCCGGGCGAGTCGCTCGTCCGGGAGACCGCCCGGGGAGTGGTTCCGCACCGAACCGCTCCTCGTCCACGGGCGGCTTCCAGGGGCGGCTATTGCGACGCGGAGAAGAGATCGTAGGGCTGTTCGTTGTACCAGAACACCAGCATGATCTCGAAGTCGGCGCCGGGGTAGTCGTCCGGGAGCGGCAGGAGCCGGGCGCCGCGCAGGGCGCCGACGGCGGCGTTGTCGAAGCCGGGGACCCCGGACGAGACGACCACCTGCAACCACGCGATCTCCCCGCTGCGCAGCACGCCGATCGCGATCGCCACATGCCCGCGGTCGTAGGTGGCGGCGTAGGGGATGTACCAGTTGCGCCGGACCTCGGCGATCAGCCGTCCGATCCAGGGCACCAGGTTCGCGCCGCGGTCGTCGTAGTAGAGGGTGTTGTTCCGGTTCGAGACCAGGCCGCCCTCGGGGTTCCGAAAGCGTTTGCCGTCCAGAAAGCGCCAGATGTCCGTGGGAACCCCCCGCTTCCGGTGGTCCTCCTCGGGAGGCGGGAGCGCCTCCCGCCGCGCCATCTCCTCCCCGAACTCCCGAACGGCTGCCGCCGGGTCGTGGATCCGCTCCCGGAACGCCTCGGCGTCGAACCGGAGCAGCCCCGCCTCCGAAACCGGCCCTTCGCCGGGCTCGGGCGCCGGCGTCCCGGCGTCCGGGGGCTCGCTCGCCGGTTCGGGCTCGAAGGCGGCGGCCGCCATCTCGGCGGGATCCGGTTCGGCGGGATCCGGTTCGGCCTCGGGATCGTCCCCCGTCTCCTCGTCCGTGTAGAACTCGTCGTCCTCGCCGAGGGAGAACGGCAGGTCGTTCTGGAACCCGGTCGCGGGCACGGCGATCCGGGCCTCGGGGATGACGAACCGCGGATCCGGCTGCTCCCCGGGAGGCGGCGGGGTCGGCGCCGGATCGGGCGCCGCTTCCTCCGGCGAGGGTTCGGCGGCCTCGATCGGGGGCGCCGACACTTCGGGGGGCGGCGCCTCGAAGGCGTAGAGGAGCGGCTCCCGCTCGGGGGCGACCGGAACCGGCACCCCGGGTTCGGGCGACGGCGCGAGTCCGGAGAGGAACGCGAGGGCCAGCAGCAGGTGGACGCCGGCCGAGGCGCCGGCGCCGGCGGTTCGCCGGCGCCTCGGCCCGCCGGAGAGCGCCTCGATCGTCCCGCCGCGACTCAAACCCTCGAGGGCCGGGGCAGCGGCCGCCGGACGCCGCTCCCTGCCCGGAGAGCCGCGACGGCGACGGAACGGCGGCGCGCCTCGGCCCCGGTTCGCGCTCCGACCTGCTCCGCTTCGGGCCGGCGCCGGCGGTTCGCGGAGTCCGAGCTCGTGGATTCCCGAACTCATGTTCCGGCAGTGTCAGCGAATTCCGTACCGGACGCCACCGCGAGCACGAGTTCCGCCACGACGGCCGTCCGGCCGTCCACCGAGGCGAGACCGTCGAACCGGAACCGCCCGCACTCCTCGCTCGCCGTGAGCGTGGCCGCGAGGTCCAGCGTGTCGCCGGGCTCCACGCGCCGACGGAACCGGACCCGAGGCGCCCCGACGAGATCGAGCCGCGGCCCCGAGCCCCGCGCGACGAGCAGCCTCCGGGCGCACTCGGCGAGCGCCTCCACCAGAAGGACCCCCGGAACGATCGGGAAACCGGGGAAATGCCCGACGAAGACCGGCTCGTCCCGGTGGAACCGGCGCCGGGCGCGGAGCCGGGGACGGCCGGCGTCTTCGTCGATCCCGACGATCTCGTCGAGGAGCGGCCCTGGGGTCATGGGAAGCCTCGCGCCCCCGCCGGAGTCCGCCCTCGATCCCGCGGCGCTACGGCAGAACGCGGGGGCCCGGGTGAGCCCCCGCCACCTGCGGAGCGCCGGAACCGCGCCGGGCCGGGTTCCTCGTCAGGTTCTCCCGTGAGGGTGCTCCCGTGAGGCGTGCTCCCGTGAGGGAGCCTCCCGGCAGGCGTCCTCCCGCCAGGGGTTCTCCCGGCAGGGATCCTGCCGGAAGGGGTCCTCCCGCGAGGGGCATCCCGTCAGGGCTCCTCCCGCGAGGGCTCCTCCCGTGAGGGGGCCTCCCGTCAGGGTTCGTCGCCCGGTTCCTCGCCGGAGCCGGCGAGCGCGTTGAACCGCTCGATCACTTCCGAGGAGATGTCGAGCGCGGGGTCCATGATGAAGGTCAGGCCGGGGGTCACCCGGAGGATCAACTGGATGTCGTTCTCGCGGGCCACTTCCTCGACCACCGGCCCGAGCTCCTGCTCGAGCGCCCCGAACCCGGTCGTCTGCTTTTCGTTGAACTCGCGCTGCTGGTCCTCGAGCCACCGCTGGAGGTCGGTCTGCCTGCGCTCGATGTCGCGCGTCAGCTCGCCGCGGGCCTCCGCCGAGAGCAGCTGCGAACCGGCCCGGTTCGTGAGGTCGCGGATCTCCTGCTCGCGCGTCTGGCGGCCGCGCAGGATCTCTTCCTGCAGCGCCTGGAGCTCGGCGAACATCGCCTGGCCCTTCCGGGACTCCTGGGCGATGCGATCGATGTCGATCACCGCCATCCGGGTGGGCTCCTGCGCCGCCGCCGGGGCCGGGGCCGCAGCGAGCGCCGCGACGAACGCCACGAGCGAAAGGCCCCCTCCGGGGCGGCGGACGAAACGATGCATTCCCGTGGGCATTCCCGTGGTCAACTCCCTGAAACCGTGATCGGCCCCGAGTGGCGACCCGCCCCCGCGGCCGTCAGAAAGTCGTTCCGATTCCGAACACGAAGGCCGTGGGCCGATGGTAGTAGTCGCGGTGGGGATTGTAGGCGAAGATGAGCCGGAACGGGACATTCAGCATCGGGATGAAGACCCGCATCTCGATCCCGGTCGAGGTGCGGAAGTTCTCGATCATCGAGAGACTCCACGAGTCCTCCTCGGCGAAGGCGTTCCCGGCGTCGAAGAAGAGGATCGCCCGGAGCGGGCCGCCGAGCGGAACCGAGTACTCGGCGTTGAAGAGCAGCATCTTGTTCCCGCCGAGCAGCTGGCCCAGCTCGTTCCGGGGCCCGACCGACCGGATGTAGTAGCCCCGGATCTGGTACTCGCCGCCGAGGAAGAACCGGTTGTAGTAGGGCACGCCGGTCTGTTCGACATCGAAGATGTCGATCTCCTCCCCCGGCGGCGGGGGCTCGCCACCGTAGCCGTGCAGGTAGCTGCCCATCAGCCGGAACCCGAGCGAACTGGCCCCGATGACCCGCGTGTGGGCCACCGCCTCGAGGGTGGGCTTGTAGTAGTGGACATTTCCGCCGAGCATCCCGCCGGCCACATCGAAGGACGCGGTCAGCTTCCTCCCGGTGCTCGGGAAGATCGGGTGGTCCACGGTGTTGAAGACGAAGGTCGGGCTGATCTTGCTCTCGCGGAAGTCCCCGGAGAGCCCGTAGAACCGCGGATCGAGATAGGTGCTGTTGTAATAGAGGTCGTAGAGGTTCAGGACGATGTCCGGGTCGGGTTCGCGGATCGTGATCACCGAGTAGCCGTAGTTCAGGAACGCGCGCGACCAGCGCCCGATCGGCACGCCGAAGACGAGCCGCCCGCCGATGTCGTCGCGGGTGAACTCGCGCAGCTTGAGGGTCCGCATGAACACATCGAACCCGAGCGTGATCGGCTTGTCCATGAAGTAGGGGTCGGTGATCGCGATCTGGTAGTTCTGGGTGCGGCTCCCGGTCTGGATCGTGAAGTTCGCGGTCTCTCCCCGCCCGAGGAAGTTCGTGGTCCCGAACGAGGCGTTCACGAACAGGCCCTCGAGCCCGGAGACCCCGGCGCCGAAGGTGAGCTGGTTCCGGTTCTCCTCGACGAGGTCGAGGGTGATGTCGAGCCGCGTCTCGTCTTCGGGGCTCGGCTGGATCTCGGGCTGCTCGATGGGCCGGAAGTAGCCGAGCTGGTTGATGCGCTGGATGGACGCCTTGAGCAGCTCCATGTTCATGATGTCCTGCTCGTTCAGCCAGAGCTCGCGCCGGATCACGCGGTCCTTGGTGGTCGAGTTCCCCCGGAATTCGATCCGGTTCACGAGGAACTGGTCCTCCTCGGCGAGGTTGATCACCACATCCACGATCCGCTCGTCGGGACGGCGGCGCCAGGTGGGGAAGCCGGTGAACTGGACATAGCCGCGGGCGCCGTAGATCTCGCGGAGCGAGTCGAGTCCCTTCGTCACCAGCGACTCGTCGTAGATCTCGCCCTCCTCGAGCTCGAAGAAGTTCCCGACGACCTCGGCGGGGAACACCTCGGCGCCCTCGACGCTCACCTCGCCGACCCGGTACTGCTCGCCCTCGACGACCGGGATCGTGATGTCCATCCACCGCTTCGGCCGCTTCCAGAACAGGAAGGAGCGCGAGTGGCCGTCCTCGTACTCGAACTGCGGCGGACCGAAGGAGACATCGAGGTAGCCGCGCTTCAGGTACTCCTGGCGCACGTTCTCGATGTCCTCGGCGTACTGCTCCTCGGTATGGGTCGAACCGCCGAGCAGCGCCCCGAGCGCGTGGCTCTCCCGGGTCTTCTTCATCGCCCAGCGGAGCACCCAGTCGTCGAGCGCCTCGATGCCCTCGAACCGGATCCGGCGGATCCGGATCTGCTGCTCGTCGCGGATGTGGAAGGCGATCCGGACTCCGTCCCCGCCCTCGGTGATGTCGCTCGTGACGGCGCCCTCGGTGCGGCCCTCGTCCACGAGCAGCTCCTCGATGAGTTCCCGGGCGCGGACCACGCGTTCGGGGTCGTAGGAAGCCCCCACGATGATCTCGGTCCCCTCCTCCTCGAGTTTTTCGAGGATGTCGTCGTCGTCGAGTTCCTCCGACCCGAGGAATTCGAGCGCGGCCACCCGCGGGCGCTCGTGGACCACGAAGACGACGAGCTTGCCGCCTCCGGGGCCGTCGCGCAGCTCGAGGCGGAGATCGTCGGCGAAGCCGGTGTTCCAGAGGGCGCGGAACTCGCTCCGGAGCGCCTCGCGATCCAGCGGATCGCCCGCCTCGACGCTCAGGTGGGCGAGCCAGGCGTCCGTGGCGATGATGTCGTTGCCCTCGATCCGGACCTCCTCGACGGTCTCCTCCTGCGCGGCGGGAGCGGGCCGGGCCAGCAGGAGCAGGCAGGCGGCGGCGAGGCCCAACGGAAGGGAGCCCCCCGGCGCGCGCCTGCCTCGGGCGAAGCGATCGCCGATCCGGGCCATCAGACCGTCGCCTCCGCTTCGACGAGTTCCGCGTCCACGGACTCCCCCCGGCGAACCGCGAGTTCTCCGCCGGCCTCCACGATCACCACTGCGTCGCCCGGACCCACCGCTCCGGTGAGCACCGCCTCGGAGAGCGGATCCTCGACATGCCGCTGCAGCGCCCGCCGCAGCGGCCGGGCTCCGTAGGCCCGCTCCCGCAGCGTGTCCCCGACGAGGAACGCCTCCGCCTCGGGGGAAAGCGTCACCGTGAGCCGCCGATCCGCGAGCTCGCGGTTCATCCGGGCGATCAGCCGCCGCAGGATCTCGGTGAGATCCGCCTCGGTCAGCATGTCGAAGACGACCACCGCGTCCAGCCGGTTGAGGAACTCGGGGCTGAAGGTCTTCCGGACCTCCCCCGAGACGAGTTCGCGCATCGCGTGGCGGCGCCGCTCCGGATCCGCGGCGGCGAATCCGACCGAGCTCCCCGAGTGGAGGTGGCGGGCCCCGAGGTTCGAGGTCATCACGATGATCGAGTTCCGGAAGTCCACGGTGTTCCCGAGGCCGTCGGTGAGGCGGCCGTCCTCGAAGACCTGGAGGAGCAGGTTCCAGACATCGGGATGGGCCTTCTCGATCTCGTCGAGGAGGAGGACGCTGTAGGGATTTCGCCGGACGCGCTCGGTCAGGTGGCCGCCCTCGTCGTGCCCCACATAGCCCGGAGGCGAGCCGATGAAGCGCGAGACCGAGTGTCGTTCCATGTACTCGCTCATGTCGAAACGCAGCAGCGACTGTTCCGTTCCCAACAGGAATTCGGCGAGCGAGCGCGCCACCTCGGTCTTTCCGACCCCGGAGGGACCGAGGAAGAGGAACACGCCGCCGGGCCGCTCGGGATTCTTGAGACCGGCGCGGGCGCGACGGATGGCCCGCGCCACATTCGCGACCGCCTCGTCCTGGCCGACGATGCGGCGGTGGAGCTCCTCCTCGATCCGGAGCAGCTTCTGGCTCTCCTCCTCCTCGATCGAGCCGAGCGGGATACCGGTCCAGTGCGCGACGACCTGATCCACATCGCGGCGGGTCACCAGCGGCGCCTCCCCCTGGCCCTCGCTCCACTCGTTCTTGACGAGAGCGAGGTTCTCGTGTTCGGCGTTCTCCTGATCCTGCGCGAGGGAGGCCCGCTCGAGGTCGTCCGCCGCGAGCGCCTGGTCCTTTCGCTGGCGGATGGCCGCGATCCGCTTCCGGATCGCGCCGAACTCGCGCGACAGGCGGCTCTCGCGCAGCTTGACCCGCGATCCGGCTTCGTCGAGCAGATCGACCGACTTGTCCGGCAGGAAGCGGTCGGTGATGTAGCGCTGCGCCTGCCGCACCGCCGCCTCGACCGCCTCCGGCGCGTAACGCACCCGGTGGTAGCGCTCGTAGCGCTCCTGGACGCCGCGCAGGATCACGAGGGTCTCCTGGTCGCTCGGGGCCTTCACCGAGACGCCCTGGAAGCGCCGTTCGAGGCTGCGGTCCCGCTCGATGTGCCGACGGAACTCCGCCGGGGTGGTGGCGCCGATGCACTGGATGCCCTCGCGGGAGAGCGCCGGTTTCAGGATGTTCGCGGCGTCGAGCGACCCCTCGGCCGAGCCCGCGCCCACGAGCGTGTGCAGCTCGTCCACGAAGACGATGTGGGTGGGCGACTCCTCGAGTTCGGTGATGATCGCCTTGAGGCGCTCCTCGAACTGCCCCCGGTACTTCGTCCCGGCGACCACCAGCGAGATGTCGAGCGAGACGATCCGGCGATCGGCGAGGAAGATCGGGCAATCGCCGCTCGCGATGCGCGCCGCGAGCCCCTCGACGATCGCGGTCTTGCCGATCCCCGGCTCGCCGATCAGCACCGGGTTGTTCTTCGTCCGGCGGCAGAGCACCTGGATCACCCGCTCGAGTTCGGCGGCGCGGCCGATCAGCGGGTCGAGCGTCCCCTCCGCGGCGGCCTGGGTCAGATCGCGGGAGAATTCGGCGAGGAGCGGCGGCTTCCGGGAGCGCGTCGCCGGCTTGCCGCGCCCGTGTTCGAACGCGATCGCCTCGCGCACCGACTGGGCGCGGACGCCCTGCCGGTTCAGGATCGCGGCGGCGGCGGAGGTCTGGTCGCGCAGCACTCCGAGCAGCAGGTGTTCCGTCCCGATGCTCTCGTGGTTCATCCGGTCCGCTTCCTCGCGGGCGCGGGCGAGGACCCGCTTCGATTCCTCGGACAGCGGGATCCCGACCGAGGTCGAGACGGAGTCCCGCAGGAGGACATGGCTCTGGACCTCGCGGCGCACCCGTTCGATCGAGATGTGGAGCCGGCCGGCCACCGCCGCGGGCAGCTCCCGGAGCAGGCCGAGCAGCAGGTGTTCGGGCTCGATGGCGTCGCCGCCGAGATGGGACGCTTCGTGCCGGGCGAAGTAGATCGCCCTCTTGGCGCGCTCCGAATAACGCTCGAACACAGACAACTCCCCGGCTCCGGAAACCGAAAGCGGACTCCCGGACGCCGCGCGGAATCGCGCCACTCTAACAGGTGGGTCGCATCGCTTCCGCGATTCGCCCCACCGTCTTTCGGGGGGGGGGGGGGGGGGGGGGGG
>CAYGAO010000088.1:0-10643 GCA_964347715.1 uncultured Acidobacteriota bacterium
CCCCCCCCCCGAAAGCGGGCGGAACGGATCGCGCCAGCGATTCGGGCCGCCATCCTGTGGGGGAAGCGCCCCGCATCCGCCCGGACGGTGGGGTTCCCCATCTCTTCGAGGACGGATTCCCATGCGGGGCGCTTTGTCCACAGGCTGTCAGGACGCGATCTCCAGCCGGCGCGCGGTGCTCGGCGCCCGCACGGCGAAGCGCAGGTCCTTCCCGCCCGG
The DNA here is from genome assembly GCA_964347715.1 of uncultured Acidobacteriota bacterium. Classification (GTDB taxonomy): domain Bacteria; phylum Acidobacteriota; class Vicinamibacteria; order Marinacidobacterales; family Marinacidobacteraceae; genus CAYGAO01. The sequence continues at coordinate 220 of CAYGAO010000088.1, forward strand.
GGGCGGGCCGTCGCCGTGGGGTGACGGCGGGCGCCGCCGCGCTCCCCGAATCCGCGCCGCCTGCGCGATCCGTTCGCGCGCCTCCTCGAAGAGAGCGGCCGCCTCCGGAGCGTGGGCGAGGTTCGCCGAACGCACCCGTTCCGCCGTCTCCCCGATTTCGATCAGCCCCTGGCCCCGGTCCCGGTCCCAGGCGGATCGGGCGTCTTCGGACCGCGCGGGGTGATCGAGCTGCGGGGGTTCGCTCCAGAAGTCGGGAGGTGGATCCTGCGACAGCCGATGCTGGCGGTTCCACTCGCGGAACTCCTCGATGGCGCTCGCGGCCGCGGTTCGGGTCCGCCGTACGAATTCCTCCTCGCGCGCCACCGTCTGCGACCAGGAAGCGTCGAGGCTGGCGAGACGGGGACCCAGCGCGAGAATGCCGGTTTCGGCGTCGCCGAGCCGCTCCCCGTGAAGTCGCTCGTGTTCGTTCAGCGTCGCGAGCGCCTGCTCGTATGCGGCGTCGAGCGCCCGCGCCGCCTCGTCCCGGGCGCGGTGGAGCCGCTCGAAGTGGGGCAGCGGCTCGCGCCCGCCGAACCACTTCCAGGCGCTCAGGAGGAGCGCCACCCAGCCGACGGTCAGGAGCAATACCGAGCGCCAGCCCTCGAAGCGCCCCGCCATCGGGTCCTCGACGAGGACGAGCGTTCCCCCCGCAGCGCGGTAGCCGACGCTTCCGGCCGGGAGATCCCGCACGCTGTCCAGCGAGTGGTCGTCCGGTGGCAGGTCGGACGGATGCTCCACGAGCCGCGCCCCCGGGCGCCACCAGAGGAACTGGGCCCGGAGTTCGCCGATGACGGCCTCTTCGACGCTCAGGGTCGGCGGGGGATGTGGATCGGGCACGCTCCCCTCGCCCGAAGCACCCGCGTCGATGTCCCCGAGATCGAACGCTGCCTCGGCCCGCGCCTCCGCGAGCGCCGAAGTCGCGTCGCGGTAGTGCGCGAAGCCGAAGTGGAGAAGCCCGGCGACGAGGAGGCACGGGGCGAGCGCCGTGGCGAGGAGCGTCCGGCGGAGCGCGCCCGCCCGCAGCATCCGGCGGAAGATCAGGTCGCCGATCACGAAGCCGAGCAACCCGACGTTCATCGCGGTCACGAGCCCGGCGAAGAGCCAGTTCGAGACCGCCCCCTCGGTCGAAGCCGAGTGGAGCAGGAGCCCGTTCGCGGTGGTCTCGGCGAGCGCGACCGCGAGGAGCAGCCAGATCCAGCCCCGACCGCCGGGGCGCGGCGTGGCGTAGTCGGGGAGGCCGCGCTCCCGCCGGAAGCCGGCGAGCTCCTCCTCGGCCGTCCGGGCTCGCCGGAAATGCGCTTCGAGCCGCTGGCAGGCGGGCCCGACCGCGGCGAGCGCGGCGGCGCGGTCTCGCTCGCGGGCCGCTTCGGCCTCCACCCCGAGCGCCTCGGTCCGCGCCGCGTGGAGCGCGGCTCCGAGGTCCGCCAGCACCTGGTCGGCGCGGGTCCGGATCGCGGCGAGCGCCTTCCGGAAGCGCCCTTCGAGCCGTCGCTCTCCGGGGGAGGGACCGGTCGCCGCTGGCGACGGAACGCCCTGACGGGCTTCCTCCTCGGCCTCTCGCCGCTCGGCGGGCGAGAGGCCCGGATCGGGCTCGCGGAGATCGGAGAGGGGATCGAAACCCTCCTCCCCGACGCGAGGAGCCCGGCGGGGCGCCTCTCCGGCCCCCCCGGAGCGGTCCCGATTTCCCCGGAACCAGCGGACTCGGACCCTTCGCGGCATCGTGCACCTCCGCCCCGGGGGCGCAGAAAACCGCCGGGCTCCCCCAACCCAACGAACCGGGCGCCGCTCCGGTTCCCGGAATCAGTACTTGCCGATCGCCCGGAAGTCGATCTCGAGAGAACGCTCCGGGCCCTCGCCTCCGACCGTCAGGAACCCCTTCTCCATCAGCCGAATCAGTTCTCGCACGAAGGTTCGGTGGGTGACCTCGCGGTAGAGCCCCTGGATGTAGGGGTGGGCGACCAGGTCGGCCACCCGGATCTGGCGCGGGGGCGTCTCCCCGAACGGATCGTCCGGCTCGGTCTCGTCCAGCAGGAAGACGAGCAACGCGCGCTCGCGCGGGTTCAGGACGCGGCGCCGCGCCGACTCGCGCTGGCGGGCCGCGCTTTCGATCGTGTTCCGGTAGAACATCCGGTTCGTCTTCGCCTTGACGAAGGCGTTGATGCCGTTCAGTTCCGCGACGAAGCCCCAGAGGCCGAAGACGACGAAATCTTGCAGGTCGAACGGCTGCGTCCGGCGACTCCGCTGGAGGAGGGTACGGTAGTCGTCGGCGTGTCGGTAGAAGTGGTTCGAGAGACCGTAGAACCCGTGGACGTTGTACCGATTCCGGTAGAGCACCCCTGCTTCGAGCAGGCGCGAGACGCGCCCGTTGCCGTCCCCGAAGGGGTGGATCGTGACCAGGAAGAAGTGTCCGAGCAGCGCCTGCACCGCCGGGTGCTCGTCGAGGAGCCGGCGCGACTCCATGAAGGCGACGAACCCGCCCAGCAGCTCCGCGAGCCGTTCGGGTGGGGCGCCCCGGTGGACGCCGCCGAGCTCGGGCGCGCCCACCTGGACCCGGTGCGTCCGCAGCTTCCCGGGGGTGTTCTCGCGTTCGTCGGAACCGGCGGTGAGGAGTTCGTGCATGCGCCGGAGATCGGCGAGGCGGAGTGGCGCCGAACCCTCCGATGCGAAACGCTCCTTCACCCAGTCCTGCGCCCGACTCGCATTCCGCACCTGCCGGTGCGGTTCGGAACCGGCCGGAGCCGGCGCCTCCTGGTCGAGGAGATCGAGCTGGCGGCCGGTTTCGGCCTCGGTCAGCGGGTTCCCCTCGATCGCCGTGGTGCCGTGGACCGCGCGGACCCGGTTCAGCCGGTCGAGCTGCTCACGCCACTCGGCCGGGAGCAGCAGGTGGTCGGCGGACTGGCGGTGCGCCTCGATCTCGATCAGCGACCGCCGGAGCACGCGGTAGTCGAGGGGCCGCCAGTCGAAGTCGAAGCGAGCCCAGTCCATCGGGTGGGCGACATTCTATCCGACCGCTTGTTCGACAAGGCAACTGACCTTTTATCAATGGTTTGAGTCGCCCTTCGCGTTGAACTCGACACACTGTTCGACGCGCTGTCCGGCGGCTGGCGGATCATTCCCGGCGCCGCCAGCCCGAGACGATCCGGTTCCCCTCGCCGCCGGGGGCCCAGATGACGAGCGCGCGCACCGGAGCGCCGTCGGCCGGGACGATGTGGTTCACCCGCGCCGGGGGGCGGACGAATCCGAGATCCCCCGGCCCGAGCATCTCGGAGACGCCGTCCACCACATGCTCGAGCTCGCCTTCGAGCACATAGAACACCTCGGTGGAGCCGTGGAGGTGGTCGCCCGAGTTCGTGCCCGGCGGGAAGCGGATCTCTCCGATCTGCAGCTCGCCGCCGCCGAGGTTCGACTCCGAGAGGAGGAGGTCGAGCTCGACGCCGCTCGGGCTGCGGAAGCGGCCGAGATCGGGCGCCTGGATGCTCGTCCCGGCGCGGGCGAGCGCGAAGCCAGCGGCCGCGACCAGGCCGAGCGACAGGACGGCGGCGCGGTGACGGGTCACCGGTCGGTCTCCCGCTCCGGATCCCGGCGGTGGCGGGAGAACCAGTCGAGCATGTAGAGCTGGGTGCGGACGAAGTTCGACGGCTGCGAGCTGGTCCCGTGGTACTCCTCGTGGAAGCGCACCATCTCCGTTTCGACCCCGAGCGCCTTGAGCGCCTGGTAGTACTCCTCGGTCTGGCTCATCGGCGTGCGCAGGTCGAGCTCGCCGGTCATCAGCAGCGTCGGGGTCGTAACCCGACCCACATGCATGAGCGGGGAATGCTCGAGGTACTTTTCGGCGTTGTCCCAGGGGAAGCCGTGGTAGCGGTTGTATCCCCAGCGCACGATGTCGGCGGTGCCGGCGAAGCTCATCCAGTTCACCACCGGGCAGCGGACCGCGGACGCGGCGAATCGGTCGGTCTGGCCGATCACCCACGACGAGAGCACGCCGCCGCCGCTGCAGCCGGTGACATACATCCGGCTCTGATCCACGAAACCTCGCTCGACGGTCGCCTCGACGCCCGCGATCAGGTCGTCGTAGTCGACGCTCGGGTAGCCGTTGTCGATCGCGTTCCCGAAGTCGGTCCCGTAGCCGGTGCTGCCGCGCGGGTTCGTGTAGAGGAGGAGGTAGTCGTTCGCGGCGAAGTTCTGGAAGGAGTTGTTGAAACCGACGTTGTACATCGCGTGCGGTCCGCCGTGGATGTGGAGGACGAGCGGGTACTCGCGGCCCGCGTCGAAGCCGGGCGGCTTGATCAGCCAGCCCTGGACGCGGGTTCCTCCGGTGGAGTCGTACCAGAGTTCCTCGACCTCTCCGAGCTCGATCCCGGCGAGCACATCGTCGTTCACCGCGGTGAGCCGCGTGACCCGGCTCGGATCGGAGACCGGGAACGCCACGATGTCGGGGGGTTCGTGGAAGGAGGCGCGCACGCCGACGGCGACGCCGGTGTCCGAGATCGCCGCCACGCTCAGCAGGTGGACCCCCTCGGTGACCGGGCTCGTCTCCCCGGAGAGCGAGGCGACATGGAGGTTCCGGCTGCCCCGGTCGTCCGCGGTGAACCAGATCCGGTCGCTCTCGGGGGCCCAGATCGGGTTCACCGCGTCCCGGTCGAGGCTGGCCGACAGCGCCCGGTGTCCCTCGCCGTCGAACCCGATGACCTGCAGGTCGCTCACCCGGTAGGTCTGGGCGGTCCAGTCGTAGCCGCCGAAGGCGATCCACTGCCCGTCGGGCGAGACCACCGGGCCCGACCAGGGGCCCCGCTCGGTCGTGATCTGCCGGACGCTTCCGGTCGCGAGTTCGACGAAGTGGAGGTGCGACTCGCGGTAGCGGAGATCGGCGTCCTCCTCGCGCGAAGCATCGAAGACGATGCCGCTGCCGTCCGGCGTCCAGTCCATCCCGGCGCCGTAGTCGAGGCCGACCGCGCCGCGCGACCCCACATGCCACGCCCCCTCGGTGAGCCGACGCGCCGCGCCGCCGTCCGCGGGGACCACGAACAGGTGGCGGAAGCCCTCCTCGAGGAAGCCCACCCGGTCCTGCCGGAAGTGCATCCGGCGGACGATCCGGGGCGTCTTCGTCCACTCCGCGCCCGGGGGCGGAGCCGGCATCGAGGGGAGGTCCCAGGTCTCGGGCGCGGGGACCATGCGGGTGAAGGCGATCCGGCTCGAGTCCGGCGACCAGTGGAGGTCGCGCGGCGTCGGACCCCCGCGGGTGATCTGCGAGGTCGCGCCTTCTTCGTCCATCCAGCGCACGAGGATCTGGCGTCCGTCGTCCCCGTCGCCGCCGACGAAGGCGATCCGGGTGCCGTCCGGAGACCAGACCGGCGACGAGCCCTTCGTCAGGAAGCGGTTCCGGGTTCCGTCGGCGTTCACGATCCAGAGCTCGGGAACCCAGCGGTCCCGCTGGCGGTCCACATGGCTCCGGGTGTAGACGACGGTCGAACCGTCGGGCGAGATCTGCGGCCCGCTCACCCGCTCCCAGTCGAAGACATGCGAGGCCGTCAGCCGGCCCTCGCCGGCGATCTCCTGGCCGGCGGCCGGCGTAGCGAGGACGAGCGCGAGGAGCGCGAGTCGGACCGAGTTCATGGGGAACCTCCCGGAGAAACCGGATAGTGCGGGCGCCCGGCCGGACGGGGGCGACTGTCTCGCCTCAGCAGCCTGCGGACAGAGCGCCCGCCTGGGAATCCGTCCTCGAAGAGATGGAGAACCCCACGTCCGGGCGGATGCGGGGCGCTTGCCCCACCGGATGGCGGCCCGAATCGCTCGGGCGATCCGCTCCGCCCTCTTTCGCGGGGAGGGAGGAACCTCCCCGGCGGCGCTCCGCGCCGCGTCGGCGCGCGAGGGACTTTCTCCACAGCCGGTCAGGGGGCGCCGAAGGTGGCCTCGAGCATCTCCCGGTTGTAGCCGACGAGCAGCCGGTCGCCCACCCGCAGGGTCGGGGCGCGCAGCTTGCCCGAGCGCCCCAGGAGCAGGTCGACGAGGTTCGTGGAACTCCCGACCATCGCGCTGCGGAGCGTCGCTTCCCCGGGCGGGTCGCCCGAGAGATCGAGGCGCTCCACCCGCCGGCCCTTCGCCACCCACAGCTCCCGCACGCCTTCGAGCAGCGCGAGCGCGTCGTCGCCGACGATCGGGGCGCGGTTCGCGTTCCGGACCTCCCCGTCCGGGATGTTCCTTTCCGCAAGAAACTCCTGCGTCCGCCGGCAGCTCGTTCAACCGGGACGGTGGTAGCGCCAGGTCAGTCTCGCTCCGGCCATCACTCCGCCTCCATCCGGTCGTAGATCGCGCGGGTCACGCGGATGATCTTCCCGTCGGCGTCGAGCCGCACGTAGTCGTTGTCGATCCGGGAGCCATCCTCGGAAAGCGTGTTCACGATGACCTGATAGACCTTCCCGTCACGGCGGTTCGAGATCCGGTTCGTCCGCTCGTCCACGACCTCGACCGCGGTGTCGGAGTTCTGGATGCCTGCGACCGGGCGGAACTCGCCGTCGAACATCGTCACATAGCTCCACTCCGAGGTCTCGCCGTCGGCGTTCGTGGTCGCGACGGTGATGCTCATCCCGCCGTCTCCGTGCGCGGCGTAGGTCATCACGTTCTCGTAGGGCGGCGGGTTGTCGGAGCGGAGCTTCCAGACGCCGAAGCGCGGGTTCGAATCGTCCTGGGCCGCAGCACCGGCCGCGAGGGCGAGGGCGACTGTGGCGAGAGCGGCGGAAAACCGCGGGATGCGCATGGGGGAGATCCTCCTGGAGCCGGGAAGGCGGGATTCTGTCAGAGGCCGGGGGCCGGCGTCAGCAGCCGGTGGATAAAGCGCCCCGCATGGGAACCCGTCCTCGAAGAGATGGGGAACCCCCTCCTCCGCGCGGATGCGGGGCGCTTCGCCATCCACGACGGCCGCTGCACCCAGCTCTGCCCTCGTCCGCGCGGATGCGGGGCGCTTCCCCCACCGGATGGCGGCCCGAATCGCTCGGGCGATCCGTTCCGCCCTCTTTCGCGGGGAGGGAGGACCCTTCCCCCCTCCCCTCCCCGTCGGCGCGCGAGGGACTTTCTCCACAGCCCTGTCAGGGCCTGAGCGCCCGGCCGGCGAGGGCGCCGGTGGCCACCCCCTCCCGGATGGCGAAGACCCCGTTCACCAGCACATGCACCGTTCCCTCGGAGAACCGGTGCGGGTCGTCGTAGGTGGCGCGGTCCCGGATCCGCTCGGGATCGAGCACCGCGAGGTCCGCCTTCATCCCGGGGGCGAGCCGGCCGCGGTCCCCGATCCCCAGGAACTCGGCGGCGAGCCCGGTCATGCTGCGGATCGCGAACGGCATGGAAATCCGCTCCGCGTCGAGCACATGGTCCCGGAGCTTCTTCGTGAACGCGCCGTACACCCGCGGATGGCCGACCGCGGTCCCCGGCTCGATGTCCCGGCCGTCGGTGCAGGTCATCATCCAGTCCTGCTCCGCGAGGAAGGCGGTGTTCACCGGGTCGTAGAGCCCGATGTTCATCACCGAGGCGTTCCCTTCCACGAGGATGCGGCGCGCGGCCTCGGGGGGCGGAACGCCGAGTTCGTCCGCGACCTCGGCGAGCGTCCTGCCGTTCAGCTCGGGTCTCGGGTCGGAGAACCGGATCTTCTCGGCCCCGCCCCGGATGGCGAGCATCTCCGCGGTCGCCTCGTCGAGGACGCGGGCGACCTCGGGATCGCGGAAGCGTTCGAGCATCGCTTCCCGGCCGCCCGCCGACGCCCAGCGCGGCACGGTGTAGGCGCGGAGGCTCGACTGGGTCGCGGTGTACACATGCTGCGCCGCGAAGACCGGAACCCCGCGCTCGCGCGCCGCCTCGACCAGCGCCGCTCCTTCCGGCGCCCGCCCGTAGTTTCGGGCGCCCTGGGCGTTGAAGTGGCTGAAGATGACCTTCGTCCCGGATTCCTCGCCGATCCGGATCGCCTCCGCGATCGAGGCCAGGTAGCCGAACGACGGGTAGGAAGCGCCGAGGTCCCGGTCGTGGGTGTCGTAGATCCCGGGGGCGAACTCCGCCGCGACGCGCGCGAGCTCGATCACCTCCTCGGTCTCGGCGTAGGTCCCCGGGACATAGAAGAGCCCGGAGGAGAGGCCGAAGGCGCCCTCTTCGAGCCCCTTCCGCACGAGCGCCCGCATCGCGTCGAGTTCCGCCGGCGTCGGGGCGCGATCCTCGGAGCCGAGCACCCGGCGCCGGACCGCGCCGTGGCCGACATAGGTGAGCGCGTTCACCCCGATCCCGCGCTCCTCCCAGCCGGCGAGGGTCTCCGCGACTTCGGGGACCCCGCCGCCGTCCACCCCGAGGACCACCGTGGTGATTCCCTGATGGAGGAACGGCAGCGCCTCCCGGCCCCAGTCGGCGCCGATCTGCGAGTGGGAGTGCATGTCCACGAAGCCGGGAGCGACGAGGAGTCCGGAACCGTCGAGCGTCTCGGCGGCCGTGATTCCGGCGGCGGCCGCGTCCCCGACGAAGACGATCTCGTCACCGGTCACCGCCAGGTCGGCGACGAACGGCGCGCCCCCGCCCCCGTCGTGGATATCCCCGCCGAGAATCAGCAGGTCGGCGGGGTCCGGGGCGCAGGCGCCGGCCCCGAGGGAGAGCAGGAGCGCGGCGCGCCGGCTCCGGGGATGCTGCGTTCTGGAAGGCTGTGTTGAAAGTCCCCCGGGCACAGACGCGGCGCGGAGCGCCGCCGGGGAGGGTCCTCCCTCCCCGCGAAAGCGGGCGGAACGGATCGCCCGAGCGATTCGGGCCGCCACCCGGTGGGGAAAGCGCCCCGCGTCCGCCCGGACGGTGGGGTTCCCCATCTTTTCGAGGACGGATTCCCGTGCGGGGCGCTTTGTCCACCGGCTGCTGGTCGTCATGGGTCAGAATGGGCGGGCGCCCGGAAGCGGCGTCCGACCCGGAGGAACTGCATGAGGATATGGCTCAGAACGCTGGTGGCGACGGGAATCGCCGCCCCCGCCGCCGCGCAGGACTGGCCGCAGTGGCGCGGCCCCGAACGCGACGGCGCCGTCTCCGGGTTCGCGGCCCCGGCCGAATGGCCCGAGACGCTCTCGGAGGACTGGTCGGTCGAGGTGGGACTCGGCTACGCGACCCCGATCCTGCGAGGGGAGACGCTCTGGATGTTCGTCCGTCAGGACGAAGACGAGGTCGTCCTCGCGCTCGACCCGGAGACCGGCGAGACGCGCTGGCGCACCGCCTACCCCGCGCCCTTCGACATGAGCCCCGCGACCCGGCGGCACGGCCCCGGCCCGAAATCCACCCCCGCGCTGGCGGACGGCCGGCTCTTCGTCCACGGCATGACCGGATCCGTCGCCGCGTTCGACGCCGAATCCGGCGAGATGCGCTGGCAGGTCCCCGGAGCCGGAGTGGAGCCGCTCTACCACACGGCGATGTCGCCGCTCGTCCACGAGGGGCGGGTGATCGTCCACCTCGGCGGCCACGACGACGGGGCGCTCACCGCGTTCGACGCCGAATCCGGCGAGGTCCACTGGGCGTGGGACGGCGACGGCCCGGCCTACGGCTCGCCGATGCTCTTCGAGTTCGACGGCGTGGAGCAGGTCGTGGTGTTCACCCAGGAGCACTTCGTCGGGGTGGGCTTCGACGACGGGGCGCTGCTCTGGAGCCGCCCGTTCACCACCCCGTCGGACACGACCTCGCAGACGCCGGTGCGCTTCCGCGATCTCGTGATCCAGAGCGGACGCGACAACGGAGTCGTCGCCTTCCGGCCGGTGCGCCGCGCGGGCGGCTGGGTCACCGAGGAGGCGTGGGCTACCGACGAGGTCTCGCTCCACATGGCGAACCCGGTGGCCGCCGGCGCGACGCTCTTCGGGCTCTCGCACCGGAACCGCGGGCAGTACTTCGCGCTCGATCTCGAGACCGGGGCGACGCTCTGGACGAGCCCGCCGCGCCAGGCCGGAAACGCCGCCATCCTGCGCGCGGGAGACTGGATCCTCTCGCTCGAGGACGACGCCGAGCTCGTCGTGATCGAGGCCTCGCGCGACGGCTTTCGGGAGCATCGCCGCTACCGCGTCGCGGACAGCGACACCTGGACCCAGCCGGTCGTCTCCGGGCGCCGGGTCTTCGTGAAGGATGTGTCGCGCCTCCATCGCTGGACGATCCGCTGACGGTTCCGCCCCGCCGACCCAACCGCTCGTGGCGCCACCGGTTCCACTCCGCCGACCCGACTCCTTCCGCGCCGCCGATCCGACCGCTCGCGGCTCCACTGGCTCCGCTCCGCCGATCCGATTCCGCTCCGCCGATCCGACCGCTCGCGGCTCCACCGGTTCCGCTCCGCCGACCCGACACGCTCCGCGCCGCCGATCTGACCGCTCGCGGCTGCGCCGGGGTCGGTCGGCCGATCC
>CAYGAO010000089.1:0-10558 GCA_964347715.1 uncultured Acidobacteriota bacterium
CCGGCCTTTCCCCGCCAACCGCTGGCGCTCCCCCTGAAAACCCTTTCTCCCACAGGCTGATAGGGTCCGTGCCCGATGGTCTTCTTGCGAAGCGACGCTGCCGGGCGGTGCTTCCGGCGGGTGCGGCTCTACGCGTTCGGCACTGTCGTGGCGGCCTTCGTCGTCGCGGCTGCCGAGGCCTACCGGTTCTACCCGAACGCCGACGACCTCATGGTGTCGCTGGCAGCGGACGCCCTGCGCTGAGATCCGGCGGTCTGGGGGCCGGGCGAGACGCTCGAGTTCTTCCTCGCCGGCGACGACCCCGGCTGGGAAGCGGCCGGGATCTCCCCCGAAGAGGCTCGAAGTCCAATCGAAAAGGCGCTTTCGCGGTGGGTCGCCGTGCCCGCCGCCGACATCCGCTGGCGGATCGGCGGGGTGGTGTCCACGCCCGGGTATGAGAAGGACGATCGGAACACGGTCACCGTGAACGAGGACCCCGCGATCGAAATCTCGTTCACCCGGCGGTGGCACGAGTGGAACGGCGAATCCGGCTGGTATCTCGTCGAGTGCGATGTGGTGCTCGACCAGCATCGCGCCGCCGATCTCTCTGGCGTCGCCGGACAGGCGACCGTGACGCACGAGTTCGGCCACTGTCTGGGGCTCGCCCACACCTGGGCGTCGAACTTCTGGGCGGGGTGGCTGAACGAGCGGCCCGATCTCTGGGGCGCGGCGCCACAGATGTCTTACCGCTTCGACCAAGACGCGCGACTTCGCCCGGACGACATGACGGGGGCGCGGCTGCTCCGTCCCGATCTCGCAGGAACCCGAAACGACGATGGCGGCATCGCCGGCGAGGTGACGGTGCGTGGCGATCCGGCCGCGTATGTCCATGTCGTCGCTTCCCCGACCTTCGGCCTCGAGCGGCAGGGCGTGGGGGCGTTCACGGACGACCGCGGCCGTTTCGAGATCGAGGGGCTACGCCCCGGCAGCTACCGCCTGCGCGCCAGCCCGATACAGAGGCCTGATGCGCACCCACGATTCGTGGAGCATCGACGCCACGCTCGATGCCGGTGATGTCCTCGCCCTCGGTCGGATCGCGGTCCGCCCCGGTGAAGTAACCTTCCTGGTTCGGCTCGACCTCCCCTACTGGCCGGAGCGATGAGGACGCGCCGGGCGGCGCGCCATCCCGCCACCCGGACCGGGCGAGACCGCGGCGACGCCCTGACGCTGTGGCTTCCCCTGTTCGCGGGCGTCGCTCTCCTGCTTTCGGGATGCGACGATCAACCCCCGGATCGACTTCCGGTGGTTCCGCCGGCGTCGGCCCCCGAACCCGAACCCGAACCCGAACCGGAACCCGAGCCCGAACCCGAACCCGCACCGGAACCCGAGCCCGAACCGGAAGTCCCAGCCACCCCGACCGGGCTCCGGGTGGCCCTGACGGGTGCGGACTTCATCGAGTGGACCTGGAACCCCGCCGGCGACGCGGGCGCGCAGACGCGTTCGGAGTACGAGGTGGAGTGGGCACCCTGGGAAGACCGGATCGGCGCCCGGAACGCGATCCGGACGGCCGAACCCCGGTACCGGCTCCCGGTGGAGCCGGGAACCACCTCCTGGCTGCGAGTCCGAAGGGCCGAGAGTCCGGAGTTCGCGGCATCGGACTGGTTGCCGGCCGTTCCCGGGTCGAGCCGTGCGGCTCCCTGCGTCGTACCCGAAATCACGGCGAGTCGGCCCCACACCGGGACACCCTGGTACCTGGTTCGCAACCGGATCACGATCGAGCGATCCGCTGGGACCCGCCGCCCGCTGGTGCGGATCCAGCGGCCCTACCACGCCGCTTTCGATCCCGACCATCTTGGTGATTTCGAGTTGCTCCACGAGCCGTTCCTCGCGGCCCGCCTCCGCTCATGGACCACGACCCACGGCGGGAATCTGGTGCGCGACGAGTTGTCGTTCGACTGGCCGCACGACCGGGAGGTTCGGGATTGGTGGGAAGGCGCGGACGGGCAGGACGCCGAACTCCTCCTGGAGATCGTGGCCGCGGGATGCGCCGAGGCCGTAACCGTTCGGTGCAAGAACCGCCGATGCACCGTCGAGCGGTAGCTCCGGCGACTTCGGGCAGACCGCGAGCAACGCCGCGCACGGGTTCCCGGTCTCCAGCTCGATCCGGGCGACTCCCTTTTCGCGGGGCGGGCGGGAGAGAAGCCCGGAAGAGCCGGGCCGCCGAGCGTCGCCGGTATCGCCTCGGAGAGGCCGAACGCTCGCTTCCGGGCCATGCGGGGGATGTTCCGGCCGTTCGTTCCCCGCGCGCCGCCGGAATACACCGTCCGCTCCCGTCGCCGGTATTCCCCCGCAAACGGCTGGCGTTTCCCCGAAAAGGACCTTTGTCCACAGGCCGGTGGGACACCGACCGAGCGGCTCGTTTCGTATCGGCGCCGTGATAGGCTTCGTGACCGATGGTCTTCCTGCGAGGCGAGGCTGCCGGGCCGTGCTTCCGGCGAGTGTGGCTCTACGCGTTCGGCGCTGTCATGGTGGGCTTCGTCGTCGCGGCTGCCGGGGCCTACCGGTTCTATCCCGACCACGACACCGTCGCGGCGCCCGTGGCAGCGGACGCCATGCGCTGGGATCCCGCGGTCTGGGGACCGGGCCAGACGCTCGAATTCTTCCTAGCCGTCGACGACCCCGGCTGGGATGCGGCCGGAGTCTCCCCGGAACAGGCTCGAGGGCCGATCGAAAGGGCGCTGTCCCGATGGGCGACGGTACCCGGCGCCGACATCCGCTGGCGGATCGGCGGCGTGGTGTCGACCGGGGGGCCAGTGAGGGACGGGGAGAACACGGTGACCGTGAACGAGCACCCCGCGGTCGGATTCTCGTTCGTCCACTGGTGGGTCGAGGGGAACGCCGAATCCGGCGAGCGTCTCGTCGAATGCGACCTGGTGCTCGACCAGCATCGAGCCGCCGACCTCTCCGGCGCCGACGCCCAGGCGATCGTGGCGCACGAGTTCGGCCACTGCCTGGGGCTCGACCACACCTGGGCCTCGAACACCTGGTCCGCGTGGTTGCGCGACGGGCCCGATCTCTGGGGCGGGGCGCCGATCATGTCTTACGGCGAACGCGACACGGCGCTTCTTCCGGACGACATGACCGGGGCGCGGCTGCTCCGTCCCGATCTCGCAGGGACCCGAAACGACGACGGCAGCATCGCCGGCGAGGTGACGGTGCGTGGCGATCCGGCCGCGTACGTCTATGTGGTCGCTTCCCCGACCTTCGGTTCCGAGCGCCAGGGCGTGGGGGCGTTCACCGACGACCGGGGCCGTTTCGAGATCGAGGGTCTCCGCCCCGGCGGCTACCGCCTGCGCGCCGGCTCGATACGAATACCCTCGGCGCATCGAGAGTTCGTGATTTCCGATGGTACGGTGGATACCGGTGATGTCCTCACCCTCGGTCAGATCGAAGTCCGCACCGGGGAAGTGACCGGCCTGGTTCGGCTCGAACTTCCGGTCCGACCGGAGCGATGACGCCTTGCCGGGCGGCGTGGACGCTCTCCCCTGCCCTCGCCGGCATCGCTCTCGTGGTCTCGGGATGCGGCGGCGATCAGCCTCCGGCTCGGGCTCCGGTGGTTCCGCCGACTTCGACACCCGAGCCGGCTCCGGAACCGGAGCCGGAGCCCGAACCGGAGCCCGAGGGCCCGGCCGGGCCGACCGCGCTCCGGGCGTCCGCGGTGGGTGCGGACTTCATCGAGTGGAGCTGGGACCCCACCGAGGGTGCAGGCGCGCCGACGAGCGCGGAGTACGAGGTGGAGTGGGCGTTCTGGGAGGACCGGATCGGTGCCCGGAACGCGATCCGGACCACCGAACCCCGGTATCGGCTCCCGGTGGAGCCGGACACCACCGCCTGGCTGCGAGTCCGGAGTGCCGAACGTCCTGATGTCGAGGCATCGGCCTGGTCGCCGGCGGTCCCGGGTTCGAGCCCGGCGGCCCGCTGCTTCGCACCCGAGATCACGGCGAGCCGGCCCCGCGAAGCCGGGGCGCTCTGGTATCTGGTCAACAACCGGGTCACGATCGATAGACCGGCGGAGACGCGCCGCCCGCTGGTGCGGATCCTCCAGCCCTACTACGACACCGGTATTCCCGGGGCGCGCCACGACCTGTTCCTCGTGGCCCGCTTCAGCTCGTGGACCACGACCCGCCGCGGGGGTTCCGTGCGCGACGAGTTGTCGTTCGACTGGCCGCACGACCGCAATATCGCGGTCTGGTTCGAAGGTATCGCGCCCGACCTTGACCCGGACCTCCACCTGGAGATCGCCGCCGCGGGATGCCCCGAAGTCGTCACCGTCCGCTGCACCAGCCAGCGCTGCACCGTGGATCCGTAGCGCCCTCGGACAGACCGCAACCTCCGGACGCCCCGGGAACCAGCGAGCCGGGCGGCGACCAGACCGTGGATCTGCGGCGCGCGCTCCACCACTCGACGATGAAAGAGTCGAAACGCCGTCGGTGGCCGTGATCCGAGGGGGTTCAGGCCACCCTTCGTGATTTCCGGGTGCGCCCGGGCAGCGACAGCGACCGAACACTTCGCTCTGTGTGAGTTGCGCGAAACCGGGGGACGCCGAGCAGGGGAGACCGTCGAACGCCATTCCAACGGCTCGTTCCGAAAGGGGCTGGTATCTTTCAGCGCCGATGATCCTCCCGGGGCGAAGCGACGCCACCAGGCAGTGGTTCCGGCGGGCATGGCTCTTCGCGTCCAGCGCGGTCGCGGCCGGCCTCGTCGTCAAGGCTGGCGACGCCTACCGGTTCATGCCGAAAGCCTACGAGCGGGTGCCAGTGGTGCCGCTGGCAGCGGACGCCACGCGCTGGGATCCTGCGGTCTGGGCGCCTGGCGAGACACTCGAGTGGTTCATCGTCGCCGATGACCCGGGCTGGGAGGCGGTCGGGGTCACCCCGGAGGAGGCTCGAGAGCCGATCGAGATGGCGCTCTCCCGATGGGCCGCAGTGCCCGGCGCCGACATCCGCTGGCGGCTCGGCGGCATGACAACCAGGGACAGGCATCGGGCGGAGAGGCAGCCCGCCGTGGTGTTCAGCACGGATCCCGAAGACCCGACCACGTTCGCCGCCTTGAGTCTTCGGGCGAAGGACGAGTCGATCTGGGAATTGACCTGGTGCAATGTCGTGCTCTCCTATCGTGACGGTACCCGCCTCTCCAGCGACCGTGGACAAGCGATCTGGATGCTGATGCACGAGTTCGGCCACTGTCTGGGACTCCAACACACTTGGGCGCCGAACCTCTGGGCCGAATGGTTCGGCGAGACGCCCGACATCTGGGGCACGTCACCGCTGATGTCTTACGGCCGGAACTGGAACGCGCGACTCCTCCCGGACGACATGACGGGGGCGCGACTGCTCCGTCCCGATCTCACGACCCGAAACGACGATGGCAGCATCGCCGGCGAGGTGACGGTGCGCGGCGGCCCGGCTTCGTATGTCTATGTCATGGCCTCCCCAACCTTCGGTAGCAGGCGACAGGGAGTGGGCGCGTTCACCGACATCCGAGGTCGTTTCGAGATCGAGGGTCTCCGCCCCGGCAACTACCGCCTGCGCGCCAGCCCGATACAGGTCCCCTTGGCGTACCGAGGGGACATCCTGACGCTCAGCTCGTACGATGCCGGTGATGCCCTCGCCCTCGGTCCGATCGCGGTCCGCGCCGGTGAGGTGACCGGTCTGGTTCGGCTCGACCTCCCCGATCGGCCGGAGCGATGAGGGCTCGCCGGGTGGGGCGCCATCCCGCCACCCGGAGCGTGCGAGACCGCGCCGGCGCCCTGACGCTCTGGCTTCCGCTGCTCGCGGGCGTCGCTCTCCTGCCTTCGGGATGCGAAGATCAACCCTCAGCTCGAATTCCGGTGGCGCCGACGGCGCCGGCTAGCCAACCGGAACCCGAACCCGAGCCCGCTCCGGAACCCCAACCCCAACCCCAACCCCAACCCGTTCCGGAACCCCAACCCCAACCCGTTCCCGTTCCCGTTCCCGTTCCGGAACCCCAACCCCGACCCCAACCCGAACCGGGGTCGGGGTCGGGGTCGGGGTCGGGGTCGGGGTCGGGGTCCGCGCCGAAAGGCCCGGCCATACCCACCGGGCTCCGGGTGTCGGCGACCGGCGCGGACTTCATCGAGTGGAGCTGGGACCCCGCCGACGACGCGGGCGCGCGGACGAGCTCGGTCCCGATCTCGGCGACATCCACCTTGGGGTACGAGGTGGAGTGGGCGTTCTGGGAGGACCGGATCGGCGCCCGGAGCGCGATTTGGATGGCCACCCACCGGTATCGGCTCCCGGTGGAACCGGACACCACCGCCTGGCTGCGAGTCCGCAGTTCCGCGAGTTCGACTGTCGCTGCATCGGACTGGTCGCCGGCCGTCGAGGGGTCGAGCCCTGCGGCTCGCTGCGTCGTCCCCGAGGTCACGGCCAGCCGGCCCCGAGAGGGGGATCCCCCATATCGGGTTCGCAACGAGATCACGATCCAGCGACCGGCGGGGACGCGCCGCCCGCTGGTGCGGATCCGTCGGCCCTACCACGCCGCTCCCGCTCCCTGGACCGCCGTCGACGGTAGAGAGGTTGCCTACGAACCGTTCCTCGCGGCTCGGCTGCGCTCGTGGATCGCTACCCGCGACGGGAGCCGGATGCGCGACGAGTTGTCGTTCGACTGGCCGAGCGACCAGGAGACGGACTGGTGGGAAGGCGCGGGGGGACAGGACGCCGAGCTCCTCGTGGAGATCGTTACGACGGGATGCCCCGACGCCGTCACGGTTCGCTGTCAGGACGGTAGCTGCACCGTAGAACGGTAGCCGCGGCGACTTCGGACATCCCGCGACGGAAGTCGCGCCCGGGGCCCCGGTTCTCCAGCGCGATCCGGGCGATTCCCTCTTCGCGGGACCGACCGGGTGAGGGCCGGGCCGCCGGGCGACTCATTCCGAACCGGCGGGCAGCACCTCCATCCAGCAGACGACGCCGAGATCGGCGGCGGTGATCGGCTCGACCCGCGCCGGAGGATCCACCGGGCGGAGTCCTTCCTCCCGGACGAGCTCGACGACGCGGAGCGCCGCCTCGCCCTGCGAAATCGCCTGCGTCTCGACGCTCCGGCGGATCTCGCCGAGGGTCCGGCGGACGATCGTGCCCCGGCCCGCGGCGAGTGCCGCCGCCGCGTCATCCGCCCCGGGCGGGAGCGGAACCTCGGGATCCCGCAGGAGGTCGAGCGCCCACGCCTGCATGGGGCCGAGCGATTCCTCTCCTTCCTGGCTGTCGGCGAGGGCGTTGTGTTCCTCGACGACCGAAGCGGTGGCGGCGCGCCAGGCGGCTTCGAGATCCGCCCGGGGCTCGTCGAGACCAGGAGCGTCTCCGGGAATGATCCGGCGCAGTATGGAGGACACGGGCTCCGGACGCGTCGTCCCGTTCGGTCGCACCTGACGCCAGTAACGGTCGTCGCCCTTCGTGCGGAAGGCGAAGAAGACGCCGGGGTCGCCTCGCGAGGGCACGCCCGGCCCCTGGCGAAACACCGCGCCCGTGCCCCACGGAAGCTCCCTCAGCCTCTTCGCGCCCTCCTCGTGGATCCAGCGGGCGAGGAACGCGCGCATTTCCTCGCCGCTGAACACGGCGGCGGGATCGCCGCCACCGTCCGGATCGAGCAGCGCCAGGTCGCCCTCGACCAACCGGCCCGCGAAGACCCGCACTCGGTCCCGTTCCTCTTCGAGCACCGGAGTCTCGTGACCGTAGATCTGCGCCGCCGCCAGCTTGTGGCGGATCGTGGCTTCGAGCTTCAGGATCGGTTCGAGCTCGCCGGGTTCGGGGAGCATCGTCGTCAGCTAGACCCGGTCGTGATCGCTCCTCAGCCGAATCACCCGCCCGTAGCGCTGCACCACCCGCTGCGGATTCCACGGCATGTCGTAACTGATCACGGCGGCCGCCTGCTGGAGGTTCTGCCCCTCCGAGAGCACATCGTTGCCGAGGAGCAGATCCACTTCCCCGTCATCCGGTATGTGGTCGGGGCCGATGACGGACTTCGGGCAGAAGCGACTCAGCATCCGCATCCGCTCGTCGGGGTCCGTCTCGGCGCCGACCACCGCGATCCGTTCCTTGCCGGCGATTCGGGGAGGCAGGTGTTCGTCGAGATAGCGGATCGTGTCGGCGAAGCCGGAGAACACGATCACCTTCTGCGCCGGGGATTCTTCGATGAGGCGTTTCAGCACCTCGATCTTGGGATCCCGCTTCGCCCTCAGCGACGAGAGCCGTTCGAGAATGCGGCGGAGCAGGCGGCGGTCCTTCTCCAGATCCTTCGCGTAGCACGCCTTGAACTCGCTGGACGGGGCGTTCTCGTCGTCGTCGAACTGCTCCTTGAGGAACTCCGCGAAACCGGTTTCCGCGAGGTCGGCCGCTTCCCGGAGTACATGGCCAGTCGCGACGAAACCCTCCTCCCAGGCGCGGAGGGCGACTCCGTGGGCTTTCTCCATCCGCGCCACGGTGAGGCGGCAGGCCTCCCAGCAGGATTCGAAGCGCTTCAGGACCAGGGACCGAAGGAGCCCGGCGAGGGTCGTTTCCCGGGCCGGTTGCTTTCCGCCTCCGAAACGGTAGGCGCCCGGGCGGTAGCGCGCCATCGTGAGGGCTTCGATCGCCCCGGTGATGTCGACGACGAGTCCCGGAGCCGCGGCGTCGAGGTCGTAGCGCTCGGTGGTCAGCTTCGGCTTCGGGAAGCGGACCGTGGCGCCGTCGGGGAAGACCGCATCCGGATAGTGCTCCTCGATGAATCGCCGGTCCCGCCGAACGCTCACCAGGTCGGCGAGCGGGAACAGCGCGTCGGGGTTCGCGTCTTCGGGGTCGCGACGGTTCGCTCCGGCGCGCTCGAACAGCCCGCGCAGCGAGCCGATGTGGTGCTTCGCGAAAGCTCGGTCGTGGCGGGCGAAGACGCTGATGAGGTGGTAGAGATCCAGGAGGCCGTTGTTGATCGGCGTCGCCGTGAGCAGCAACAGATCCTTCTGCTCGCCACCCATCAGACGGGAGAGCGCCCGGTACCAGGTCGTGTCCGGATTGCGGAAGGCGTGGCCCTCGTCGGCGACCACGAGCCGGAACATGTCCTTGTCGTTGCTCAGATGGCGGCGGCGTTTCCCGGCATTCCCGCGAACCAGCTGTTCGTCGGTGGCGAGCTGTGGTAGCTGACGACTTCGGCGGGGAGTCCGGCCCGAGCGACCCGCTTCCTCCACATCTCCACGAGTTGGGCCGGAGCGACCACGAGCGCCCGCTGGCCCCGGCGGAGCGCATACTCCTCGATGACGGCAAGACCGATCTCGGTCTTGCCGGTACCCACACCATCGGCGAAGACGCAACCGTGGTGCGCGCGGAGGATATTGAGCGCCCGTCGGTAACCATCCAGCTGGAAGGAAGCGAGGCGGACTCTCTTCGGTTCGGCGTCGTCAGCGCTCCCCTCCCCGTAGAGGTCGAGGAGCGCCCGGAGAAAGACCAGACGCGGATCGGCGATCCGCAGCGGGGAGGCGCTCAGCAGGTCGCGCAGCTCCTGCTTCCAGTCGGGCGAGCCCGTCCACAACCCTTCGAACCAGGCCAGGGCCTGCATCACGACGCCGGGCTGGTAGTGCACGAGCCCGAGTTCGAGGTTCTTCGAGAGTCCCCCTGCGGTCAGGTTCGCCGAGGTGACGAGCGCACTCTCATCCTCGAACAGATAAGCCTTGCCATGGAGGAATCGGGTCTGGTACCGGCGCACTTCGGCGCCCGGACGAGCGAGCCACTGCTGGACTTCGGCGAGCTCGCTGGCGTGGCGGCTCGGGGGGAAGGCGGCGTAGTTGCGGTCGAGATCCAACTCCCGGCGGTACTTCTCGAACACTTCGGGCGGCCCGTCGGCGCCGAGGGTCGGCTGGGCGCCGATCAGCAGTCTGGAGTGGCGTCCATCTCGCGCCAGCTCGGCGAGGTGGCGCAGCCCGGAGAGGTTCAGGTACCCGGTCGCGATCGAGAGTCTCCGCGAGCGGGGGTGACGGGCAGCGAGCAAGAGGAGCGCTTCCGCGTGGGTCAACTCGCGGTTTTCGACCAGCTCGGGGCGCGAATCCGTCATCGGCGCGCGGAGCGGACCCGTGGTCGGTCTCGTACGCTTCACCGAAGCTCTCCGAGCCGGGCGACGAGCGCCTCGCGGTAGGCGAGCGGGACCGCTCGGGTCGTGAAGTCCTCGAAGAGGACCGACAGATCGGCGGGGTCCAGTTTCCAGCCGCGCGCCACGCGGGCGTCGATTTCGACGCGCAGCCGGGTGCGCTCTCCGTCGTCGAGCGGGCCGCAAGCGACCCCGGAAGCGGCCGCGAAGGCTGCGAACCGACCGTCCACCGCCGAGAGTCGCGCCGCGGCTGCCGCGACCGCCTCGAAGCCCTCGTCATCGAGATCGGGAACGACGAGCCCGTCGAGGATGAAGAAATTCAGGTTGAGCTCGACGAACCGGCGCGCCTGCCAATCGAAGGGAAGGCTGTTCAGGATTCCCAGACATGCCGCCTGGCCCCGGAGGCAGCCCTCGGCGAACGCCAGATAGGGCGCCTTGTTCGTCAGGAATA